>CAZCJX010000009.1:0-1097 GCA_964499205.1 uncultured Actinomycetes bacterium | reverse complement strand
GTGCGCGACATCTTCTGCACCGCGTCGGCGACCTCGTCCCAGGTCACCGCGCTGATCGGCACCACGATGGCGACATGGGGCGTGACGTCGGCGGTCATCGGCACCTCGGCGGCGTTGCCCAGCGAGGGCATCAGCGTCGCCACCGCGCTGCGGATGGCGGCGCGATCCTGGTCGGCGCGCGCGGTGGTGACCAGCACCAGCCCGTGGGCGCGGCGCAGGTCGAAGCCGAAGTTGCGGGCGCGGACGACGATGTCGTCGTCCTCCTCGAAGCTGCCGGTGAGCAGGTCGTCGAAGACCTGGGAGCGGGTGCGCTCGCGGGCGCGGGTGCGGGTGTCCTCGACCCGGCCGTGGCCGGACGTGATGGCGTCGCGGATGTCGTCGACGATGTCGAAGAGCAGCGCCGCCATGTCGCCCAGGGCACGCACCGCGTCGCCGCTCTCGGGGCCGAGGCGGTGGGCCGCCTCGACGGCGTGGGTCCAGCCGATGCCCCGGGCGATGCGCACCCCGGCGAGGACGCTCTCCAGGGCCACGCCCTGCTCGGCGCGCTGGGTGCCGATCATGCCCATCACCACCCGATCGCCGGGCGAGAGGCGGCGGCGCTCGCGCCAGAGCCGCAGCACCATCTGCAGCGTCCGCCGCGTCGCCGGCTCCAGGCTCTCGACCACCGCGGGCTCGGCCTCGGGCGCGTGGTAGTCGGTGATGTCGCGGCGCAGGGTGCCGACGATCGCCTCCACCATGGCGTCGAGCCGCTCCTCCAGCGACGCGAGGATCTGCTCCACGGCACGGGCGACGGGGTCGGCGGCCTCGCCCTCCGGGCCGGTCCGCGGCCGGGCGGCGCCCCGCAGACGATCAGCCTCGGGCACGCGCGCCCTCTGCTGCGCCACTGCCACCGCTATCCGGCGGCACGGCGATCCCGCCGACGATGAGCATGGGCCAAGGGTCGCTGTGCGGCGCTACACAGCGTTAGGGCCCGGGCAACAACCTGTTCTGTGGCGAGAAATAAGGGGGTTTGGTTTCAGACCCCAGGGTCAGCAGGTGGGCGTCCAGTCTGCGCGGTCGTGGGTGCAGCGCGGACCCGGCTGCGAGGCGCCGTCGAG
>CAZCJX010000008.1:20400-62510 GCA_964499205.1 uncultured Actinomycetes bacterium | reverse complement strand
CACAACGGCATCGAGTACGCCATGCTCCAGGGCTACGCCGAGGGCTTCGACATCCTCCAGGCGAGCCCCTTCTCCCTCGACCTGCACGCCATCGCCCACCTCTGGAACCAGGGCAGCGTGGTGCGCTCCTGGCTGCTGGAATTGGCCGAAGCGGCGTTCCAGAAGGACCCCAGGCTCGACAAGCTGCGCGGCTGGGTCGAGGATTCCGGCGAGGGGCGCTGGACCGTCGAGGAGGCGATCGACCTGCGCGTCCCCGCGCCGGTGATCGCGCTGTCGCTGTTCATGCGCTTCGACTCGCGCCGGGACGACAGCTTCGCCAACAAGGTGATCGCCGCACTGCGCAACGAGTTCGGCGGCCACGCCGTCAAGCCGGAAGGCACACCGGCGGCCACCTAGGAGGTCGCGCCACGCGATGACCGCAACGCCCGTCGCCACGCCCAACCCGCTGCGCGAAGGCCTGCGCATCGATCGCACTCCCCCGCCCTGCGCCCTGGTCATCTTCGGCGCCAGCGGCGACCTCACCCAGCGCAAGCTGGTCCCCGCCCTCTACGCCCTGGCCGCCGGCGGCCAGCTGCCGCCCGGCTTCACCGTGGTCGGCGCGGCGCGCACCGAGATGACCGACGAGCAGTTCCGCGCCCACCTCCGCGAGGGTATCGAGAAGCACGGCCGGGTGCCGCTGCAGGACGAGGTGTGGGACGGCTTCGCCAGGGGCATCCGCTACGCGCCGGTCGACTTCACCGCCGAGGGCGGCTTCGACGAGCTCAAGCGCGTGCTCGCCGAGGTCGACCACGAGCGCGGCACCGGCGGCAACCGCGTGTACTACCTGAGCATCCCGCCCAGCGGCATCGGCGACGTCGCCCGCCGCCTCGGCGAGGAGGGGATGAGCCGGGTTCCAGACAGGGATGGCGGATACTGCCGGATCATCGTCGAGAAGCCGTTCGGCCGCAACCTGCAGACCGCCCGCGAGCTGAGCGCCGACCTGCACCACTCCTTCGCCGAGGAGCAGATCTACCGCATCGACCACTACCTGGGCAAGGAGACGGTGCAGAACCTGCTCGTCTTCCGCTTCGCCAACGGCATCTTCGAGCCGCTGTGGAACCGGCAGTACATCGACCACGTGCAGATCACCGTGGCCGAGTCGATCGGCGTCGAGGGCCGCGGCGCCTACTACGAGGAGTCCGGGGCGCTCCGCGACATCGTGCAGAACCACATCATGCAGCTGGTCGCCCTGGTGGGCATGGAGGCGCCGGCCAACTTCGAGGCGGAGACGGTGCGCGACGAGAAGGTCAAGCTGCTGCGCGCGGTCCGGCCCATCCTCGAGGAGGACGCGCCCAAGCACACCGTGCGCGGACAGTACGGCCCCGGCTGGGTCGAGGGTGAGCAGGTCCCCGGCTACCGCCAGGAGCCGCACGTGGCGCCGGAGTCGCTGCGCGAGACCTTCGTGGCCATCCGCATGGACATCGACAACTGGCGCTGGGCGGGCACGCCGTTCTATCTGCGGACCGGCAAGCGCCTGCCCAAGCGGGCCACCGAGATCGCCATCCAGTTCCGCGACGTGCCCCACTCGCCCTTCCACGGCCACATCACCTCGAAGACCGCCAACCTGCCGCGCAACGGCATCGACCCCAACCTGCTGGTGCTGCGCATCCAGCCCGACGAGGGCATCACCCTGCGCTTCGGCGCCAAGGTGCCGGGGCAGGCGGTGAAGATTCGCAGCGTCAGCATGGACTTCCTCTACGGCAGCGCCTTCCTCACCGAGTCGCCCGAGGCCTACGAGCGCCTGCTGCTCGACTGCATGCTCGGTGACGCCACCCTCTTCGCCCGCGTCGACGAGGTGGACGAGGCCTGGCGCTTCTGCACCGCCATCCTCGACGGCTGGCGCGCGTGCCCGCCCGCCCGCGACTCGCTGCCCAACTACGACGCCGGCACCTGGGGGCCGGCTGAAGCGCACGAGATGATGGCCCGCGACGGCCGCCAGTGGCGCCGCCTGTGAGCGCGCGATGACCGCCGCCGAACCCGTGGTGGTCCGCGGCGCCCACGTCAGCACCCTGCATGCATTGAGTGCGGAGCTCGCCGAGCTGCATCGCGAGATGCTGCGCACCGGCCACGACGACGTGCGTCCCGTGCGCACCGCGGTGCTCACCCTGGTCGCGGTGTGCACCGACGAGGCCAGCGCCGAGATGGCCTCCGACGTGGTGCGTCGCGTGGCCAGCAACCATCCCGCCCGCTCCATCATCGTCGTCGCCGACCGCAACGCCGCGCCCGACGGCGTCGACGCCGACCTCACCCTGGAGTGCTCCGCGATCGGCGGTGCCGAGCAGATCTGCGCCGAGTCGGTGCGGCTCACCGTGCGCGGCGAGTCGGCGCTGCACCTGTCCAGCGTGGTCATGCCGCTGCTGCTGCCCGACGTGCCGGTCGCCCTGTGGCTGGTTGGTGCGCCACCGCTGGAGCAGGCGCTGCACGCCGACGTCATCGAGGTGTGCGACCGCATCCTGCTCGACAGCGACGCCTACGACGACCCCATGGCCACCCTGCGCGCCCTGGTCGGAGCGCACCGCCGGCACGGCCACCTCCCCGTCGGCGACCTCGCCTGGGAGCGCCTGCTCCCCTGGCGCGAGCTGCTGGCGCAGAGCTTCGACGGCAGCACCATGCAGCCCTTCATCCAGGGAGTGCGCCGCGTCGAGATCCAGAGCTGTGGCGACCGTCCCTCCGGCGAAGCCTGGCTGCTCGCCGGCTGGCTGTCTTCTCGCCTGGATTGGCCGGAACTCTGGGGCCCCGAGATCGCCCTGACCTGCAAGGCCGACGCCCATGCCGAGGCAGGCCGCCTGCTCGCGGTGCACATCGACTGCGGGCTCGACGGCCGCACCGCGGTGGTGTCGGTGTGCAGCGAGAGCGGCACCACGGTGACCAGCATCGCCACCGCCGAGGGCCTCTCCGCCAGCGGCACCATGGCGGCGCACAAGCCCGACCTGCACGCGCTGGTCGGCCGCGAGCTGCAGGAGTCGGGCGAGGACCGCATCTACACCGAGGCGGTGGAGCGCGCCGCGCTGCTGTCCCACGCCGAGCGCCGGCGGCGACCCCGCGGCCCGGCATGACCGCCGGCGACCTCCCCGGCATCGTCCGCGTCCTGCCCGGCGCCACCGACCTCGCCGAGCAGGCCGCCTCGTGGCTGGCCCGTGAATCCGAGGAGGCACGCAACCAGCACGGCTACTTCGCCGTGGCCCTGGCCGGCGGCAGCACGCCACAGGCGCTGTATCAGCGCCTCGCCCAACCGCCCTACCGCGAGGCGATCACCTGGCCCAGCTGGATGGTGTTCTTCGGCGACGAGCGCGCCGTGCCGCCCGACGACGAGCAGAGCAACTACCGCATGGCCCGCGAGGCGCTTCTCGACCACGTCCCCATCCCGCCCGAGCGTGTCCACCGCATGCCCGCCGAGCTCCCCGATCTCGACGAGGCGGCCCGGCAGTATTCGGCGCTCCTGGCCGATACTCTCGCCCACGGCCCGCATGGCGCGCCGCGGCTGCACTGCATCCTGCTCGGTCTCGGCGAGAACGGGCACACCGCCTCGCTCTTCCCCGGCACGCCCGCCCTGGAGGCGCAGCGCCGCTGGGTGGTCCCCGGCCTCGCCGACTACGCACCGTACGAGCGTCTCACCGTCACCTTCCCGACCATCAACGCGGCGGAAGCGGTCCTCTTCCTGGTTGGCGGCGAGAAGAAGGGCCCGGCGCTGCGGGGAGTCGTCGAGGGCAGCGTGCCCGCGGCGCGCGTCCGCCCCGCCGACGGCGAGCTGCTGTGGTTCCTCGACCAGGCCGCCGCCGCCGCGATGCGAGACTGAGCACCGCCATGCCCCGCACGCCACGCCAGCCGCTGATGCCCGAGGGCGCCGGCAACCCGGCCAAGGCCAAGCCGCGCCACCACCCCACCGCCCCGGCGGCGTTCACCCTCTACGACGGCCACCTCAGCGCCGAGTGCTCGCTGATGTTCAACGGCGCGCCCGCCTGTCCCGCCTGCCTGGCTCGGGAGCTGCAGCAGCGCGAGCGCTGAGTCGAGCTGGGCTCGCGAGCGCGAGTGGCGGCGCGGTGCGGGGACCGGGTGGGGCCACGGGTCATCCCCGCGTCCGCACCGCCGCCAAGGGACGCTACGCGCTGGCGCGTGTACCCGCTTCCGTACCGGTACGGAGATCGCTGTGATCCTCGGCACTCGCGGTGACCAGGCGCACCAGGTCGAGCTTGGAACGCACGCCGAGCTTCCCGTAGGCATGGGCCAGGTGGGTCTCGACGGTGCGCTCACCGATGAAGAGCTGGGCGCCGATCTCGCGCGCGGTCAGGCCCTGCACGGCGAGGACGACCACCTCGCGTTCGCGCCGGGTCAGCCGCTCCGCGATGCTGGTGAGCGGAGCAATGCCGGCGACGCGAATCACCGCGCCCGCGGTCGCATCGCGGTCGAGCGCGTGCAGCGGCGGGCGCGACTGCTGCAGCATGGCCACCGCCAGGGTGAGCAGGTACACCGAGATCTGCATGCCCGCGGTGTCGCGGCTGATCCGGCCCGCGCTGACGCCGCCGACCTGCAGCAGCATGGCGAATGCGGCGACGATCAGCGTCAGCGGCCGTGAGCGCAGCAGTGACGCCGCCAGCACCGGGATCACCGAGACGGCACCGAAGGTCGAGGCATCGCTGCCGACGCTGAGCTCGGCGGTGAAGGCCGCACCGGCCGCGACGATGCAGAGCGGCGCGAGGACGAGTTGCGCCGGCGTCACCTCGTGGTTGGGGTCGCCGGTGCGCTCGAGACGCGCGTCGACGGTGGCGGCTGGGTGGCTCCTCAGCGTCTCGCCTCCCGCCGCACCGCACTGTCGGTGCCGGCCCCCCACCCCCGGTCGTCGCGGCGACGACCGGTCTGCCGGGCCGGCTCGACGGCAGGTGTCATGTCACCTCCGAAGGAACACAGGTGCCGGTCGGCGTTTTGGTGTCGGGCTATTGTGCACGGCCCCGGCATTTGGCGCTACGGGGGCCGCCGTCACGACCTCAGCTCGCGATGGCATGATCAGCCGCGATGCCTCGCTGGACACCCTGTCGCGACGCGGTGCACCTCGCTCCCAGCGTGCTCGCCGCCGACTTCGGGCGCCTCGGCGACGAGGTGCGCGCCCTGGAGGGCAGCGGCGCCGAGCGCATCCACGTCGACGTCATGGACGGCGTGTTCGTGCCCAACTTCACCTTCGGCACCGACACGGTGCGGGCGCTGCGCCGGGCCACCGACCTGCCGCTCGAGCTGCACCTGATGATCGTCGAGCCCGACCGCCACCTGGCCACCTTCCAGGAGGCGGGCGCCGACGCCATCACCGTGCACTACGAGGTGTGTCCCCACCTGCATCGCACGCTGACGCGCATCCGCCAGCTCGACTGCCGCGCCGGCGCCGCGATCAACCCCTCGACCCCCGCGCTGGTGCTCGACGACGTGCTCGAAGCCTGCGACCTCGCCCTGGTGATGACCATCGACCCCGGGTTCGGCGGCCAGACGCTGATCCCGCGCACGCTGCGCAAGGTCGAGCAGGTGCGCCGCGAGGTGGAGCGGCAGGGTCTGGCCACCGAGGTCGAGGTCGACGGCGGGGTCGACGCGGCCAACGCGCGAGCCTGCGTCGAAGCGGGCGCGGACGTGCTGGTTGCTGGGACTGCAGTGTTCCGACATGTGAATGGGCCGGCGGCGGGAGGGCAGGCCGTGCTCAGCGCGGCCGGGCAGCGTCCCCTCTGGGGCGGCTGACGAGAAAACCTGTCAGCGCTCCGTGCAATGTTCGGGGTCGGCGTACGTCTCTAGTTCATGGGGCGCGCGGTCGCTGTCCCCCCTGTGGCGTACACCCTGTCGATGCCGGCCGGGCTGCATCATGCCGGCGTCGTCTCCTCCCGCTTCGGCGGTGACGGACGGTGTTGCGTCATTCGCGCCGCGCGTCCTCCTCTCTTCTAGGAGAGGAGAGCACGCCGGCGCAGGCGACTTCATGTCGCCGGAGCGGGCATCCGCTGACCACGCGGAGGATTCGCGGCGGCCGGGGGCGGAATCCTGCGCGAGGCCGGGCGCGTGACGCGCCCGGCCCAGACAGTGGAGAAGATCTGAGCTAGAGCTGCCCGCGCACGGCGGCGACGACGTCGTCGATCGCCGGCAGGCATGCCGCCTCGAGCGGCTTGGAGTAGGGCATCGGCACCTCGCGCGCCGCCACCCGCTGCACCGGCGCGTCGAGCTCGTCGAAGGCCAGCTCCTGCAGCGTCGCCGAGACCTCGGCACCCACTCCGAACGACCGCCAGGACTCCTCGACGCAGACCACGCGATGGGTCCGGCGCACCGACTCCACCAGCGCCCCGCGGTCGAGCGGGCGCAGCGAGCGCAGGTCGAGCACCTCGGCGTCGATGCCGTCCTTGGCCAGCCGCTCGGCGGCCGCCTCGGCCATGGGCACGGTGTAGGAGTACGCCACCAGGGTGACGTCCCGACCCTCGCGGACCACGCGCGCCTTGCCGAACGGGACCACATGGTCGCTCTCGGGGGCCTCGCCCTTCTGGGCGTACTGACGGGAGTGCTCGATGAAGATCACCGGGTCCTCGCCGCGCATCGCGGTGCGCAGCAGGCCGGCGGCGTCGGCGGGCGTCGAGGGCGCGACCACGTGCAGGCCCGGGACGTGGGCGAACCAGGCGTCGAAGGACTGCGAGTGGGTCGCGGCCAGCTGGCCCCAGCCGTTGACCATGCGGATCACCACGGGGGCGCCGAACTGGTCGCCGAACATGTGGCGCAGCTTGGCGGCGTGGTTGACGATCTGGTCGATGGCCACCAGGGCGAAGTTGGTGGTCATCAGCTCGGCGACGGGCCGGAGGCCGCCCATCGCCGCGCCCACCGCCGCGCCGACGATCGCCGACTCGGCGATCGGGGTGTCGCGCACGCGCTCGGTGCCGAACTCCTCGACCAGGCCGCGGGTCACCGCGTAGGAGCCGCCGTAGGCGCCGATGTCCTCGCCGAGCAGGACGACGCGCGAGTCGCGCTGCATCTCGCCGCGCAGGGTGTCGCGGATCGCCTCGCGGACGGTGGTGGTGCGCGTCGCGGCCAGGGTGGCGCTCATCGCGACAGCCCGTCCGCGCGGGCGACGATGCCGTCCTCCAGCGTGCTGACGTCGGGGAACGGGCTCGCCTCGGCGAACTCCACGGCCGCCTGCATCTCGCGGTCGACCTCCGCCGCGATCTCCGCCACCCGGGCGGCGTCGACGGCGCGCAACTCGGCGGTGATGCCGGCGAGCGGGTCGCGCTGCTTCATCTCCTCGACCTCCGCCTTGTCGCGGTAGAGCTCGGGGTCGGCCATGGAGTGGCCGCGGAAGCGGTAGGTGTGCGCCTCGAGGATCGCCGGGCCCTCGCCGCTGCGCACGAAGGCGGCGGCCTCGCGCATTCCGGCGACGACGTCGTGCACGTCCATGCCGTCGACCTGCCAGGCGGGCATGCCGTAGGCGGCGGCGCGGCGGGCCACGTCGGGAACGGCGGCGGCGCGCTCCGACCGGGTGCCCATACCGAAGCCGTTGTTCTCGCAGAGGAAGAGGATGGGCAGGCCCCAGGTGGCGGCCAGGTTGGCGGCCTCGTGGAACTCGCCGATGTTGCTGGCGCCCTCGCCGAAGACGACGCAGGCGATGGTGCCCGGCTCCTGCACCTTGGCCGCCCAGGCCAGGCCGGTGGCCAGGGTGAGGTGCCCGCCGACGATGGCGTAGCCGCCCCACATCCGCCGGCTGGCGTCGGCGAAGTGCATCGAGCCGCCACGGCCGCCGCTGACCCCGGTGGCCTTGCCGAACAGCTCGGCCATGCAGCGGCCGGGGTCCATGCCGCGGACCAGGGCCCAGCCGTGGTCGCGGTAGTGGGTCATCAGGTGGTCGTGCGGCTGCAGCACCGTGGTGGCGCCGGCGCAGACCGCCTCCTCGCCGATGGCGAGGTGGAGGAAGCCGCCGATCCGGCCCTGGGCGTAATACTGGGCGGCCAGCTCTTCGAACCGGCGGACCCGCGCCATGGCGCGGTAGACGTCCCAGAGGTCCAGGTCGGAGACCGCGGCGGGGACGACGTTGGGGGCGGCGGCACCCTGGGGCGAGAGGGCGAAGACCACTTTGCTTCGTATGCTCCTGTCAAACGACATATGTCATATGTCGACGTGCAGGGTACCACGGCGGGCGCCGCGACGCGCCGCGCCGTAGAATCCGCCCGTGACGGCCATGCAACAACCTGAGCCGGGAGCAGCCGCCCGCTCGCTGGTTGACCCCGCGCCCTTCCCCCGCGAGCGGCTCGCCGAGCGCATCCTCCGCGACCTGGGGGAGCGCATCGCCACCGGCGAGCTCTCGCCCGGACAGCTGCTGCCCGCCGAGGCACAGCTGGCGTCGCACTACGGGGTCTCGTCGCGCGTCGTCCGCGAGGCGCTGGGCGCGCTGGCTGCGCGCGGGCTGGTCGAGGTGCGCGCCGGCAAGGGTACGGTGGTGCGCGGCGTCGACTCCTCGCCGCTGCGCGACTTCTTCGACGTCGCCCTGCGCGCCGACCAGCGCGGGCTGTGGGACCTCTTCGAACTGCGCAAGCTGGTCGAGGTGCAGATCGCCGAGCTGGCCGCGCGGCGCGCCACCACCACCGACATCGAGCGCTGCGAGGAGGCGCTGCACCGCCTCGAAGCGGCCGCCGAGTCCTTCGAGCCCGAGGCCTACGTCGCCGCCGACATCGACCTGCACCAGGCGGTCGCCTCGGCGGCGGGCAACCGCATGCTGGGGCTGCTGCTCGAAGGCCTGCGCGAGCCGCTGCGCAAGGCGCGCACCCGCTCCTGGCAGGGACGCATCCGCGTCGGCCACGAGGTGCAGGACCAGCTCACCATGCACCGCCGCATCATCGCCGCGATCAAGCGGCATCAACCCGGTGCCGCCGCGGCGGCGATGGCCCGCCACCTCGACCTCGCGGAGGTGCACCTCCGCGCGGCCGAGAGTGACGAGACGCCGCCCGCGACCGGGCGCACGCGGCGGTCGCGCGGCTAGCTCTCCGGCGAGAACCCGTAGTTCTCGAAACCCCACTTGAGCAGGTTGGTGGCGTCGGTGTAGAGAACCGGATCGCCCATCACCACCACGATGAGGTGATGGCTGCCGCGCTGCGCCATGCCCACCAGGCATGCTCCGGCGTTGCCCGTCCAACCCGGCTTGACGCCCACCGCGTAGGGATAGAACTGCAGCAGCCGGTTGAGGTTGTCCAGCTCGAACTGGGGATGCGTCGGGGTTGCCGGCAGGTTCACCTGCGAGCGGTACACGATGTTGCGGAAGGTGGCGAAGCGGCTCATGTCGACCAGCGCCACCGCGGCGAGGTCGTACGCCGACGAGTACTGCTGCGGGTCGTCGAGCCCGACCGGCGTGGTGAAGTGCGAGTCGTGCAGGCCGAGCGCCTGCATCTGCGCGTTCATCGCGGCCACGAAGTTGCCCAGGCCGACGGTGTCGGCCCCCATCGCGGTGGCGGCGTCGTTGGCGCTGACGGTGAGCATGCCGCTGAGCAGCTCCTCGACGGTGTAGCTCTCACCCGCCTGGATGCCCATGCGGGTCTCGTCGGCGGCCTGGGTCAGCGCGTCGGGGGTGATGGTGATCGCCTTGTGCGGGTCGAAGTTGTTGAGGGCAACCAGGCTGCTGACGATCTTGGTGGTGCTGGCCGGCGGGCGCGATGCGTGCATGTTGCGCTGCCAGAGGATCTGGTGCGTGTCGGTGTCGACCAGGATGCCGCTGGCGGCCTGCACGTCCTGCGGCCAGCCGGCGCGGCCGGCGGTCGAGTCGGTGAAGGTGATCGGCACCTGCAGCAGGTTGAGACCACCCGCGGTTGTCGGCGGTGCCGGCGGCGCGGGGGGCGGCGGCGGCGGCGGTGCCGGTGTGGGAGTGGGCGTCGGGTCGGTGACCGCCTGCTCGTCGGCGGCGGACCACCTGTGGGCCGCCTGCTTCTTGCCCACCACGCCCGCTTCGGGGATGCGGGGGGAGAGCACCGAGGCGGTGGGGCGGATCGACTTCTGGGTGGCGCTGCCATGCGCCAGCGGGAGGGAGATCCCGACGGCGGCGACGATGGCGGCGGTGCCGAGAGCGGCGCGGGCGTGTCGAGAGAGGGGCATGCTTGAACCGGTGGGGGGTTGACTGGGGCCGCGGCCACCCTACGGGGTGCAGCAGCCCAAATTGGTCACGAGCGTGTAACCGCGCGCGAAAGATGACAACCCGCGCAGGAAACGTGAGGTTGCAAACAGAGCACAGCGCTCGGGCCGCGTGTACCATGCGGCCGCCCCTCGACAACCCCCTTTCACGGAAAGACTTTTCACAGGTACTGTGCACTTTTCTCTGCGCCGACGCCCGACCACGCGTTCCGCCCGTCTGGGCACCACGGTGGCGCTGATCGCGCTCACCACCCTGACAACACTCACCACTGCATCGCAGACACATTCCCACAGCGCCGCTGTCGCATTGGACGCGAGCGGTTGGCGCATCGGACAGCGTGTCGCGACTGTTCCCCAGACAGGCGTGGTGCGCTTTTCCGCAGCCGGCACGCCGGCGACCACCCTGGTCGCCGCGACAGCCGCGCCGCCGCCCCCGCCGCCCAAGCCGGCCGCCCCGCCGGCGCCGACTCCCCCTCCTCCGCCGCCCGGTCCGCCGTCGCGCGAGGTGCTGGGATTCGCACCCTCGTGGACGCTGGGCACCTGGCACGAGTGGCGCATGCAGGACCTCTCGGCGATCGCCTACTTCGGCGTCACCGTCGACGGCAACGGCAACACCGTCGCCGACGACACCTGGTCGACCTGGCAGGGCCAGCAGCTCACCGACATGGTCAACGCCGCCCACGCCAACCACGTGCGCGTCTACGTGACGCTGATCTGCTTCGACAACGGCGCCATCAACGGCATGGTCACCGACGGCAACCGCATGACCACCGCGGTGCGCACCGCCACCGACCTGATGCGCATGCGCGGCCTCGACGGCGTGGTGCTCGACTTCGAGGGCCGCTCCGATCCGCAGTACCCGTACATCCAGCAGGGCATGACCCAGTTCGTCTCCGCACTGCACGCCAGCGTCAAGGCGTACCGCGCCGACGCGCAGCTGGTGGTGGCGACCTACAGCGGCTCGGCCAGCAGCAACGACGGCATCTTCAACATCGGCGCGCTCAGCCCCAACGTCGACGCCTTCTTCGTGATGGCCTACGACATGCAGGCCGACAACTCACCGGGCCACGCCTCGGCGACCGCGCCGCTGCAGGGCGGCCTGTACAGCGACAGCTCCGCCGTGTCGCAGTACCTCGCCAAGACCAGCGCCGACAAGGTGATCCTCGGGGTTCCCTATTACGGGTACAAGTGGAATGTCAACTCTCCCGACCCCAACGCTGCCACCACCGGTGACCCGCAGTCGGCCACCTACTCGCAGCTGCTCGACGATCTCTCCTGCGCCCAGCAGCTGACCCGCCACGACGGCGACGCCACGCCGTGGGCCACCTGGTACTCACCGGGCAGCGGCGATCCCTGCGGCGCCAATCTCAACTCCTGGCGTGAGGTCTACTTCGACACCGCAACCACCATCGGCGCCAAGTACGACCTGGTCAACCGGGCCAACCTGCTCGGCACCGGCATGTGGGCGCTCGGTTTCGACAGCGGGCACCCCGACCTGTGGGATGCGCTGCAGAACCACGTCACCGCGCGGCACTGAGCGGGATGCGATCGAGCACCTCGTAGCGGCTGCCGCCGGCGCCCATGTGCGAGCGATAGAGGCAGACGTCGCGTACCTCGCACGGTGACAGAGTGTCATCCGCGAACTGCTGCCAGCGACGCCGCGCCGCGGACGTGAAGCGCTCGCGCGGCCGTCCCAGGGTGACGTGCGGCGCAAAGGCGCGCGGCTCGGGTTCGAAGCCGCGCGCCTGCAGCGCGTTCTCCGCAGCGCGCTGCAGTGCGGCGGTTTCTTCGCGGCCGTGCAGCATGCCGATCCAGAGCACGCGCTCGTCGCCCTCGCGCGGGAAGCAGCCGAGGCCGCCGAGCTGCATGCGGTAGGGCTGCACGCGTTCCGCCGCATCACGCGCGGCGTCGACCACCCGCGGCACGTCGGATTCGGCCAGGTCGGCGAAGAAGTGCAGGGTCAGGTGCAGCCCTTCACCACGCACCCAGCGCACTCCGGGCAGCGCGCCGCGCAGGCGGTCGAGCAGCTGCACGCCTTCGTCGAGCGCCGCTCCGCTGACCGGCACGGCGAGGAACGCGCGCACGTGGCTACGGCGAATGAGGTGCGGCGGCGGAGGGGGCGGCGACGCCGGGGCTGGACGTCGCGCCGGCGCTGACGCAGGGCTGCTCTGCCGAGGCGATCAGCACGGTCAGCTGGTCCTGGCTGCAGTACTGCGCGATGGCGTCGAGGATCGACTGCAGGAACCAGCCGGGGCGCTCCTTGACGGTATAGGTGCGCGGCGCGGCCACGAGGATGCGGTGCACCGCGTGGCCCGCGGCGCTCACCGCGTCGACGCGGATGATCTCGTAGCCCGCCTGGTCGCGAATCGGCGCCGCGACCAGCCGTCCCGGCTGCAGCGCGCGCACCGCGGCGGCGAAGTCCTTGTCGCCGCTGTTGAGCTGAGTGTCCGACAGCACGCCCATGTCGCCGCCCTTGTCGCGGCTGCCGTCGTCGTCGGAGAGCTGCTTGGCCAGCGCCGCGAAATCGCCGCCGCTGCGCAACTGCTGCAGGATCGCGGTGGCGCGGTCGCGCGCGAACACGTCCTCGACCCGCTGCTCGTTGAGCCGCGAGCGGATCTCGTCGCGCAGCTGGTCGAGCGAGCCGCCCGCCTCGGCGAGCTGGGTCTGCAGCTGGCTCATCCCGCCGGCGGCGCTGACGTCGCGGTTCAGCTCGGCCTGCACCTCGGCGTCGCTTGCGGCGATGTGGCGGTACTGCGCCTCCTGCCCGATCACCGAGTCGATGATCAGGCTCTTGAGCACGTTGGTGCGCAGCTGCGCCAGCATGGCGTTGTAGCCCGACGATCCCTGCTGCGGCCCGCCCGCCTGCTGCACCGAGGCGAGCGCGCTGGCCAGGCGCAGGTCGTAGAGGCTCTTGGGGATGGTCTGCTTGCCGACCTTGGCGACCGCTGCCTGCGAAGACGGCGAGCCGCCCGACGGCGAGGACCCGCACCCGGCGAGCAGGGCCGCGGCCAGCAGCGACGCGGCCAGGGCGTGGTGGAGGCGCATGCCGCGGCGCAGTCTACCGACTCGGCTGCCGCACCCCGTCCGTGCTGCGCAGCGCCGAGCCCAGCGCGGTGAAGAGGCCCACTCCCCCGACCAGCACGGCGCCGACGCTGATGGCGCGGAACACCGAGTGCCCGAAGAGGCCGTACACCAGCGTCCCCACCGGCTGCAGCCCGGCGAAGATGGTGACGTAGATGCCGAGCAGGCGCCCGCGCATGGCGGGGTCGGTCTCGGTCTGCAGCAGCGTGGTCATCGAGGTGTTCATGCCGAGGAAGCCGAGGCTGATGCCCACCAGTGCGGGCAGCGCCACCACCAGGCTGGACGACGAGGCCAGCGAGAACAGGCTGACGCCGTAGATCGCCGAGCCGGCCAGCAGCATGAGCCGGCGGATCCGCGCGCTGCCGCCCAGGGTGGCCAGCACCAGGCTGCCGGCCAGGGCGCCGACGCCGCCGGTGGTGTAGAGCAGCCCCAGCACCTGCGAGCCGGCGTGCAGCCGGTCGTTGGCGTACACCGGCAGGTAGGGCATGTAGGAGACGCCGAAGAACGACAGCGTCGCCGCGCACACGGTGAGCCCCAGCACCAGGCGGTTGTGGCGCAGCTCGCGCAGCCCCTCGACCAGGTCGCCCAGCGCGCTGTGCCTGCCTTCGCGCCGCCGAGGTGCGATGTTGGGGACGATCGTGGCCAGAACCAGGATGGGTGCGATGTAGGCGACGGACAGCGCGGCGAAGCACACCGCGGGCCCGGCGGCGGTGATCAGCAGCCCGGCGATCGCGGGCCCGGCGATGCGGGTGACGCTCATCGCCACCGAGGTCAGCGCCACCGCGTTGACCACGGCGTCGCGCTCGACCAGGTCGGCGACCAGCGCCTGCCGGGTCGGCAGGTCCATCGAGTCGGCCGAACCGAAGACCACCGCGACCAGGATCACCGCGGGAAGGGTGGCGTGGTGGGTGGCCACCAGGACGGCGAACAGCCCGGCGCTGAGGCCCAGGGTCGACTGGGTGAAAAGGAGAATGCGCCGCCGCGGCATGCGATCGGCGAGCACGCCGCCGAAGAGCGAGAGCACCACCGCGGGCAGCCCGTCGGCCGCGGCCACCGCGCCCACCGCCGTGGTGCTGTTGGTCTGCTTGTACACGTAGTAGCCGAGCGCCACCACCTGCATCCAGGTGCCCAGGAACACCGGCCACTGCGCCGCCCAGTACCAGCGGAAGGGGCGCACCCGCAGCGCCGGCGGGGGCCAGCGGCGGAGCGCCGGACGGGGCGGGGCACCCCTTTCCGCCACATGCCGCGCGGCGATCGCCTCCTCGATCTCGGTTGCGACAGCGGGCGGCGAGGTCAGCCCCGAGGGCTCCTCCAGCGCCGTGGCGCGGTCCTCCGGGGCGTCGGGGTCCGGCTGCATGGCGGCCATGATGCCTGAGTTCAGATCACCGCCACTTCGGGCACCAGCTCCTCGCCCCCGGCGAAGCGGGTGGGCGCGAAGGGGGTGAGGTCGATCTCCGGCCGGCGCCCGAGCAGCTCCTCGGCGAGCAGGTGGCCCATCGCCGGGGCCTGCATGAAGCCGTGCCCGCTGAAGCCGCAGCAGAGCCAGAAGCCGCCCAGCTCCGGCGACTCGCCGACGATCGCCTGGTTGTCCGGCGACACCTCGTAGAGGCCCGCCCAGCCGGTGTGGATCTCGGCGCGCTCCAGCGCGGGCAGCCGCCAGGTGGCGTGCTCGATGAGGTGCTCGAGGAAGTCCCAGGACACCGAGGTGTCGAACGACGTCGGCTCGTCGGGGTCGCTCATCCCCAGCAGCAGGCCGGCGCCCTCGGGGTGGAAGTAGAAGGAGGTGTGGAAGTCGACGGTCATCGGCACCGGGCGCGACAGCGCGAAGGGCTCGGTGACGAAGATGTGCCGCCGGAACGGGCGCACCGGCAGTGCGACGCCGGCGAGGCGTCCCACCACCGCGGCATGCGGCCCTGCGCAGTTGACGACGATCGGGGCAGAAACCTGGGTGCCGCCGGCGACGGTGACACCGGTGACGTGGCCGCCGTCGCGGGTGATCGCGGTGACCTCGCAGCCCTCGACGATGGTGGCGCCGTGCCGCCGCGCCGCTCCGGCGTATCCCGCGGTCACCTCGTTGGGACCGGCCAGGCCGTCGCTGGGACAGAACGTGCCGCCGTGCAGGTCGTCGGTGCGCAGCTCGGGGATGAGGTCGCGGATGCCGTCGACGTCGAGCAGGCGCACGTCGTTCAGCCCGGTGGCCTGCTGCAGCTCGACGTTGCGGGCGAACTGCCGTGCCTCCTCCTCGGTGGTGGCGAGGAAGAGGTAGCCGATCTGGCGCAGGTCCGCGGTGGCGCCGATCTCCTCGGGGAAGCGCTCCAGCATGCGCACGCTCATCATGCCGACGCGGATGTTCACCTCGGTGGTGAACTGCTGGCGCACCCCGCCGGCGCAGCGCGCCGTCGAGCCCTCGCCCAGCGAGCCGCGCTCCAGCAGCAGCGGCTTCATGCCGTCCCGCGCCAGGTGGTAGGCCAGCGAGCACCCCACCACGCCACCACCGATGATCACGCACTCGGCGCTGCTCGGCGGCGGCTGCGTGGCCATGCGCCGGCTCTACGCGGTGACCGTCTGCGGCGCCAGCGCCGCCCCGGGTAGCGGCGCGCCGTCGAGGAAGGCGCTCAGCACGTCGAGCTGGCGGCGCACGAACTCCGCGTTCCAGCCGTGTCCCGCCTCCTCGACGACGGCGAGCTGCACGCAGTCGAGCTGCTGCGCCAGGGTGCGCAGGGCCTCGACGTCGACGATCCTGTCGTCCGCGGCGGCGAGCACCAGCGTCGGTGCGTCGCGGCGGCGCAGCACGTCGACGTCGCGGCGGCGCAGGCCGTCGCGCAGCCACTCGCGGCTGGCCCGGGGATACGCGCGCGTCTGGTTGGTGAAGTTCATGTCAGCGGCGGCACGATCGACGTCGTCGCCCTCCACCATGAGGCGCTTGTAGAGGTCGCTGACCACGCGGCGGCGGCTCAGCCAGACGATGCCGTTGAACACCCCCGGCGCGGTCATCGCGCCGGCCTGGAGGTGGAAGCGGCGGCGCACCAGCGAGGGATCGAGCAGCGGGGTGTGCAGGATCAGCTTGCCGACCCGGTCTGGGTGGCGCGCGGCCAGCACCAGCGCCGGCGAGGAGCCGAGGCAGAGGCCACCGAGGTCGAAGCGCTCGATGCCGAGGTGCTGCAGCAGCGGCTCGACGGCGCCCGCCATGGCCTCGGCGGTGTGCTCGCCGGGCAGGGGATCGCTGCTGCCGAAGCCGGGGAGGTCGGGGATGATGAGGGTGCGGCGCTGCGCCAGCGCCTCGTACCACGTCTCGAAGTTCTCGGCGGAGCCGAGGAAGCCGTGGCAGAGCACCAGCGGGTCGCCGGACCCCATGCGCACGTAGCGCATGCGCCGCGCGCCGAACCAGACGGTGCGATCTTCGCTGATCACATCTCGACGTCGATCTGGGCGCGCTGCAGGCGGCCGCTGTAGTCGACGTACACCGACTTCCACTCGCTGAACTCGTCGAGCGCCTGGTGGCCCGCCTCGCGGTGGCCGTTGCCGGTGTCCTTGATGCCGCCGAAGGGCAGCTGGATCTCGGCGCCGATGGTCGGCGCGTTGACGTAGACGATGCCCGCCTCCAGCTCGTTGATCGCCCGGAAGGCGGTGCGCACGTCGCGCGTGTACACCGACGCCGACAGCCCGTAGCGCGTCCCGTTGGCGACGCCGAGCGCCTCGTCCACCGACTCCACCGGCAGGATCACCGTGGTCGGCCCGAAGATCTCCTCCTGGGCGACGCGCATGGAGGTGCGCACGCCGCCGAAGATGGTCGGCCTGTAGAAGAAGCCCTCGGCCAGCTCCCCCTCACGGGCGATCTCGCCGCCCAGCACCAGGGTGGCCCCCTCCTGCTTGCCGATCTCGGTGTACCCGTGGACGCGGCGCAGCTGCTTCTCGTTGATGATCGGGCCGACGTCGACGTCCTCGCGCAGACCGTCGCCGACTCGCAGCGCCGCGGCGCGCGCGGCGAGGTGCTCGGTGAAGGCGCCCACCGCACCCCGCTGCACCACCAGCCGTGATGACGCCGTGCAGCGCTGCCCGCTGGTGCCGAAGGCGCCCCAGAGCGCGCCGTCGACGGCCAGCTCCACGTCGGCATCGTCGAGCACCACGATGGCGTTCTTGCCGCCCAGCTCCAGCGACGAGCGCTTGAGCATCGAGCCGCAGACCTCGGCGATGTGCCGTCCCACCTCGGCCGACCCGGTGAAGCTGACCGCCCGGATGCCGGGGTGGCGGACGATCGCCTCGCCGCACTCCTCGCCGAAGCCGAACACGATGTTGACAACCCCGGCAGGAAGTCCCGCCTCCTCGAGCGCCTCGACGAAGCGCAGGGCGCATGCGGGGGTGTCCTCGGCGGGCTTGAAGACCACGGTGTTGCCCGCCATGATCGCCGGGAAGATCTTCCAGGAGGGAATCGCCACCGGGAAGTTCCAGGGGGTGATGCAGCCGACCACGCCGAGCGGCTGGCGCACCGTCATCGCCCACTTCTCGCGCAGCTCGCTGGGCACCGTCTCGCCGAAGGCGCGGCGGCCCTCGCCGGCGATGAACTTGCCCATGTCGATAGCTTCCTGGGTGTCGCCGCGGGCTTCGAGCAGGACCTTGCCCATCTCCCGCGTCATCAGCCGCGCGATCGACTCCTTCTCGCGCTCGAGGACCTGCGCCGCGCGCAGGATGATCTCGCCGCGCGCCGGCCAGGGGGTGCGCCGCCACTCCGGCAGCGCCTCCGCCGCGGCTCGCACCGCGGCGTCGACGTCCTCCGCGCCGCTGCGCGGGAAGGTACCGATCACCTCGGAGGCGCGCGCCGGGTTGCGCGACTCGAAGGTCGCCCCGCCCACCGCCTCCCGGCGCTCGCCGCCGACGATGTTGAAGCCGGTGACGACGGAGGTCTCGACGCGCGCGTTCACAGCAGCGCCTCGCGGATCGCCGCCTCCAGCACGTCCAGGCCGTGCTCCAGCTCGGGCTCGGGGATGGTCAGCGGCGGCGCCAGGCGGATGACGTTCTCGTCGGGACCGGCGCTGAGCAGCAGCACGTCGTTGCGCAGCGCGGTGTTGCGGACAGCGGTGACCACATCGCCGGCGGGCCGCCCGTCGGCGTGGATGAACTCCAGGCCGATCATCAGGCCGAGGCCGCGCACGTCGGCGAGCAGCGGCATCTCCGCCTGCCAGGAGCGCGCCCGCTCCATCGCCTGCGCGCCCAGCGCCGCGGCCCGCTGGGGGATGCGCTCGGCCTCCAGCACCTGCACCGTGGCGGCGGCGGCGGCGCAGGAAACCGGGTTGCCGCCGAAGGTGGTGCCATGGTCGCCGGGATGCCAGGCGCGCATCACGGCCGCGGGGGCGACGATGCCGCCGATCGGCAGCCCGCTGCCGAATCCCTTGGCCACGCAGAGGATGTCGGGGCGCACGCCCCAGTGGTCGACGGCGAAGTTGCACCCGGTGCGGCCCACCCCGCTCTGCACCTCGTCGGCGACCAGCAGGATGCCGTGCTCGTCGCAGATGCGACGCAGGGTTGGCAGGAACTCGGCGGGCGGCACCACGTAGCCGCCCTCACCGAGCACCGGCTCGACGACGATGGCGGCCACGTCGCTGGGCGCCACGCTGGTGGCGAAGAGCCGCTCGATCTCCTCCCCCGCGGCCACCGCGCAGTGGCCCGACGCGTCGGGCGGGCAGGTGCGCAGGCAGTACGGGTATTGCACGTGGTGCACGCCGGGGAGCAGCGGCCCGATGCCCTGGTGGTACTTGGACTTCGACGCGGTCAGCGTCACCGCGCCGTAGGTGCGGCCGTGGAAGGCGCCGTGGAAGGCGATGATCTCGCTGCGGCCGGTCGCCTTGCGCGACAGCTTGAGCGCCGCCTCGACCGCCTCGGCGCCGCTGTTGCCGAGGAACACGGTGTCGAGCCCCTCGGGGGCGATGCGCACCAGCGCTTCGGCCGCCTCGACCATCACCGGGTTGAGCGTGGTGACCGAGGTGTGCCACAGGCGTTCGATCTGCTCACGCACCGCGGCGAGGACGGCGGGGTGGCGGTGGCCGAGATTGACCACGCCGATGCCGCTGCCGAAGTCGAGGACGTCGCGGCCGTCGACGGTGTAGAGGTGGGCGCCCTCGGCGCGGTCGACGACGAGGTCCGAGTAGCGCGCGTAGCAGGGAGCGAGCAGCTCGGCGTCGCGCTCACGCCAGAGCTCGGCGCCGGCCAGGCCGGCGATGGGTGCTGTCTGGGACACGGTGACTCTCCGGGGGATGCGTTTGCGGATGGTTCAGGGCTGGCGGCGCGTCGTCACCGCGGGCGGCGGGTTGCCGCTCGCCGTCCACCAGCTGCCCAGCCGCGGCGCGCAGCCCGCTGGTCGCCGTCCGTCGAGCACGAAGGTCACCTCGTGGTGTTGGCGGCCGACTGCACCGGCCCGTCCTGGCCCAGGGTACTGCGGCGCGGCGCCTTCCGCCCGACTCGGCCCAGGGCGAGGAAGCCGGCGAACATTACGGCGATGCCGACCGCCTCGTAGATGCCCAGGGTGGAGAACCTGAGCGTCGCGCCCACCTTGAGCGCCGAGAACCCCGCGGCGACGACCAGGCCGCCAGCGGTGAGCAGGAGGTTGCAGACCACCCGGTCGATGCCGGACCGCTCCCGGGTGAAGCGCCAGGCCGACCAGGCCGAGCCGCCGCAGAGGACCAGCGTTCCGACGATGTTGAAGACCACCGCCGCGGCCACCAGCGGCCAGCCGCCGACGGCGTCGCTGAGGCGGGGTGTCGCCGAGGCGCTCAGCCTGCCCAGGTCGATGGGAACCACCGCGGCGTCGACGGCGAGGAGGACGGTCAGCACCACCAGGACCAAGGCGCAGGCCCGCGCCACGCGCGCCGGCGCGAGCAGGAAGACCGTGCCCAGGGCCAGGTAGATCACCCCGAGGACTCCGCCGAGCAGGTAGAAGGCGCGGAACAGCGGCGCGGAAAAGCCCGACCGCTCGCCGATGGCCTGCACCAGGGCGGCACCGGCGAAGATCAGCAGTCCCGCGGTCCAGGCGGCGAAGGCGAGGCGGCGGGTGCGCCACCAGCGGCCTGCGACAACCAGGGCGAAGGCGGCGGCGAGAGCGGCGGCGACGGCGGACGCGGCGATGGTCGACAGTCCTCGGACGAGTGGAATCGGTGGCCGGGCGGGTGGGCGACTGCTTCCAATACCACAACCTGCACACCTCGGGGGCGTGGTCGCCCGAATACGGTGCTGCAATTGACAACGGGCTCGGACCGGAGTACACAGAGGGGCGCCACTGGGGCGTTCGCATGTTCGCCCTGCCACGGAGACGGGTCCTTACGCGGGCTTCCGACCGCAGGACCGCATTCGAAATCAGGAGGTCAGATGCAACGCACCCACACGCGGTTGGTGCCGATTCTCGGCGCCGTGTCGCTGGCAGTGCTCGCGGGTTGCGGAACGTCCAACAACAGCTCCGGCGGGAGCAGCTCCTCGGGCGGCGGCGGCGGTCTCGCGTCGTGCGTCGGCAGCGTCACCCTGGCGTCCGACCTGCCGGTGAGCGGCAGCGACGCGTCGGACGGCAAGCCGACCCAGAACGGCGCGCAGCTGGCGGTCGACCAGGCCAACAAGAACAAGACCCTGGGCGGCTGCACCATCAAGTTCGAGGCCAAGGACGACTCCTCGGTCGCCCTCGGCAAGCACGACCCGCAGCAGGGCGCGCAGAACATCACCCAGCTCGCCGGCGACGCCTCCGTCCTCGGCGTGGTAGGCCCGTTCAACTCCAGCGTCGCCGTCGCCGAGATGCCCATCGCCAACAAGGCGAACCTGGTCCAGATCAGCCCGTCCAACACCAACCCGGGCCTGACCATCGTGGGCAGCAACCCCGACATCAACACGGCATCGCTGCGGCCCAACGGCACGATCACCTACTTCCGCGTCTGCACCACCGACATCGGCCAGGGCAAGGCCGACGCGCAGACCGCGTTCTCGACGCTGAACGCCAAGAAGGCGTACGTCTTCGACGACCAGGAGACCTACGGCAAGGGCCTGGCCGACCAGTTCACCAAGTTCTACACCCAGCTGGGCGGCACCGTGGCCAAGCGCGTCTCGCTGCCCGGTGACACCAAGGACTTCCACGCCCAGCTGACCGAGGCCAAGGGTCTCGGCGTCGACCTGATCTTCTTCGGCGGCACCTCGTCCAACGGCGGCGGCATCATCAAGAAGCAGATGGCCGACGCCGGTCTCAGCAACGTCAAGTTCGTCGGCGGTGACGGCATCGTCGACGACGAGTTCTTCACCGAGGCCGGCGCCCAGGCCGAGGGTGCGTACGGCTCCGTCGCCGCGCCCGACCCGAGCAAGCTGCCGACCGCGGCCCAGTTCATCAGCGACTACAAGGCGGCCTTCGGCGCCGATCCCGGTGCCTACTCGGCTAACGCCTACGATGCGATGAACATCCTCATCCAGGCCGTCAAGAAGTCGATCAGCGACAACGGCGGCAAGCTGCCCAGCAGCGGCACCGCGTTCCGCGAGGCGGTGCGCAAGAACGTCGCCGCCACCTCCTACGACGGCGCCATCGGGCACACCAGCTTCGACGCCAACGGCGACACCAGCAACGTCCTGCTCACCATCTTCCAGGCGCAGGGCGGCAAGTGGGCCTACTCGTCCACGGTCAAGACCACCGTCTGATATCTCAGGGGGCGGCAGCCCCCCGCTGAGCGCCGTGGCAGCCACGGCAAGACACCTTGATCATGCAGGGGGCCCCAAGCGGGGCCCCCTGTTGCGCGTGGAGGTTCCCCAGCGTGCCGAACGGTGAGGTTCCCGCAGTCGCCGCCATCGAGCCGCCGGTGCGGGTCGCGCCGCCGCTGCTGACCCAGCTCCGGCTTCGTTTCTCCGCCATCTCGGCGCAGTTCTTCCTCACCTTCCTCATCGCCGCATTCATCGCCCTGTTGGTGGCGGTCTTCTACCGCAAGGGCGGCGTGGAAGCCGGCTCGCAGCTGCTCAACGGGCTGCAGCAGGGGGCGATCTTCGCGCTGATCGCCATCGGCTACACGATGGTGTACGGCATCATCGAGCTGATCAACTTCGCCCACGGCGACGTGTTCACCTTCGGCGGCATCGTCTCGGTGTGGATCGGCGCCGGCCTGGGCAAGCTGGGCTTCGACCTCACCAAGCTGGCCACCAGCAACGGCGCCGGCCTGGTCGCCGCGCTGGCGGTCATCTTCCCGCTGGTCATGCTGACCACCGGCATCCTCGGCGTGCTGATCGAGCGCGTCGCCTACCGCCGCCTGCGCAACGCGCCGCGCCTGGCGCCGCTGATCACCGCCATCGGCATGTCGTTCCTGCTCGAAGGCATCATGTTCGTCACCGCCGGCAGCGGCAACTACCCGGCGCGCAAGGACAACTGGATCACCGGCGTGGCCTTCACGGTGCACGACGTCTCGGTGTTCTGGCCGCAGCTCTTCGTCATCGCCGTGGCGGTGGTGATGATGGTGCTGCTGCAGGTCTTCGTCCGCTTCACCCGGATGGGCAAGGCGATGCGCGCCACCGCCCAGGACCGCGACGCCGCCCTGCTCAGCGGCATCAACATCAACCGCACCATCGCGGTGACCTTCTTCATCGGCTCGGCGCTGGCCGGGGCCGGGGCGCTGGTGTACGCCATCTACTACAACCTGCTGCAGTGGAACCTGGGTTTCCGCTTCGGCATCTTCGCCTTCACCGCCGCCGTCCTCGGCGGCATCGGCAACATCCTCGGCGCCGGGCTCGGCGGCTTCGTCATCGGGCTGATCTCGGTGTTCGGCTCCGAGCTGATCGGCGGCGAGTGGAGCAACTCCATCGTGTTTGCGATGCTGATCATCGTGCTGGTTCTGCGACCGACCGGCCTGCTCGGCATGCGGGTGCCCGACCGTGCGTGACGTCGCCGAACCCCAGGTCAAGGTCGACCTTCCCGACACCGCCCGCCAGACCCGGATCGTCGAGAGCAGCGCGGTGCTCTGGCTGCTGCTGGTCAGCGGCGCGCTGCTGCTGGTGCTGGGCTGGCTGCTGCCGTGGTTCGTCGAGCAGACGGCCAGCGGCATCGGCCACAGCCCCATGGACGTGATCGTCTCCTCCCCCACCGGCATCGGCTGGATCGCGGTGTGGGTGATGGGGATCTGCATGGTCGCGCTCATCGCCGGCATCGCCTACGACGCCTACGCAACGATGAGCCAGCGTGTGGAGCCTTACCGCTGGTCGCGCATCCGCGCCGGCGTCGCGCTGCTCGGTGTCGCCTGCGTCCTGCTGGTGCTGATCCTGGTGACCACCCGTACCGAGCTGGTCTTCGGCGATCTCACCCCCGACGCGATCACCGACAACGCGGTGTGGATCATGCTCACCGGCTTCGCCGTGCTCGCCTACGCCTACGGGCTGCGCGGCTGGATCGTCCGCCACGGCGGGCTCGCCTTCACCGCGGTGGCCTTCGTCCTCGGCGGGCTGTTCCCGCTGGTCTTCAACCAGTCGCCCGGCTTCGTGGTGTGGGGCGCGCAGTTCGCCGGCATCTACATGCTGCTGGCGCTGGGTCTCAACGTCGTTGTCGGCTTCGCCGGGCTGCTCGACCTCGGCTACGCCGCCTTCTTCGCCATCGGCGCCTACACCACGGCCTCGCTGGCGTCGTCGGCGCACGGCATCCATCTCCCCTTCTGGGTGCTCATCTTCGTCGGCGCGGCGGTGGCCGGGCTGTTCGGCGCCCTGCTGGGTGCGCCGACGCTGCGACTGCGCGGCGACTACCTGGCCATCGTCACCCTGGGCTTCGGCGAGATCGTCCCCGACGCCGCCAAGAACAACCTCTTCGGCGCCACAGGGGGCCCCAACGGCATCTCCGGCATCGACTCGCCGGCGTTCCCGACGCACAGCCACCCCACCCTCGACTTCGGCCTCTTCGGTGCCAATCCCCGGCCCTACTACTGGACGATCATCGTCCTGGTGGCGCTGATGGTGGTGGTGCTGCGCAACGTCGAGCGATCACGCCTGGGTCGCGCCTGGGTCGCCATCCGCGAGGACGAGGTCGCCGCCGCGGCGACGGGCATCAACACGGTGGCCACCAAGCTGCTCGCCTTCGCCATCGGCGCCTCGGTGTCGGGCTTCGCCGGCGCTTTCTTCGGCGCCATGCTGGGCACGGTGACGCCGGACAACTTCGAGTTCGCCGTCTCCGTCACCGCGCTGACAACCGTGGTGCTGGGCGGCATCGGCAACATCACCGGCGTGCTGGTCGGCGCACTTCTGGTCAGCTTCGTCATCTTCTGGGTGCTGCCGGGAATGCAGGAGTGGATGGGGACGCTGGGCAACACCATCGGGGTCAGCGGACTGAGCAGCATCCAGTACAGCGACTACAAGTTCATCGTCTACGGCCTGATCCTGATCGGCATCATGCTGCTGCGACCATCGGGGCTCATCCCCAGTCGCGCGCGCAAGGTCGAGCTGGAGACCGGTGCCGAGTCCGAGCCGCTGGCCGCGGTGCGGGAGACCGCCTGATGGCGCTGCTCGAGGTCGACCACATCGTCAAGCGCTTCGGCGGCCTGGTGGCGGTCAACGACGTCGCCTTCAGCGTTGACAACGGCGAGATCGTCTCGATGATCGGCCCCAACGGCGCCGGCAAGACCACCGCCTTCAACTGCATCACCGGCCTCTACCCGCTGAGCAGCGGTGACGTGCGGTTCTCGGGATACTCGTTGACCGGCATGCCCCCGCATCGCATCACCAAGCTGGGCATCGCCCGCACCTTCCAGAACATCCGCCTTTTCTCCTACATGACCGCGGTCGACAACGTCATGGTCGGCGAGCACTGCCGCATGCACTCCAAGGTGTGGGACGATCTGCTCCACACCCGTCGCGAGCGCAACGAGGAACGCGCCGTCGAGGCGCGCGCCCTGGCGACGCTGCGCAGGCTCAGCTTGGAGCGCTATGCCGACGTGTACGCGCGCAACCTGCCCTACGGCCTGCAACGCCGCCTGGAGATCGCGCGCGCCCTGGCCAGCGGCCCCCACCTGCTGCTCCTCGACGAGCCCGCGGCGGGACTGAATCCTCAGGAGAAGGTGGAGCTGATGGGAGTGATCTCCGGGTTGCGCGACGAGGGCCTGACCATCTTCCTCATCGAGCACGACATGCGCGTGGTGATGGGCATCAGCGACCGCATCGTGGTGCTCGACCACGGCGAGAAGATCGCCGAGGGGTCGCCGCGCGAGGTGCGCGAGAACCCGCGCGTCATCGACGCCTACCTCGGCAGCGGTGCCAGCGAGGCGATGCGCACCGCATGACCGACCAGCCGACCACCCAGCCCACCCCGTCCATCGCCGCCTCCGTCCCTGCACCGTCGCGGGCACTGCTCGAGCTGCGCAACATCGACGTCTACTACGGTCGCGTCCAGGCCCTGCGCGACATCTCGATGACCGTCGGCGACGGCGAGATCGTCGCCCTGATCGGCAGCAACGGTGCCGGCAAGACGACCACGCTGCGCACCGTCAGCGGCCTGGTCCGCCCGGCGCGCGGCGAGGTGATCCTCGACGGCATCGCCATCCACACCCAGGGCGCGGAGAAGATCGCGCGACTTGGCGTCGGCCACTCGCCCGAGGGGCGGCGGTTGTTCTCCCGCATGACGGTGCGCGAGAACCTCGAGATGGGCGCCTACGCGCGGCGCGACCAGGACCAGCTGCGCGTCGACTACGAGCGCGTCTACACGCTGTTCCCGCGCCTGCGCGAACGCCAGGGCCAGCTGGCCGGCTCGCTCAGCGGCGGCGAACAGCAGATGGTCGCCATCGGCCGCGCCCTGATGGCCAAGCCGCGCGTGCTGCTGCTCGACGAACCCTCGCTGGGATTGGCGCCGATCCTCGTCGACGCCATCTTCGAAGTCATCCGCGAGATCAACGCGAGCGGGACGACCGTGCTGCTCATCGAGCAGAACGCGCGGCTCGCGCTCGCCGTGGCGCGGCGCGGCTACGTGCTGGAGACGGGCAGCATCGCCATGGAAGGACCGGCCCAGGAGCTGGCCGACTCCCCCGAGGTACGCCGCGCCTATCTTGGCATGTGACATGCCACGCCGCAGCGACACGCCCACCCACTCCGACGGCGGCAGCGCCCGCCGATCCCGCTCCACCACCGCGCCGCCGCGGGTGAGCCGCCACTCCCGCACCGCCGCCGCCGAGGAGGCGGCCACCGCCACCAACGGCTCCTCAGCCCGCGCCGGCCTCGGCAGCCTGCTGCGCGGCCCAGGCTCTGTTCTCGGCGGCCTCAGCGGCTTCGACGGCGCCAGCCGCAGCCTCGACCGCCTCTCCCGCTCCGCCGAGCGCGCCGCCGACTTCCTCGAACGCATGGAGGCCGAGCTCGGCTGGGACCGCGCCCGCGACCTGGTCGACCGCCTGGAGGGCCTGGTCGGCCACCTCGAGGGCATGCACCACTCCATGGCGGAGATCGAGGCCATGGTCGCCGACCTGCACGACCACCTGATGCCCGCGCCGCCCCGGCAGCGCCATCGGGCGGCGGCGCCGGCGAAGCCCGCCCCGCGCCCCCGCCGCTGACCGGTCGACCGAGGTCACTCTCCGTCCACGAGGCCGCGGGAGAGAACCAGCGCTTCCGCCCATCCTGCGCCGAGGGCGAAGGCGACCTCCGCGATCTCAGCCAGCGCGGAGTCTGGCGCGCAGCTGTCGACGAGGTCCAGGCACATCGCCGCAGCGTCGTCATTCGCCCCGAAGCAGCGCGCCGTCCAGAGCAGCAGGACGAACTTGGCGAGGTCATCGCCGAAGTCGTCGGCAGCACGCCTGTTCCAGCATTCCAGCGCCGACCATGCGGACCACAACCGCTCCTCAGCCGTCTGCCCCGAACCGGGGTGCATGGCGGGCACGGTGGCGCCAGCAGTGGCGAGTTTCCCCTGCCGAGCTCGCTCGCGTGTCGTTGACGCGTCTTGGCCCTGGCTGACGCCGACCACGGCAAATCGCGTTGCAGAGGCTGCGCGAGCTGCGGTCACCTCAACGCGCTCCCGTCAGCCGCCGGCGCCGTGCCCCGCGACAGTCGCATCACCGCCCAGATAGGAGGCGATGAGTGCAGGGTCGTCGCGAAGCTCAGCGCTCGGCTTGCTCGCCACCACCTCTCCCTTGGCGAGAACGTAGGCCCGGTGAGTGTGCGCCAGCGCCAGCGGAACGAACTGCTCGACGATGAGGATCGAAGTTCCACGCTGGTTCACCAGAGTGAGGATCTCAAACAGCTGAGCCACAACCTTCGGCGCCAGGCCGAGCGAGAGCTCGTCGACGATGAGCAGACGTGGATTAGACATGAGGGCAATGCCGACCCCGAGCATCTGCTGCTCGCCACCGCTGAGCGTTCCTGCGCGCTGGGACGAACGCTCGCGCAACCGCGGGAAGAAATCGAAGACCTCCTCCAGCGCGGGCTGGTAGCCTGCCTTGTCCTTGCGGCGCGGCCAGTATCCGTAGCGCAGGTTCTCCTTGACGCTCAGTTGAGGAAAGAGGTCGCGGCCCTCGGGCAGGTGAGCCACCCCGCGACGCACGACCTGAGGTGGGCTGAGCTGGTCGATTCGCTCCCCGTTGAGACGGATCTCGCCGCTGTGCGGGTGGATGAGCCCGCTGATGGCGCGGAGAGTGGTCGTCTTGCCGGCACCGTTGGCGCCGAGCAACGCAATCATCTCTCCCTGACGCACCTCGACGCTGACGCCCCGCAACGCGGGCACCAAGCCGTATCGCACGTGACAGAGCACCATCTCCAACAGGCGCTCACCGGCGAGCGACGTGGCAGACGCGTCGCTCTCAACGGCAAGGGAAGCGGCGCCCGAGGCACTGCGGCGACGGACCATATCAAGCATGTTCGTCACGCGACCTCCATCGGCGCACCGAGGTACGAGGCGATGACATTGGGATCTCTCCGGATGCGCTCGGGCGGACCGTCCGCGATGAGGCGGCCCTGGTCAAGGACATAGATCCAGTCGCAGAGCCGGACCACCATGTCGACGTCGTGCTCGATCACCAGGAGGGTGATGCCGATCCGCCGCAGGAACCGGAACCACTCGATCAGCCGCTCCGTCTCGCGCGAGTCGAGACCGGACGCGGGTTCGTCGAAGCAGACCAGCCGCGCGCCGGTCACCAGGGTGCGGGCGACCTCGATCAGCCGGAGCACGCCGAACGGCAGACCGCCGACCTTGCGCTCAGCAAGGTCCTCGAGGTCCATCAGCTTCAGCGCGGCGTGAACACGGGCCCGCGCCGCCTGTTCGGATCGCTGCGCGCTCTTGGGGACGGCGAGGGCGCCCCAGAGACCGGCGCTGTTCTGAAGATGGGTGGCGACGAGTAGGTTGTCGAAGACCGTCAGGTCGCTGAACAGCTGAAGGATCTGGAATGTCCGCCCTACACCGAGTGCGGCGCGCCGGTGCACATCCCAGTTGGTGACGTCGTGGCCGTACAGGTGCACGGTGCCGGCGGTCGGGACGTTGAGCCCCAGGATGGAGTTGAACAGCGTCGTCTTGCCAGCACCGTTGGGACCGATGAGTCCGACGATCTCACCGGCTCCGACCTGCAGAGAGGCGTCGTTGACAGCAGTGAGTCCGCCGAAACGGACGGTGATGTTGTCTGCCGAGAGCAGGATGGGTTCTCGCCGGCCGTTCGCGAGTGCCTGACCAGCGACCTCCTCCTCGCCAGCAAGGGCGTGGAGGCGCTCCAAGGACCCGTTGGCCGCGGCCGTACTCGCCTCCACACCCTCGTCAGCGGCCGGCACGACCACAGGGACGTTCTCGTCATCGAAATGTTCGACTCGGAGCTGTGCGCGAGTCGCGCTGCGATTTGCGGAACTGACGCGCGCCGCCAGGCGGAGGACGTCGATCGGTCCTCCGCGATTGGAAACCGCCTCGACCACGAGGTTCGGGTCACCAGCGCGACGTATGCGCGGCACGAGCACGCCAGCGGAGGCCCTCAGGCTGGAGAAGAGTCTGCCAACCCCGCCCGCGAAGGCCGGACGCACTGGCGCCTCCGTCTGCTCCTCGCGTCGTCGCCGTGGCCACAAGAGCTGTCCGAACTTCGCAAGGGCAGCCCGGAACCGCGCCACGAGGGCGCCGGAGTGCTCGGACACGCTGCCCAGACCGCCTCGGAAGAAGAGCAGGACCATGATGAGAACGGCCGAGGAGATCAGGTCGAGGTAGTCGGCGAGCTGGGGCGAGCGGAAGAAGACCTCACCGACGAGCAGCGCGAACAGCAACGCCGAGGCGATGGCGCCACCCAGGCTGCGCAAGCCGCCGACGACCGCAATGGCCAGGAAGTACAGCGACGCCATGAAATTGAAGTCGGTGGGTGCCACCGTTCGCGAACCGATCATCGTCAGCGACCCGGCCAATCCGGCAAGGGCACCGGCACAGGCGAAGCCCAGCAGCTTGTAGCGCGTTACCCCGATGCCGAGCGACGCCGCGGCGACTTCGGACCCTCGAACGGCCGCAAATGCGCGTCCGACCCGAGAGTCGCGGATGTTGGCCACTCCGTAGAGCGCCATGGCGGCAACGGCCAGTGCAACGTAGTAGAAGACGTGGGCGTCGGCGAGGTCAAAGTACGGGATGGTGCCATTTTTCCCTATGGCCTGAATGGGAATGCTGGTCCCGCTCTGCGTCTCCACCAGCCAAGGCTGGGCAAAGAGGTATTTGTCGCAGATGTAGGCGAAGATGAGCGTTGCAACGGCGAGATACAGGCCCCGAACCCGCAGCGCCACCACACCGATGAGGGCGGCCGTGCCAGCGCCGGCCGCAATGCCGATGCCCAGTGTGAACGGGAAAGGGATGTTTCCATGCTTGGTGGCCAAAGCGGTCACGAACGCGCCCATGCCGACCAGCGCTGCCTGGCACAGCGAGATCTGCCCCACCATGCCGATGAGCAGCACCAGCGACAAAGCAACGATCAGATACTCACAGGCGAACACACCGGTGTTGAGTGCGTCGTAGGGGACGCCGGGCAGCAGCGGCCACGCCAGCAGCGCGGTGATGACGACCGCCTTGCGCGCGTTGTCGCTCATCCAAGTGCCTCCGCACGAACGTCGGTCATCACGAGGCGTGCTCCACGGAAGGCCATGACGACCAGCGCGAGGATGCCGACGATCAGCTCGGATGCCCCCTGCTGCTGAACCAGCCCACCAACGTGAGGCAGCACGCTGAGCGCAGGGACCATGCCTTGTACAAGCCCCACGATGACCGCTCCCAGGCATACCCCGGGCATGCTCTCGAGACCGCCGATCAGCGCGGCCACGAACGCCGGCAGCACGCCCAGCGACACACTGTAGGGGTCGAGCTCAGTCGCACCGGAAAGCAGGATGCCGGCAAGGCCGGCGAGTGCGCCACCGATGATCCAGGCCAGTCCCGCCGTTCGGTCGGGATCGACGCCACGCAGGGCCGCTCCGCGCCGGTTCTGCGCCGCGCCGCGCATGGCGAGTCCTATATCGGTGAACTGGAAGAGGACAAACACCACTCCAGCGCCGAGTAGCGCGATCGGGAAGATGCCGAACTGTGCCCACGGCACGAATCCCCCTGCGAAGCGAAGAGCTCCTGCAGGCAGAACACGAGGTGGCACCACAGGCACAGAACCCCAGACGCGAGCGCAGATGGCGATCGCGAACGTCAGCGCGGCGACGGTGCCGACGGTCTGCGTCGTGGGACCGGCGGCGCGAAGACGGCGGACGAAGAGCCGCTCGACGAGAACGCCGAGAGCCGCGCCAGCTGCGACACCGGCGAGGACCGCCAAGGGAATGGGTAGGCCCCATCGAGCAAGCTGGTAACAGGCATACGCAGCGCCCATTGCCATGGCGCCGTGTGCCAGGTTGAGCACGCGCGACGCCTGGTAGATGACCGTGATTCCCATGCCGAGCAGCGCGTAGGCGCCCACCAGCGGCAGGGACAGGACGACGTGAAGGACGAGATTGGTCACGTCAGCCCAGGTCCTGGCCGCGCGCAGGGTCGGCGAGGAAGCCGGTTTGCAGATAGTTCCAGCCGTTGAAGCTCCCATTGACCGATGCGTTGTCGGCGAACGCAGCCATGGTGCTGTTGGCCACTCGTGGCAATGACGTGTTGAAGGTCAGCGGGGAGGCCAGATTGAGATCGAAGGTTTGTGAATTGAGCACCTGCTGGAGCGCCTGGCGCGTCAGATTCGGCCCGACTCGTTTGGCCGCCTCGATGAACAACTGGGTGCCCAAGTACGCCCCTTCCGTGAACTCGTTGTGCGGGTCGCACGAGGGGCAGACGCTCTTGAGGGCCGCCTCGTAGTGCTGGACTGCCGGTTCTGTCGAAAAGGGCTGGATGTCGGGGTGGTACCCGGTCCAGACCGTCATGCCCCGGCAGTTTCCGGCGCAGTTGGAGCCCAGGTTGTCGTCGAAGAGGGGTTCTCCACCCATCAGCTTGCCATACCAGGAGCAACCGCAGTTCGCTTCAGAGCCCATCCAGGTCTCCATCGGCTCCGGCTCGAGCAACATGACGACCACGTCGCACGCCGGCTTCGAGCCGCTCGACTGGCAGGCTCCGTTGAACGTGTTGATGGAGCCCGAGAAGTCGGTGGTACCTTGGGTGGCGACGCCGCAATAGGCCTGGTGGCAACTGTTCCCCGATGGGTCATCAGAAAACCCGGGGATGTCATGACCCGTGAGTCGCTTGACTTCCTGGTCGAAGGCGTAAGCCCCCTCATGGCCGAACTTGTAGCTGGTGTCGAAGACGATGCCGAATGACTTCGCCTTGAGAACGTCCACCGCGTACTTCGCCACGATATGCATGTTGCTGACAGTGGAAGAAGCGATCGGCCAGACCCAGGGGTCGGTGTACTGCGACTTGAGCATGCCGTCGGTACCGACCACCGGGATGCCAGCGCGGTCGATCGTCTGGCTGTTGATGGCGGCGTCGAGACCCTCGGAGTCCGGCTCACCTACCAGGGCGAAGTAGTTCTGGGCGATGAACCCCTGGATGTCGCTGAGCCCTGCGGTCGCGCTCCAACCGTCGTTGAGGGTGTACAGGGAAATCGTCCGCCCGCAGATGCCGCCCTGGTTGTTCACCTCGTTGATGGCGGCGCGCATGCCCTGGGCAGCCTCGCCGAGGAAGCCCGATCCCTCGCCGGTCGTTACGATGGTGCTCGCGACGCGAATCTGATTGGCGGTGACACCTGGGCCCGTGCTACCCCCGTTCTTTCCCGCAGCGCAGGCGGTGCCGCCGGCGCCGCCGACCTGAGCAGCGGCGGTCGCACGGGCGGCCGGCCCCGCAACGTTGGCCGGGCCACCCGCTTTCGGGCCACCGGCAACCGGTCCACCGGCGGCTCCTTCATTACCTGAGCCTGCGCCCGCGTTCTGACCTGCGGGGCCGACCACCCGTTCAGCGAACTGCGGCGAGGCCCCCCAGAGAGACAGGACGGTGACGGCGACGAGCCCTATGCCAAGCGGGATCCAGCCGACCCGCGGCGGGAAGCCGGCGCGGCGAGGTGGCGTGCCCATCATGCGGTCTCTCCATCGGAAGCCGCCCCACGGCGGCGCATCATGATCATCGGAAGGCCGAGTAGTGCCAGGAAGGCTGCCATCTGGACGGCGGCGAGCGGCGACCGCATCAGCCAGTTCAGGCCACGGAAGGCGCGAACGATATAGCCGAGGGGCGGAGAGCTCACCGGCACGTCGACGATCGTCTGCGGCGCCGGCTCGAGCACGCCGCCGGCCTCTGACGGTGGAAGCGGCAGCCCGGTGGCGGCGAGGCTGGCAGCAGTGGTATCGATCGGCGGCGGGGGCGGGGACAGGTCGCTGGCTGGTTGCACGCCGAGTTGCGCGTCGACCTCGAGGCCGGCGAAGTCACCGACCAGACGGGACTCGTTGGGGTCGCCGTCCCGGAAGCCGTAGAGGATGATGCGTAGAGCCGGCAGTTCCGAGGCCTCCTCGGCATTCATGCCATTGAACTGCTCGTCTCCGTACAACTCAGTCGGGTTGGACTGGACCACCGCCTGGTAGCCCCCCGGTGAACCGTGCGGAGCTCCGTTGGCGCCGACCCCGTACGGCGTCGCGGGCTGCGGCTGGCTGGCGAAGAGGAGGGTCGGGAAGCTCGCATTGAGCTGTTCGAGCACCTGGGCCGGGTCGCATTGGTTGGTGCAGATCTCGCTGCCCTTGATGTACACGTTCTTCATCGTCACCACGTTCGTGGTGGCAGCACCGCCCTTGACGCCCGACGCCTGGGCAGTAGCTGTGTGGTCGATCTCGCCGATCCTGAGCAGCTCGGTACCATCGGAGCTGACCAGCGCGACATCCTTGGCAACAGCGTTGGCTTCTGTGCGCACTGTGTGAGCGGTTCCGTCGGGTGGTGTGATGGCAACGCTGCTGGTTGTCGTGCCTACGCTGAAGCTGAGGCCGACGGTGCTGTCCACGGCCTGAGCGCTGGCGCTCGCCACGATGCGGTTCCTCTGTGACGGGTCGCCGACACAGTTGACATCCGAATGTGCGGTGGCCTCGGTATTCGGGACGACCGACTGGGTCGGCGTCGGCGACGGCGTCTCCGTCGAGTCGGGCGACGGGCTCGGCTGCGTATAGCTGGTGGCGTAGAGCCCGTCGTAGTGTTGAGAAGCACCGCCGGTGCCCGGGTAGCTGCACGACGACAGCGGGGACGGCCAGAGCTGCGCCGTCGGTGGCGCAGTCGGCGCGGAGCCCGACGTTGGGAGATCCGGTGGCCGGACCAGCGACGCGCAATTGCCCACGGCGTTGAAGTTCGTGCAGGCGTGGAGATCCGCGCTCGTTGTGCCGTTACCATCACCGACGGCCGTCGCCGCCCCCTGGGCGGTCCCGTCGTTCAGCGCCAAGTGCGTGACATCACCGACGAGCAGGTCGCGATTACCGGCACCGAACGGGAGGCCGTTCACCGAGGTGGTCAGGAGGTTCGACACAGGACCGTCGATGCTCGAGACGAGGTCGACGTGCGCCCCGAAGCCGCGGCCGGTGGCGCCGTAGGTTGTGCTCAGTTGTGTGCCCGGGGCCAGAGTGCCCTGGTAGGTATTCCTGTCGATCTCGGTCTTTTCGCGCGGCGGCGGGACAGGGCGGCTGTCGACGTAGACCGTGAAGTCGGGCTCGTACGACGACTGGCTGCAGTAGTCGATCACGTGGCTGACCAGGAGTCGCGTGTACGGGTAGCGCGAGTCGGGCGGCAGGACGACCGTCGTGCCGTTGGGTACCTGCGACTTGTACTGCTGGAACACGTCACCCGGCGACAGCGGTGTCTCCCGTCCCTCGACACTGATGAGACCGGCCCCCGTCGCGGCGTAGACGCGCCCCGTCACCGGATCGAGGCCGATCTGGGACCCGAACGGCGTCTGTGTGCCGGTCGATGCGTCGCATTCCACCAAGCTGCCGAGCGAGGTCTGCCCCTCGAACTGCCGGTCCTTGCCGTCATAGATCAGGGCGGCCAGTCCCGCTGTCTGCGAGTAGGGCATGAAGGCGCGGTCGATGGCGGGATCGAAGTAGACGTCGTCGCTGCGACCGGGTGCGGCGGCGCTGGCGAGAGTTGCGGCGGAGTCAACGCACTCCGGCGTGCCGGCGCCGCAGCCCGACATGGTGAGCGGTATCCGCACCATTCCATCGCGCTCCACTGAGGCGGAGCCGTTTGTGCCCAGGTGGCTCAGCTGGCAGGGGACGAAGACGGCGTTGTCATGGGCGGCGTGGTATGGGGCGGCCGTCCCGTACGTGGGAATCAGGCTGTACTGACACCCGCTGACATCGGGCTCCTCCCAAGCCGCGACCAGCTTTCCCGCGGCGAGGCTCGCCTTGACGTCGATGGCAACGACGGCCACGCCTGGCGGCACGGCGCCGAACGACTTCGCGGTGTTGCCGAAGCTGCTCAGGACGATGATCTCGTCGAGCGGCGCGTACCAACTGATTCCGCTGATGTAGTTCTCGTGAACGTCAGTGGGCAGGGACCACGTTGCCGCGAGATCGAGGCTCTTCTCCGACAGCGCAACAACTTTGTTGCCCTGGACCGCGTTGGCCAATTGGCTCGCCCCCACGAGTAGGCCGTCGGTGCTGTCATAGACCAACGTCGGAGGCTGCGTGCCTCCCACTGGCGCCGGCACGTCGAAGTCTGCGGTGACACTGCAGACACCGTTGGCGACACGTCCGTTCGTGGTCAGGACGGCGTAGGTGTCCGGATCCATCGACACGAGATCTGGGCACCCGCCCTGTCCGTTGAACTGGTACATGGTGTGGTTCACCGGATCGGCGAGCACACTTGTCTCCGTCGAGATGAAGCTGTTGGGCGTTGTGTTGTGTGCGAAGAAGTAGTTCACCAGCGATCCGGCCGGGCGGATCGTTCCCTCAGCCTGCACGGAAGGCGCCACTGCGTACCCGACGGCGGAGAGTAATGCCACCGAACCGGCCACAGCGAGGCCACGCCGAGCCCAGCGGCGCGACACGGCCCGTAGCGGTCGGTGCACGGACCTCGTGGCGTACTGCGGCGATCCCGCCTCCCGGGCGAGGGCTCTCTTGTGCCTCACGAAATCATTCTCCTCACTGGGCAGACGCTTGCCGGGACTGCCCACGCGGCCGTCTGGCATCAGGAACTGGCGCCCTGAAAGATCACGTCTGTTGAGGACCCTCCTCTGCTACAGCGAACGCTCCAGATCGCCAAGATCTTGCGGGCACCGGGTCGGACACGGCACTGGAGCAGGAGCCGCTGCCAGGGGTGAACAAGGACGGCGACCGAGCTCGGGGTGACCCCCAAAGGTGCAGAGGGGCCTACCGGCCAGTTGCGCCGTTTCAGTGGACTGCACCGGGATCTTCAGGAAGGCTGGAACCGACGGGGATGAGCACACCGAGGTTGACAAGGATGGCAACTCGACGTTCGCGTCCGCCCAGCTGGCCGGTGTGCCGAGGGTCAGGATGCCGCCGACGAACCCAGTACCTAAGGCCATGTCCGACAGGCCCCGAAGGGGCGAGCGGCCAACGGCCGCTCGCCCCGCATCACTCAATGGCCATCGACCGAAATCGCGGCCCGAGCGATGCACTTGCTACCGCTTAAGCCTGAACGAGAGCGGACACCGCGCTGACGGTGAAACCGTTCGTGCAAACGGCGCCAGTCGGAAGCTGCAGGCTGTTCGGAGTGATCTGGACAACTCCGGCCGGGAGGGTCGCGGTGGGCGCCGGGACAGGGGTCGGGACAAGGACGCCCACACTGGCGACGAAGACGATCGTGAAGTTCGTGGTGACCGCACCAGCGGAGGTGCTCACGGTGGCGGTGCCGCTGGCAAGGCCAGTGCCACAAACAACGTTGGTGAAGCTACCACTCGCGGAGATGGTGCAAGCACCGGCGACGACGCCGCCGTTCACGACACCGGCCGCCGTGCAGCCCAGCGGGGCCGAGGTGCCGAAGGTGAAGGTGCCGTTCTGCGGGCCAACCCAGTTCACGGTCGCGCTGGCGCTACCCGAAAAGGCAGCCACGGCGGCGGTCTGGGCACTCGCCGAAATCGGCATCACAAAGGGGGTCACGGCAGCAACGCCGGCAACGATGGCGCCCAGCATAGTGCGCTTGATATTCACGCTCAGTTCCCTTCAGTTTGGTGTTCAGTTTGATGAGTTGTTGCTTTGTGCAGCGGACCCTTCCCAGTCTTGGAGGAGGGCACGCCTTCCAGTTCATCCCTTCGCTTACGCCATACAAACCCTCCGTGGGGCAAGGGAATCACTTCCCTTGCGCTTGAACCGTCAGGTCCCGCCGGTCGTGTGCTTCTTTGCTGCCGCCCTCTTGCGGACCGCGGCTGCGACCGCCAGCGCCGCCACAACTGCGATGATCGCGATGGCCACAATGAGGAGCGTGGAGCGTCCCGACGCCGGGGGACCGAGAACCGTCGCCGCGGCATTGTGGACGCCGCCGTTGGCAGAGCCGCTGGAACTCGGCCCGTTGTCGGCAGCTTGAGGGGTGCTGCCCGCATTGGCGGCCGGCGTCGAGGCGCATCCCGCCCCGAAACATTGGCCAGCCGGTGCCGGATTGGCCGCCTTACCGGTGTGGGCGGTCGCCGGCTGCGCGTCGCCGACGGGCGAGCAGAAGGCCTGCCATGAAGCGCCGCCGTCGGCGCTGCATAGCATGCCCGCTGCTGAGACCCCGCCGACCAGCCTGAGATAGCCCGCGAAGAGACGGCCGTCCGGGGCCACCGCGACAGTCGTGGCGCCCCCGTCCATCAGGGAATCACCGTTGTCGGCTCGCCAGGTGCTGCCGCCGTCGTCGCTGCGGAAGACACCGCCACCCGTATGCGGCGACTTCATGTCGTCATAGACTTGCAGCACGGCGGCGTACAGGGTTCGGTTGCTTCCATGGTCGTCATAACCCGGCGCAAAGTCGATCGCCGGGGTCGCTGTCGCGGTAGCTCCGTTGGCCGGTGCCACCGTCAGCGGAACGAACGTGTCGCCGCCATCGCTCGACTTGTATATGCCGCGGGCAGTCTGGACGAAGGCAACGCCGTCGTCGTGGTAATGAGGCGACGTATATACGGTTGCCGGCGCTGACTGATTGGTCGCGCCCGGAAGTGCCGCCTGTCCGGTGCAGTGAAGAGACCCGTCACACTGCTGCACGAACGGGATGTGGGTATTGGGATCGATCGCGGCGAGCAGCGCGGGATGGTGCGCTCCCCCCGAGGGGAACGCCGGCGAGAAGGCAAAGGCGAAGTCGGTGTACGCACCCGACGAGCCGTCCACCTGGTGGATGCCCTTGTCGTTGATGAGCATGTCCTTGGACGTGCTGCTGACAGCCAGGGCATGGTCGCTCGGGTAGGTCGGCGACGGAGTGGCGGTGAGGCCGCCGTTCCCGCTGACGACCTGCCATGTGGCACCCGCATCGGTGCTTCGCTGCACACTGCTCGGTGTCACCGCGAACAGTGCCTCGTGTCCCTTGGCATCGACGGCGATGACGGGTCTACCCTGATTCCACCCCTGGGAGGCCGCTTGGGCCCAGTGCGCGCCGCCGTCATGGCTCACCCACAGATGGGTGCAGTTGTTGCCGCACTGGCTGTCGCCGATCGCGGTCGCCATCGCCACCACCAGCCCCGTGTGCTGATACGCGGGTGACACCGCGATGAAGGTGACGTCCTGCTTGCCGATCGACGAGATCGGCGGAGGGGTGGGGCTGGCCGTAGCTGCGGACGCCCAGCTGACGTGCGCGACCGGGACCGCCCCGAGAGCCAACACCGCGCTCGCGAGCAAGGTCCCCGGCGGCCTCCGGCGGAGGGCGCTCACCACACCGCCGAAGGACGCACCGCCACGCAACACCCCCTTGCTCAACTCATCACCTCCCTTGGGCTCCAACCCCCGCGCAGCGACCGCAGTCTTCACGCAGGTCCCTCCCCGTTGAGAGATGTCTGCCGCGGCGGCCGGATTACTACATCCGGCTCTGGATCCGGCAGGGCCGCCCTCGTCGCCTACCTCCGGGAACGGCTACCTGGCCGCTCATGAGCCGACGTACCCGGCGGTCAGCACCATCGTCACGGCGTATTGAGTCGGCCCGCCGAGGCAGGTAGCTCCGAGCGGTACGGCTAGACCGACGCCGAGGACGCTTCCGGGTGACGAGCCGGGCTCGAGCCATCCACCGCTGACCTGGTCCGTTTCGAGCGTCAGGACCGGTCCGCTGAGGACCAGGGTGATGTTCGCCAGCGTGACCGTGTCGCCACCCGGTTCGACGACGGTCGCTGATCCAGACTTCAGCCCCGCACCCGCCGTGCAACCGATCTCAGTGAAGGACCCACCGCCCGAAAAGGGCCCGCACGACGTCCCTTCGTCCGGGGGGACGTCCACGAAGGAGGGTGCCGGGGCGACCTGGGCGCAGGCCCCCAGCATGCTGTAGGTCGCGCCGCTGACGGGAAAGGCGACCGGGCCTGACTGTGGAGTGATGGTGAGCTGGAACGTGATAACCGCCGTGTCGGAGTCAGGGCCGGCCGCCATGACCTGATCTCCACTGCCCAGAAATCCAAGCGCCTGGGTCAGAGCAGTCGCCGCGGCCGCCGTCGCCATCGCTCCCCGCCGTGCTCGCATCGCCTTCCTCCCACGTCCCTCAGCCGGGGCCGACGCCATTCGGCTCCCTCTCCATCCAACCGCTGACCGAACCGCGTTGGATCCCACCGCCCTTGTGCTCGGTGGCTGTGGATGAAACGAAGCCAGGCCCCCCGCACCTTGCGCTCGGCCCCGCGCAAACTCCCGAGGCCGGCTCCGTCGGCGCCGGAAACAGCCCCGAAACGCAATACCGACGGTCCCTGAGTCGTCTGACTTCTATGCGCGCCGGGATGGACCCTGGCCGCTCAGAGGGAGACCGTGAAGCCGCCTGTGACGATCTCCGATGTACCTGCGCGGCCAGCGCCCGGGGCAGTGCCTCAGACCCCCGGCCTGCCACCGCTGCCAAACGTCGAACCGCCAGACATCGACACGGTTTACCGACAGCACGGCGAAAGGATCTACAGGTACTGCCGGGCCTACCTGCGCCACGAGGCGGACGCGCAGGACGCCGCCCAGGAGACCTTCGTCCGCGCTGCGCAGCAGCTCCATCGGGTGACCGGCGACGTCGGCGCCTACCTCACCGCCATCGCCCGCAACGTTTGCTACGACCACCGGCGATCACGCAAGAATCGCTGCGTCCCCATCGATGGCGAGGAGAGAGCGGACCCGCGCCAGAGGCCGGAGCAGGAGGCGCTCGAGCGGTCCCTGGTGGACCGCCTCCTCATAGCCCTCAACCGCAACGACCGCGTCTTGCTGGCTCACGCCTTTGCAGGGTTCACCTACGAAGAGATCAGTGGGATCACCGGTATGTCCGCCAAGGCGGTCTCGGTGGGGATCACCAGGGCGCGCCAACGCGCTCGACGCGCAGCGGCCGTAGCGGGGGTGGCTCTCGCCGGCGGCCCGACTGTGAGCTGGCTTCGGCGGCTCCTTTCCCGCACAGAGCATGTCCGGCTGGCCCTCACGACGGCCGATCAGATCGCGGTGCTCGCCGTGTCCCTCGCCGTCGGGATGAGCACTGGAACAGCATTGCAGGCTGCACCGGGGTCACCCTTTGCCGCTGTGGACGACGGGCGACAACGGGCGGCGGCGGCAGCCCTCGTCCCAGCCGGCCATTCCGCTGGACGGTCGCCGCTTGGCGCCGAACCTGGATCCGGCTTGCCTGCGGCGCCGGCGGTGTCGGCTGGGGCCCCGCAAGCACCGCCACCGCTGCGCCCGGCGAAGCCGCTCCTGGACTCCAGCGCACCGGGTCCCCAGGACGCGGCATTCACTTCCTTCACACCTTCCCCCAACTACTCGCAGGACCACACGATATTCGCGTCGGGGTACCGGGTCGGCTGCTCCTCGAGTTGCGGGGTCATCTTCCGGTCGTCAGACGCGGGCCACAGTTGGACATTCGTCGGCCCTCAACCCGGCGGACCCGTCATCCTCCCCCCTTCATTCCCTGCGGATCGAACCCTGTACGTGACGACTGGAACCGGCCTCGCCCGAAGCGATGACGGAGGCGCATCCTTCCGGATTGTGGCGCCGATCATAGGACCCGGAGCCGTGGTTCCAGGTGCGGCTGCGGGAGCTGCGCAGATCGTTGTCGCAGGCTCGCAGACTCCGCAACTGTGGGTGTACTCCGAAGCCGACGATAGGCTCAACCCAGGTCCGGTTCTCCCGATGGGCCTCCTGCCTGATTCCCTCGTCTTCGCGGATGCAGGTCACTTCGTTGTCGCCGCCCACAGTGTCGCCCAGAACGCCCCGGCCCTCGCCAGCACCTCGTTCGTCAGCTGCACCCTGACCGCCTGTCAGACCGCGGCAACGATGGCCGGCTACACGCCCGGGATCCAGTTCGTTCCCGTCCCTTCAGGGAGCCCGGCGGTGGTGGCCTATGCTGGCTCCAGAGTCTTTGTGTTGCGGGACGCGGGGAAGACCGTCCAAGAGGCAGCAGGCATACCCGGCACGATCACGGCCGGATCGTTCTACGGGCCCTCGACCGCTCCCATCCTGGTGCTCGCGTATAACCGAGCGGATGCCAGTGGAGGCTCGGCACTGGCCGCCTCGCGCGACGAGGGGGCAAGTTTCGTACCGCTGCCTCAGGGGTTCGCCGGTCCGACAGTCGTCACCACGCTCGGCGGGATGGTCGATGGCCGCCTCCTCGCGTATCTCTCGCCGGGCGGATCCGAAGGCCTCTCCGGGCTGCGTTGCTCAACCAACGGCGCGCAGACCTGGGCGTGGAGCTGCTGATCCAAGTCTCACAGATGCAGGGCACCGCCTCGTCGAGGCTTGCGCGCTACGCCGCGATGGCCTTGGCGTACTCCTCGCGAAACCGCCCGCGCGCGCGGAACAGCAGGGTCTCGATGGCCGAGCAGGACACCCCCAGCCGCTCCGCGATGGAGCGGTAGTCGAGCCCTTCGATCTCGCGGAGCAGCAGGACCTGGCGGTGGCGCGGGTTCAGCCGGTCGAGGACGCTCATCACGAAGCGGGCGTTCTCGCGCATCTCGACGGAGGCCTCGGTGTCGGCGATCACCCCGGTGCCGGCGGCGGGGACGACGTGGACCATGTCGTCGAGGGACTGGGCGGGGGTGCGGCGGAGGGCGCGGAGGTGGTCGATGCCGATGTTGGTGCCGATGCGCAGCACCCAGGCGCGGAAGTGGAGCTCGCCGCCGGAGCCGATGCGCTGGGCGGCGCGCAGGAAGGTCTCCTGGGCCAGCTCCTCGGCGACCGCGACGTTGCCGCAGAGGCGGGTGAGGCGCCGGTGCACCAGGGGGTAGTGGCGGCGGTAGAGCTCTTCGAAGGAAGCCACGTCTCCGTCCCGGAAGGCGTCGACGAGGGTCTGGTCGTCTGCGGTGGCGCGGTCGAGCGATTGCAGCATGATCATCAGGAGACGGGCGAGCAGCCCTCGGGTTTCCAAAGGGCCGCACAGCGGCTCCGCAAGGAATCTTGCGGTGCGC
>CAZCJX010000008.1:0-20300 GCA_964499205.1 uncultured Actinomycetes bacterium | reverse complement strand
CCCTCGGGTTTCCAAAGGGCCGCACAGCGGCTCCGCAAGGAATCTTGCGGTGCGCTCCATGAAGTCCCACACCGGGCGCGGTAAAGACATGTGGAGTCGCCGTCACTCAGCGGGAACAGCGGGCCGGCGGCAGGCTCCTGTCAGTGCCGCACGGCGCTGCTCAACAGCAGCCCGGCAATGGCCACGAACAGCCCGTATTCCGCCAGGGCGCCCCGCGACCGGCGCAGCCCGAGGGGCCCGAGCGCGGTGACCGCCAGGCCCCGCAGCCCGTACCAGAGCACCAGCAGGGTGGTCGCCGCCACCGCCTGCCCGCCCCGCGTCGCCGGCACCACCGACCCAGCGACGAGCACGCCGACCACCGCCGCGCCGACCAGGGTGCGCACCCGCGAGGCGCGCTCGGTGTGCAGGGCGTCGAGCACGGTCAGGGAGCACCCGGCGAAGAGCAGGAACCCGCGGAGCGGCCCGAACGCCGAGGAGCCGGCGGCGATCAGCACCGGGGCGAGCACGGCGACGCCGGCGGCGTCGCGGGCGACGCGCAGCCAGGCGCTGTCGTTGCCGGCGATGCGCATGGCGCTGAGGTGGGGCGCCGCGGCGATGACCAGCGCGGCCACCACCACGGCGGGTACCCACAGCCGCTTCTCGTCGGTGCCGGCCAGCACCAGCGCCTCGGCGAGCAGTGCCGCGGTGGGCAGCGCGCCCCCCTCCAGTCCCGGCCGCGCCTCGGGCGGGCAGGTCAGCCGGTCGAAGGCGAGCAGGGCCAGCGAGGCCAGGCCGGTGAGCAGCACGTCGAGCCCGATGCCGAAGCCCAGCCCCACCCGCTGCGGCCGGGCCAGCACCGCGATCCCCGCCACCAGCGCGCCGACGACGAAGTGGAAGATGGGCGCCCGCAACTGCGCCAGCGCTCCGTCCGCCTGGACACCGAGGGCGCGACGCGCCTGGTCGGCGTAGAAGGCGTGCCCACCGCGCCGCGCCGCCGGGCGCTGCCGAATGGCTGTTCGGTTATCCACGGGAGGCTGTGGAAACTGTGGAGAAGGTGACGGAGACGAGGGACGCGACCGACCGAGCCTCACGCCGTCGAGGTGCCGGCACGGCCGTAGTCGTCCTCCAGCCGCACCACGTCGTCGATCTCGGGCGAGGAGACCTCGAAGATGTCGACGTCGCTGACGGCGCGGAAGCGGTGCCGCCGCCCCGGCCGCACCCGAGCGCTCATGCCCGCGGTGAGCCGGTGGGTGTTGACCGTGCCGCTCTCGTCCTCGAGCACCAGGTCGAGGTCACCGCCGAGCACGAAGATGGCCTCGTCCTTCTGCACGTGGTACTGCAACGAGAGCTGCTGCCCGGCGTCGACGTGGATCAGCTTGCCGAGGTAGCGGTCGGTGATCGCCCAGCGCAGCTCGTATCCCCAGGGCTTGTCGACGCGACCGGCGCCGACCGGCTGCACGGCGGGATCGCTGGCGACGTGCTCGCTCAATGCGCCGCCCCGACCGCGGGGGCGGCAACGCCGAGAAACGATTCCAGCGCCGCCAGCAGCTCGTCGACCCGCGCCCGCGTCGGCGCCTCGCTGTACACCCGCATCAGCGGCTCGGTGCCGCTGAAGCGCACCAGCACCCACGAGCCGTCTTCCAGGTAGAACTTGAAGCCGTCGTCGTCGCGGGTGCGCACCACTCGCGCGCCGGCCAGCTCCTGCGGCGGATTTCCCATGATGCGCGCGTACATCTCCTCGCGCCGCTGGTCGTAGCCGTCGCGCTCCAGGCGGATGTCGTGGCGCGTGTAGGCGTGCGGACCGACGAGGTCTTCGAGGTGGGCGAGGATGCGCGACAGCGGCAATCCGTAGTCGACGATCATCTGCGCCACCATCAGACCGGCGAGGATGCCGTCGCGCTCGGGCAGGTGGCCGCGGAATCCGAAGCCGCCCGACTCCTCGCCGCCGATGAGCGCGTTGGTTTCGGTCATGACTGGCCCGATGTACTTGAAGCCGACGCGCAGCTCGTGGACCGGCACGCCGAACTTCTCGCCCAGCTTGTCGACCATGCCGGTGCTGGTCAGCGAGCGCACCAGGTCGCCGCGCTCACCGCGCTTCTCCAGCAGGTACATGGAGAGCAGCGCCATCACCTGCAGCTGGTTGACGAAGACGCCGCGCTCGTCGACGATGCCGACCCGGTCGGCGTCGCCGTCGTTGGCGATGCCCAGGTCGTAGCCGCCGGCGCGCATCCGCGCCATCGCCTCGGGCATGTACTGCTCGATGGGCTCGGGGTGCATGCCGCCGAAGCCGGGGTTGCGGTCGGCATGGAGCTCGTCAACAGTGGTCGAGCCGCCGCCGCCGAGCAGCAGCTTGACGTAGCCCGCGCCGCTGCCGTGCATCGCCTCGTGGAGGATGCGCAGCCCGGCGTTGCGCAGCTTGGGCAGGTCGACCATGCGCCCGATCTGCTCGATGTAGTCGGGGCGGGGGTCGATCATCGCGACCCGCCCCTGCGCCTCGGCGTCGGCGAAGGGCATCGCGGTGATGCCGTCATCCTGGGCGCGGGCGGTAAGCTTCTCGAGCTCCTCCACCACCTCGGGGGGCGCCGAGCCGCCATAGTCGGGCTTGTACTTGAGCCCGTTGAACTCGGGGGGATTGTGGCTGGCGGTGACCACCACGCCGCCGGCGGCCCTGCGGGCGACCACGGTCCAGGACGACACCTGGGTGGGGGCGGGCCCGTCGAGGAGGAGGACGTGGCGGCCGTTGGCGGCGAGCACGCGCGCCACCTCGCGGGCGAAGAGCTCGGCGCTGAAGCGGGTGTCGTGGCCGACCACCACCGGGCGGCTGTCGTCCTTCAGGTACCAGGCGACGGCTTGGGCCACCGCTCGAACGTTGTCATAGGTGAAGTCGTCAGCGACGATCCCACGCCAGCCATCGGTTCCGAAGCGGATGGGGGCCTTCACGGGTCGGCATTGTACTGACGGCGGACCGACCTTCACCGTCATACTGCGCAATCCTGGAAGAGGGAGTGTGAGTTCAATGAGAATCGGGCGTCGTGGGGTTGTGGGGGTGGTGGTGGGGCTGCTGATGATGGCGTGCGGGGAGGAGACGCCGCACGTGCAGCAGGCGGCGGCGACGCCGCTGACGGAGAGCAGCGTCGGGTTGCAGCAGACGGGGGATGCGGCGGTGACGGTGGTGCCGGGGAGCGTCAGGTATCGGCTCGATGATGCGCGGTTGTTGGAGGTGACGCTGACCGTGCGGTCGACGGCGAGGGGGGAGGAGACGGTCACGGTGCGGGGGTCGTTCTTGGATAAGGGTGGGAGGTTGATTGGGGATGCGAGTGGGGGGGAGTTGGACGTCGCGGCGGGGGGCTCGACGGAGATCACGTTGAGTGGGCCGGCGCCGAATGGGACCATTGCCAGCGGACGCTTCGAGATCACCACGATTCCGGCGGCGACGCCGGTGAGTGGGTAGGGGGCCGTCCGGTGGACCGCTGTGCAGCTGGGGTCCGCGGTCGGACAGGGCACACCGCTCTGCCGGACACGCGTGCAAACGCCTAGCGGCGTTTGCTGCTGGATCTCCGGCCGAGGGGCCACTCGGCCTCCGATACGTCCGGCGCCGCGGCGTGCCCTGTCCGGCCGCTCCGTGGTGAGAAACCGCTCCGGGGCGAAACGCTCCGGGGTGGTGAGAAACCGCTGAAGAACCACTCACTGGTGAGAACCGCTCGGTGGTCAGGAGCCGCTCCCTGGCGGCAACCGCTCCGGGTTGCGAAGCCGTGGGACACCGCTCCACGGTGGGGAGAAACCGCTCCGTGATGAGGCCGCTCCGGGTTGCGAACCCTCCGTTGTGGGTAGCCGCTCCGTGGTGAGACGCCGCCCCAGCGTGAGACGCCGCTGTGGGGAGCGAAACCCCTCAGGGGTTGGGGCGGCTCACTTTTAGAGGAGTTCGGTTCTTCCTTCGAGGCGGAGGCGGTCGACGACGGCGCGGACGGATTGGACGCGGGAGGCGGGGACGATGAGGACGGCGTCGCCGGTGTCGACCACGACGAGGTCGTCGGCGCCGACGACGGCGATGAGGCGGCCGCCGCTGGCGTCGATGAGGCAGCGGCGGGAGTCCACGGCGAGGCCGTCGCCGATGAGGACGTTGTCGGCGCCGTCGGCGTCGCCGCCGTCGCGGCGGGCTTCGTGGAGGTCGGACCAGGAGCCGAGGTCGGACCAGGGGAAGCCGGCCTGGACGACGGTGAGGCGGGTGGTCTTCTCCATGACGAGGGGGTCGATGGCGATGTTGGGGAGGGCGGCGTAGAGGTCGGAGGTGCGCACCTCGTCGCCGGCGGCGCGGGCGTCGACGACAGCGGTGAGGCCGTCGTCGATGTCGGGGGAGGCGGCGCGGAGCTCGCGGAGGAAGGCGCCGGAGGTCCAGGCGAAGAGGCCGGTGTTCCAGAGGTGGGTGTGGTCGGCGACGAAGCGTTCCGCCTGGTGCAGGGGAGGTTTCTCGACGAAGCCGGCGGCGCGGAAGGCGGCGAGGCCCTCGGCGGCGGCGGACACGTCGGCCTGTTCGTCGGTGCCCTGCGGGGGTATCCAGTCGCGGGAGGAGCGGATGCGGCCGAGGGCGACGTAGCCGAGGCCGGTGGAGGGATAGGTGGGGGTGAGGCCGACGGTGACCAGGCCGTCGGTGGCGCAGGCCCAGCCGGCGGCGGCCCAGATGGCGGCGCGGTAGGCGGCGGCGTCGCCGATGTGGTGGTCGGCGTGGATGGAGCAGATCACGGCGTCGGGGTCGTCGCGGGCGATCCAGCGGACGGCGAGGCCCAGGGCGGGGCCGGTGCCGCGGGCCATGGGTTCGGCGATGACGCAGTCGGGCGGCAGGCCGGCACCGACGGCGACCTCGCGGCAGCCCTCCGCCTGGGAGGCGACGGTGACGATGTGCACCGTCGCTCCCAGCGGGAGCAGGCGATCGATGGTCGCCCGCAGCAGGGTGACGCCGCCCGGCCCCAGGGGCAGCAGGTGCTTGGGGACGGCGGCGCGGCTGAGCGGCCAGAGCCGGGTGCCGCTGCCCCCGGCGAGGATGACGGCGTGGAGGCCCAACGCTGGCGGCGGACTCAGCCGGCGCTCGAGGCGGCGCTGAGCAGGGGCTGGGTGCCCGCCTCCTCGGCGAGCTGCTGGGCGCGGTCGGTGCGCTCCCAGGGCAGGTCGAGGTCGCTGCGGCCGAAGTGGCCGTAGGCGGCCACCTGCCGGTAGATCGGCCGGCGCAGCTGCAGGTCGCTGATGATGCCCACCGGGGAGAGGTCGAAGTACTCATCGATGAGGGCGACGATCTGGTCCCGCGGCACCCGCTCGCTGCCGAAGGTCTCGACCAGCACCGATACCGGCTTGGCCACCCCGATGGCGTAGGCCACCTGGATCTCGCAGCGCCCCGCCAGCCCGGCGGCGACGACGTTCTTGGCCACCCAGCGGGCGCCGTACGCGGCGGAGCGGTCCACCTTTGTCGGGTCCTTGCCGCTGAAGGCGCCGCCGCCGTGGCGGGCGTAGCCGCCGTAGGTGTCGACGATGATCTTGCGGCCGGTCAGCCCGGCGTCGCCCTGGGGGCCGCCGATGACGAAGCGCCCGGTGGGGTTGACGTAGCGCTTGGTGTGCTTGTCGAGCCACTCGGCGGGGATGACCTGGTCGACGACGTGCTCCTGCACCTCGGCGGTGATCTGCTCGTGGGAGACGTCCTCGGAGTGCTGCACCGACACCAGCACGGTGTCGACGCGGCGCGGCCGCCCCTCGTCGTCGTACTCGACGGTCACCTGGGTCTTGCCGTCGGGGCGGGCCCAGCGCAGGGTGCCGTCCTTGCGGGCCACGCTGAGGCGCCGGGCCAGCTGGTGGGCCAGCTGGATGGGCGCAGGCATCAGCTCGGGGGTCTCGTCGCAGGCGTAGCCGAACATCATTCCCTGGTCGCCGGCGCCGCCGACGTTGACGCCCTGGGCGATGTCGGGGGACTGCTCGTCGATGCTCACCAGCACCCCGCAGGTCTCGTAGTCGAAGCCGTACTTGGCCCGGGTGTAGCCGACGTCGCGGATGGTCTGGCGGACGGTCTTGGGGATGTCGACGTAGCAGTCGGTGGTGATCTCGCCGAAGACCAGGCAACTCCCCGTGGTGAGCGCGGTCTCGCAGGCGACGCGGCCGAGCGGGTCCTTGGCGAGGACGGCGTCGAGGACGGCGTCGGAGATCTGGTCGGCGATCTTGTCCGGGTGACCTTCGGTCACCGACTCGGACGTGAAGAGACGGCGCGCGTCAGAGCGCATGGATTGGGCCCTCCACCCCACCGGCAGCCACCGTGGCGCCCAGTGCGCCACCGGCCTGCTCCTGTCCGGGGTTGGCGGAATGCTAGCAACCGCGTCCCTTTCCGTGTACTGTTACCCGCAACTATCAGGTTCCGGTCGCCGTCACACGTCGCCGGAGTAGTCAGAGGTTCTAGGCGCGTGCCGGTAGATCAGACCCTTCGTTGCCGCGACTGCGGCGTGGATTTCCTTTGGACCGCGGGTGAGCAGGAGTTCTATGCGTCCCGCGGACTGTCGAACCCTCCGTCCCGGTGCCCCTCCTGCCGGGCAGCCCGCAAGGCGGCCAACGGCGGCGGCGGTGGTGGCGGCTACGGCGGGGGCGGCGGCTTCGGCGGCTCGCGCTCCGGACCTCGTGAGATGCACGAGGTGACCTGTGCCGGGTGCGGCGGCATCGCCCGCGTGCCCTTCCAGCCTCGCGGCGACCGACCCGTCTACTGCAGCGACTGCTTCCGCGCAGCCGCTCGATGAGCGGAGAGCTCCCCGAGGGCGCTCTTCCGGTCGGTACCAGGGTGTCGTTCCCGTACGGCGGCAGTCGCCGCACGGGAACGATCTCCGACGTCTCGGCGATGCCTGACGCCGGCGGCAACGGCACGTCGGTCGCCTACCTTATCGACGTCGGTCCCAAGAAGGTCTTCGTCCAGGGCGGGGGCGTCGTCCCCGCGGGCGAGGGCCCGACCCAGTTCGACGCGGTGGCCGAGGGGGTCGCCTACGGGCGGCGCCGGCCCCGCAACCAGCGACGGCGCTAGCCAGCCGGAGCTGTCCGACACTGGCAATTGGCAAGGCCCGGGATCCCGCAAGGGGTTCCGGGCCTTCGTCTTTCTCGACGGCTGGGCTGCGGGCTAGGGGTGGAGGACCGGCCCCAGCAGGATCCCGGCGATGGCGAAGGCCACCAGCATCAGCCCGCCGATGATCAGCATGTCGCTGCGGCGGTTGCGGCTCAGCTCCTTGGGCAGGTCCTGGAGGCGGGCGACCTCGGTGCGCAGCCGGACGATCTCCGCCAGCAGCGGCGCCACCGCGGCGTCGACGTGGGCGCGGATCAGGCGTCCCTGCTCGATGGGGGTCGGCGGCGGCGGGGCCGGGGCGGCGGCGGGGACCGCGGCCGCCTGGGTCGGCAGCATCGCGCTGGTCGGGCTCCACGGCGCGCGTGGGGCAGGCGTGTGGGTGGGCCGCCCGGTGTGCAGCTCGCGGACGTCGATGCCGTCCATGGCGTCGGCGAAGGACTCGCGGAACTGCTCGCGCTGCGGCCGAGATGCCTCCATGCGCTGCGGCTGGGCCATCAGACCTCGACTATACCCGCGTCCCGGCCGCGCTCACGATGGTCAGATTGCACAGATGGGTGACAGCCGCCGTCACGGCTCGCCCTCCGCCTCACCGGTCTCGCCGAGCAGGAGCGCGCCCTCGCGCAGCTCGCGCCGGTGGCGCACCCGGTGCCACACCAGGAACCCGATCGCCGCTGCCACCGCGGCGGCCAGCCCGATGTAGCCGGCGCGCGAGATCAGCCCGACGAGGCGGTCGAGGTTGCCGCCGACCAGCAGCCCGGCGGTGACCACCGCGGCCACCCAGAGCACCGCCCCGCCGGCGTTGGCCACCAGGAACGAGCGCCAGGGCATGTGGTGGAGCCCGGCGAGCGGCCCGGCGAAGATGCGCAGGATGGCGATGAAGCGCCCGATGAACACCGCCGTCCAGCCGTGCCGGGCGAAGAAGCGCTCGGCGACGGCGAGCCGGCGGGGATCGTAGACGCGGCGCAGGGCGCGGGTGGCCAGCAGCCGGCGCCCCCAGCGGCGGCCGATGTAGTACCCGGTGTTGTCGCCGAGGGTCGCGCCCAACACACCGGCGGCGGCCACCCCGGGAGCGTCGAGGTGGCCCTGCCCGGCGAGCACGGCGCCGATGATCAGCACCGTCTCCCCCGGCACGGGGAGGCCCAGCGACTCGATGCCCACGCCGAGGAAGACGATCAGGTAGCCCCAGTGCTGGACGAGGTCGAGGAGGGCGTGCTCCACCCGGCGAGCCTACAGGCCGACGCCGGGTGGCAGCGCGGAGTGGGGTGTCAGCCGGCCTGGCCGGCCTGGGCCATGCGCTCCAGCCGGGCGATGCGGTCGTCCAGCGGCGGGTGGGTCGAGAAGAGGTTGGCGAAGCTTACCCGGCGGTTGCCGAAGGGGTTGACGATGAACAGCGACGACATCGCGGGCGCCACCTGCATGGGCACCTGCTGGGTGCGCGCCTCCAGCTTGCGCAGCGCGTTGGCCAGGGCCAGCGGGTCGCGGCTGAGGCGGGCGCCGCTGGCGTCGGCCTGGTACTCGCGGGTGCGGGAGATGGCGAACTGGATGATCGCCGCCGCGATCGGGGCCAGGATCACCAGCAGCAGCAGGGTGATGATGTTCTCGCCGTCCTCGCCGTCGCGGCCGCCGAAGTTGCCGAAGAAGAGGGCGAACTGGCCGATCTGGGCGATGATCGAGATGCCCATGGCGATGGTCGCCGCGATGGTGGCGGTGAGGATGTCGCGGTTGCGCACGTGGCTGAGCTCGTGGGCGAGCACGCCGCGCAGCTCGCGGGCGCTGACCAGGTTGAGGATGCCGGTGGTGCAGCACACCGCCGCGTGGCTGGGATTGCGGCCGGTGGCGAAGGCGTTGGGCGAGGGGTCGTCGCAGACGTAGACGCGCGGCTTCGGCATCCCGGCGTCGGCGCAGAGCTCCTCGATGATGCGGTGCAGCTCGGGCGCCTCCTGCGGGCTCACCTCGACGCCGCGGGCGGCGGCGATGGCCAGCTTGTCGCTGTTCCAGTAGGTGAAGACGTTGACCGCGACCGCCAGGACCGCGGCGATGATCAGGCCGCTGCCACGACCGATGACGTAGCCGATGGCCAGGAAAAGTCCGTCCAACAGGGCCAGGAGGGCCGCCGTCTTGATGTTCTGCCACATGGTGTTTGAGTGGGTACTCCGTGGAGTGCCGCGATTCGAAAGGGGCGGCTGTGCGCAGCGTACCCCGATGCGGGACACGCTATGCGCCGCGCGTAGGGCAGAAATAAAAAAGAGCGGGCCTCCGCGAAGGAGACCCGCCGGGTGGGGCGAAGTGTGTGGCGCCCGCCGGTGAGCGGGAGCACCACCCATAACGCGGGTGGTCCCAGTTGCTTACGGGTGAATTTCCGGGAGGGGCTGTTCGAGCCTTGCTCAGGCGGTGGCGGCCGACTGCTGCGCCGCCGCCTGCGCCGCGTCGAGGGGCGCCTCGGCGGCCGCGCCCAGCGTCTCCGCCGCGGCGTGCAGGGTGCGCTCGACCTCCACCATGCCCACCTCCCCCATATGTCCCACCCGGATCCCCCTACCCGCGAACGGACCCAGGCAGCCGGCGACGACCACGCCGCGCTCCGCCATGCCGGCGCGCAGCGCCGCCTCGTCGACTCCCTCGGGCACGCGCAGCACGCTGAGCGTCGGGGCCAGGGCGTCCGGCTGGGTCATGGGTGTGAAGCCGAGCGCGGCGAAGCCGGCGCGGATCGCCGCCGCCACCCGGCGGTGCCGGGCGAAGCGCCGCTCCAGCCCCTCCGCCTCGATCGCCGCCAGCGAGACGTCGAGCGCGCGCAGCATGCCGGTGGCGTGGGTCGAGAAGTAGCGGGTGGCGGGCTCGTCGACGACCGCGTCCCAGCGCTGCAGGTCGGCGTAGTAGGCGGGGATGCGGCCCAGCCGGCCACGGCGGGCGCGGGCGTCCTCGGAGACGGCGAGGATGGCCAGGCCGGGCGGCACCGCCAGCGCCTTCTGCGCCCCGGTGAGCACCACGTCGATCCCCCAGGCGTCCATCTCTTCGGCGACGCCGCCGGTGGCGCAGACGCCGTCGAGCACGGTCAACGCGCCCGCCTCGCGGGCGACGCCGGCCAGCGCCTCGCAGTCGGCGAGCACGCCGGTGCTGGTGTCGACGTGGGTGATGGTCACCACCGCGGGCGGCCTGCCCTCGGCGCAGGCGGCGCGCAGCCGCTCGGGGTCGAGCCGCGTGCCCCACTCGGTCTGCACTGAGGTGACCTCGATGCCGAAGGCCTCGCCGATCTCGGCGAAGCGGTCGCCGAAGTACCCGTGGCTGCACACCACCATGCGCTCGCCGGCGGCGGCATGGTTGACCACCGCGGTCTCCATGGCCAGCGTGCCCGACCCGGCGAACACGTGCACGCGCGCTCCGGTCGAGCCCACCACCATGCGCACGCCCTCGGCGACGCGGCGCATGGTTGCCGCGTTCTCCTGCGAGGTGTGGCTGCGCACCGCGCTGCCCAGCGCGGCGAGCACGTCGTCACGGACCGGCGTCGGGCCGGGGATCATCAGCAGCGGTTCGCTCACGGCAGTCGATTGTGGCAAGGTTGCCCGCATGCCGTACGCAGAGCTCGACAACGCGCGCATCCACTGGGAGGAGGCGGGGCAGGGTGAACCCCTGCTGCTGGTGATGGGCTTCGGCCTTCCCGGCGACGCCTGGGCGCCGCTGCTGCCCGTGCTCGGCGGCTACCGCACCATCTACTACGACAACCGCGGCACGGGAACGTCCGAGGGCGCCATGGACGACCTCTCCATCGCGACCTTCGCCGAGGACGCGGTGGGAGTGCTGCGCGCCGCCGGCGTCGACCGCGCCCACGTGCACGGCCAGTCGATGGGCGGGATGATCGCGCTGCAGCTGGTGCTGACCCATCCCGAGGTGGTGCACACGCTGGCGCTGGGCTGCACCACACCGTCGCCGATCCGCTTCTTTCCCGAGGATCCGCAGGGAGTCATGAACCTCTATGCGGGCCTGGCGATGATGTCGACGGATCCGGAGCGCGGGCTCGACACCGTGCTGCCGGCGGTGTTCTCACCGGAGTTCCTGCGCGACAACGCCTCGATGCGCGAGATGTTCATGCAGCTCTCCAGCGCGGGCGCGCCCAAGCCGGAGGCGGTGGAGGCGACGCTGCGCTCGATGGGCGACATGACCAGCGGTCGGCAGTTCGACGTCACCGACCGACTCGGCGAGATCCAGGTGCCGACGCTGGTGCAGCACGGGTCCGCCGACCGGGTGATCCCCGTTGCTGCGGGGCGCTATCTCGCCGAGCACATCGCCGGCGCGGAATACCAGGAGCTGGCGGGCGCGGGGCACATCTACTCGATGGAGCAGCCGATGGAGTCGCTGTCGCGGCTGCTCGGGTTTCTCGGCGAGCATCCCATGGTGACGGCTGCTCGATGAGCGTCGCCGCCGCCTAGCCGCCGTTGTAGGCGGTCAGAACGCGGCGGCCGCGATGGGCGCCCACTCCTTCGGGATCATCTCGGTGAATTCTCGAAGCGCAGCCTCGTCGAGGCCGGCCTCACGCAGTGTCACTGGCAGGCGCAGTTCGGCGACGAAGGCGCGCACCGCGCCGCCGACCTGTGCGGGTGTCTCGACGTCGAAGGCGGCGCAGAGCGGCGCCACCATCTCGGGATGCTGCCGGCTCATCCAGTCGACAGACGCGGGCAGGAGCACGCACGAGGTGATGCCGTGGCCGACGCCGAAGCTGGCGCCCAGGACGCGTCCCAGCGGGTGGCTAGGGCGGACGGTCGAGGCGGCGAGCCCGATGCCGCTGTACCACGCCGCCACCTGGGCGCGTTCGCGCGCGGCGAGGTCGGCGGCGTCGTCGCGGCAGGCGGGCAGCGCCTCGCGCAGCATGGCGATTGCGCGCAGCGCGAGCTCGACGGCGAAACGGTCGCGCTCCGGCGCGTAGATCGTCTCGACAGCGTGGTCGAGGGCGCGGATGCCGGTGGACAGCCACAGCCGTTCGGGCGTGTAGACGGTGGCCTGGGGGTCGAGGATCACCGCGCGCGGGGTGAGTCGCGGATGGGCGACGCCGCCCTTGCGTCGCGTCGCGTCGTCGGTGACGCCGGCGGTGGAGGTGAACTCGGCGGCGCTCAGCGTGGTGGGGACGGCGATCTGGCCGGTCTCGCCGCCGTCGAGGTGGTAGAGCGCCGCCTTGGCACCGTCGACGGGGCTGCCGCCGCCGACGCTCACCACGCCGTCGGCACGCGTGTCGCGCAGCAGCTGAGCCAGCTCCTCGACGGCGCTGCCGGGGACGTGCTCGCGGATGCCGGAGAAGGTCGCGGCGTGGCGCTGCGGTCCCAGCATGCGCTCCACCTGGTCGACCAGCGGCGTCCTCTCCCGCAGGGTGCGACCGGTGACCACCACGACACGCTGCATGCCCCGCTGCTCGCACTGCTCGGCGAGGGTGGCCAGGCTTCCCGCACCGACGGTGACCTGCTCGGTTCCCGCGAAGCGGTGCGACCAGATTGCTGCCATATATGTCTTCTACTCGCGCACCGGTGCAGCGGGGCGCAGCGCGGCCAGAACCGCGTCGTGGAGCAACCCGTTGCTCGACACCGCGCTGCCGCCGTCGATGCGCGCGGCGCCGGAGAGGTCGGTGAACCGCCCGCCCGCCTCCTCGACGATGACCTGCAGCGGCGCCAGGTCCCAGGGGTTCACCTCGGGCTCGACGGCGACGTCGACGCCGCCCTCGGCGACCATCATGTGCGACCAGAAGTCGCCGAACCCGCGGCTGCGCCAGCAGTCCCGCGCCAGCGCCAGGAACCGGTCGCCGATGCCCCTGCTGCTGAAACCGCGCACGTCGTCGTAGGAGAGATGCGCGTCGCCGAGGTGGCGCACCGCCGACACGTGGATGGCGCGCCCGCGCTCGTACGCGCCGCCGCCGCGCGACGCCCACCAGCGCGCCTGCAGCGCCGGCGCGCTGCACACGCCGACGGCCGACGTGCCGTCCACCACCAGCGCGATCAGCGTTGCGAACACCGGCACGCCGCGCGCGTAGTTGCCGGTGGCGTCGATGGGATCGAGGTACCAGCGCCGCGACACGCCGCCACCACCGCTGCTGCCGAACTCCTCCCCCACCACCGCGTCGCCAGGGCGCGCCGCCGCGATGCGCTCGCGCAGCATCGTCTCCACCGCCCTGTCGGCCTCGGTGACCGGCGTCATGTCGGGCTTGGTCTCCACCTGCAGCGAGGCGCTGCGAAAGCGCGCCATGCTGATGGCGTCGGCGGCGTCCGCCAGGTCCAGCGCGAGCTGCAGGTCGTCCTCGAGAGCCACCGAGCGATTCTACGCGGCGGCCGCGGGCTAGACCGGGAACACCCCATGGCGCCGGGCCACGCCCTCGCGCCGCCGCGACGCGTACACCGCGAAACGGCGCACCAGCTCGTCGCGCAGCCGGTCGGGCTCGACCACGGCGTCGACGATCAACTCGGAGGCGAGCTTGAAGATGTCGATGTCGTCGCGGTATTCGTCCTCCAGCTGGCGGCGGCGCTCGGCGCGCTGTTCCTCGGGAAGGTCGGCCAGCTTGTTGTAGTACACCGCGTTGACGGCGGCCTCGGGACCCATGACCGCGATCTGTGCACTCGGCAGCGCAATCGTGCAGTCGGGGTCGAACGCCGGCCCGTTCATCGCGTACAGCCCGGCGCCGTACGCCTTGCGCAGCACCACGCAGATCTTCGGCACCGTCGCCGACGAGAGCGCGGCGATCATCTTGGCGCCGTGGCGGATGATCCCCTGCCGCTCCACCGCGGTGCCGATCATGAAGCCGGGCACGTCGGCGAGGAAGAGCAGCGGGATGTTGTACGCGTCGCACGCGGAGACGAAGCGGGCGCACTTGTCGGCCGAGTCGACGAAGAGGACACCGCCCTTGAAGCGCGGCTGCGAGGCGACCACGCCGACCACGCGTCCCTCGATGCGGGCGAAGCCGGTGACCACCTCGCGGGCGAAGAGCCGCTTGACCTCGTAGAAGCTGCCCGCGTCGACGACGGCGCGGATCACCTCCATCACGTCGTAGCCGCGCGACGCCTCCATCGGGATCACGTCGGCGATGTGCCTGGCATTGTCGGCCACGGGCTGGGCCTCCGCGAGGGGCGCCTCGGACTCCCAGTTCTGCGGCATGTAGCTCATGTAGGCGCGCGCCGACTCGAGCGCCGACTGCTCGTCCTTGACCAGCACGTCGCCGCAGCCGCTGACGCTGCAGTGCATCCGCGCCCCGCCCATCTCCTCCAGGGTCACCTTCTCGCCGACCACCACCTCGGCCATGCGCGGCGAGCCGAGGTACATCGAGGCGTTGCCCTCGACCATGATCACCGCGTCGCAGAAGGCGGGGATGTAGGCGCCGCCCGCGGCGGAGGGACCGAAGAGCACGCAGAGCTGCGGCACCATGCCGCTGAGGCGCACCTGCATGTGAAAGATGCGTCCGGCGTGGCGGCGGCCGGGGAACATGGCCACCTGGTCGGTGATGCGCGCGCCCGCGGAGTCGACCAGGTACACGAGGGGGATGCGCAGGCGCTCGGCGGTCTCCTGGACGCGCACGATCTTCTCGACGGTGCGCGCGCCCCAGCTGCCGGCCTTGACGCTGCTGTCGTTGGCCATCACCGCGCAGGGCCTGCCGTGCAGGATGCCGATGCCGGTGACCACGCCGTCGGCGGGGAGGTCGGCGGCCTCGCAGTTGGCCAGCAGGCCGTCCTCGACGAAGTCGGTCTCGCTGTCGAAGAGCAGGCGGATGCGCTCGCGCACCGGCAATTTGCCCTGCGCGGCGAGCTTCTCGCCCGCGCGCGCCCAGCCGCCGGCGCGTGCCCGTCCCAGCCGGGCGGCGACGTCCTCGGCGCTGTGCGCGCCGTGCGGCACGGCGGGGGCGCGATCCTCGCGGGGTGCGGTGTCGGTCACGAAATCATCTCGCTGTGCACGTCGGTCTGTATGCGCTCGGGGTGCCACACCCCGGCGCGATGCAATTTGCCGGGAAGCTGCATGCCCAGGTCCTCCCCCAACCGCTGCGCCACCGCGCAGTATGCGTCGAGATCGACCGCAACGTCAGCGCCCAGCCGCGCCAATGCCTGCAGCGAGTCCTCGCTGGCGACGTTGCCCGTGGACCGCGGCGCGAAGGGACACCCGCCCAGGCCGCCGACCGAGCCCTCGAACCGCGTCACCCCGCAGCGGTACGCCGCGACCACGTTGGCGACGCCCATGCCCCGGGTGTCGTGGAAGTGCACGCTGACGCGCTCCAGCGGCATCACCTCGGCAACGGCGCCGACGACGCGCTCCACCTGCCGCGGATCGCCGACGCCGATGGTGTCGGCGACACCCACCTCGGCGACGCCGCGCGACACCAGCTCCCCCGCCAGCGCGGCCACCCGCTCGACGGGAACCTCACCCTCGAAGGGACACCCGAAGCACACCGACAGCGCGCAGTCGACCACCACGCCATGCCGCGACGCCAGCGCGACGATCTCGGTCACGCCGTCGAGCGACTCGGCGACACTGCGGTTGACGTTGCGCCGGTTGAAGGAATCGGTGGCACCGACGGTGACCAGCACGTTGCCCACGCCGTGCTCCAGGGCCAGCTCCAACCCGCGCAGGTTGGGGATGAGCACGCGCAGCCGCGGCAGCACGTCGGGACCAAGCGTCGCCAGCACCTCGGCCGCGTCGGCCAGCTGCGGCACCCACTTGGGCGATACGAACGACGTCGCCTCGACGCGCGGCGCGCCGGCGTCGAGCAGGCCGCGCACCAGGCGGACCTTCACCGCGGCGGGCACGGGATCGGGCAGGTTCTGCAGGCCGTCGCGGGGACCGACGTCGGTCCAGAGCACCCGGGTCACCTGGCGCTCACCGTCGCGACACGGGTGGCCGCGGCGGCCGTCCGGCGCCGGCGCCGGGAGCACCCGGCCCCGACCCCACCGGGGGTCCCCACAGCGAGTACGCCAGCGACCCGAAGGGCGGCATCAGCGCCACGATGAACAGCCACAGCAGCGACCCGCTGCGCCCGGCCATGCGAATGCCCCCGAGCCAGGCCACCACGCCGAGCACCAGGGCGATGCCGAAGGCGCCCGCCGCGGCCATGCCGAGCCGCCCCGCGCCCGAATTGCTCGCCTCGTAGAGCTGGCCGTAGGCGAAGAACGCCGCGGTGGCCAGCGCCGAGAAGCCGAGCAGGCTGCGGCGGGTGATGAACGGCTGGCCGGCGTTGTCGCCGGGGCTGGTGGGGTCGGGCATCCCTGGTACGAATGCGGTGATTCCTTCGCGGCCACCGTAGCAGAGCAGTGCCGAATCCCGGTGAGCCCGCGGGTGGCCGGCTGCCGGAGGCGCGCAGCGCGGCCCTACAATGCCCCGCGATGACGGCGGCCACCTCCCCCGCGACCCGCCTGCTCCGCCTCGGCCACAGCCCCGACGCCGACGACGCCTTCATGTTCTACGGCCTCGCCTCGGGAAAGGTCGCCGAGCCCGGCCTCCGCTTCGAGCACCTCCTGCGCGACATCCAGACGCTCAACGACTGGGCGCGCGAGGGCCGCCTGGAATGCACCGCGATCAGCGTGCACGCCTACGCCTACGTGGCCGACAGGTACGCGCTGCTCTCCCAGGGCGCCTCGATGGGCGAGGACTGGGGGCCGATGGTGGTGGCCAAAGGCCCCATCGACGCCGACCAGCTGAGCGGGCGGCGCATCGCCGTCCCCGGCCTGCTGACCAGCGCCTACCTCGAGCTGCGCCTCGCCGTGCCCGACTTCGAGCCCGTGGTGGTCCCCTTCGACCGCTGCATGGACGCCGTCGACGACGGCCGAGCCGAGGCCGCCCTGCTCATCCACGAGGGCCAGCTCACCCATCGGGAGCGCGGCTTCCACTCCGTGCTGGAGCTGTGGACCTGGTGGCGCGAGCTGACCGGGCTGCCCCTGCCGCTGGGCGCCAACGCCATCCGCCGCGACCTGCCGCCCGAGGTGCAGGTGGCCGCGGCGCGCGCCCTGCGCGACAGCATCCGCTACGCGCTGGAGCACCGCGAGGAGGCGCTCGACCACGCGCTGCAGTACGCGCGCGACCTGCCCCGCGCCACCGCCGACCGCTTCGTCGGCATGTACGTCAACCAGCGCACCCTCGACCTCGGCGACGAGGGCCGGGCCGCCTACCAGGAGCTGCTCGACCGCGGCGCCGCCGCCGGGCTGGTGCCCGCCGTGGGGCGGCTGGACTTCGTGGACTGAGCAAGGGGCCACATGCCACGCCGGGGGTCGCCGCCGTTCACCCTGCGCCGCTACATGAAGCGGACCTGGGGCTGCGATGACCCCTCCAGCTTCCGGCTCTGCGGCATGGACGAGGTGGGCCGCGGCGCCTTCGCCGGACCGCTGGTGGCGGCGGCGGTGGTGCTGCCGCACGGCTGGAAGCACCCGCTGCTCAAGGACTCCAAGCAGCTCACCGCGCCGCAGCGCGAGCGCATGGCGGCGCTGATCCGCAAGCGCGCCCAGGCGGTGGCGATCATGGAGATCAGCGCCCACGACATCAACATCCGCGGGCTCGGCTGGGCCAACGTGGAGATCTTCCGCCGCCTGGTGGATATGGTCGAAGCTGACGGATACTGCTGCGACGGGCGGCTGCGCATCGAGGCGACCCAGCAGGTGCACTGCCTGGTCAAGGGCGACTCGCTGATCCCGGCGGTGAGCGCGGCGTCGATCGTCGCCAAGGTGCACCGCGACGCCATCCTCACCCGCTGGCACGACCAGGTGCCGCACTACAACTGGGCCAGCAACAAGGGCTACGGCGCGCCCGAGCACCTCGCCGCCATCCGCGAGCACGGTCCGCATCCCGAGCATCGCCACGTGTTCATCCGCCACACCCTGCAGATGAACCTGTTCGACGGCATCGCCGCGGCGGATGCCGACGTCGACGATCTCGACGCCGAGGAGCTGGCACTGGTGCGCGAGGCCGTCCTCGCCGCCGAATGACCGACGTCCCCTTCGGCGCAGAGATCCGCGACCTGCGCCCCGACGATGCCGCGGCACTGCTCGCCTTCATCAACCCGCTGATCGCCGAGGACACCTACATCGACATGTCCGGCGCGCCGCTGACGCGCCGCCAGGAGGAGGCGTTCGTCGCCCAGAAGCGCGCCGAGATGGCCCAGGGCGACGGAGTCATGCGCCTCGCCGTCACGCAGGACGGAGTGGTGCTCGCATCCGGCGAGCTGCACCGCTATCCCGGGCGGCGCCGCCACGTCGCCGAGCTGGGTGTCACTGTCTCGGCCGAGCACCGCGACCACGGGCTCGGCACGGCCATGGTGCGCGACCTCTGCGCACAGTCGCGGCGCCTCGGTGTGCGCCGCCTGGTTCTGCGCGTCTTCGGCAACAACGAGCGCGCCCAGCAGGTGTACCGCAACTGCGGCTTCGTCGAGGTCGGCCGCATCCCCGCCATGGTGCACTTCCGCGGCGAGGACGTCGACGAGATCTGGATGACGCGCACGGTGTAGAATTCGCCGCCCCAGGAAGGGGCGCAGGGAGGCGGACCGGGCCGATGTTTCGGCATACACGTCAGGCCGATCCAGTCGCCGCGCGCGATCAGGATCAGGAGACGCGCGAGACGGCAGCGATGCTCGTCAGTCAAGCCCAGACACACATCGCAGCGATCCTCAACAACTCGGATAGCCACGACAGCAAGGCACTCGGGCTCCTCGCGGCCACAGCCGCCTCGGTAGGGCTTCTCGTCAGTGCACGCGCGTCCATGGATCGCTATTGGTGGGCAACCGCAGTGGGACTGCTGGCCGCTGCCGTGTGCTTCATGGGAACTCTGTGGAACCGCGAGTTCAGGGTTGGACCAGATATCGCTGCCTTCTATGGCGCCTTCTGGAATCGGCCGGCACTCGAGGCATCTGTACAGATGCTTGCTGAGTTGCAGGCTGCCGTGGCTGCCAACACGAAGGTGATCGATCGGAAGGGTCGCTTCTTGAGTACCGGCTATCTCATCATCGTCGTGACGACAGTCGGCTCCGCCGTCTATTTGCCCCTGGTACACTGATCGGCATGGATGAGGGCCGTGCAACGGGCATTGGAGACGACGACGACCGGGCCGGGTGGCCCGGCATGAAGGGGCGTCTCCGTGGGCGATAAGCCGAAGGCGCCATCCTCGCTTCCGCCCGCGAAGCTCCCCGCAGTAGTCGTCAAGAAGGGCGCGGGCCCCGATAAGGTAGAGGTACGGCCCGCACCGCCTCCAAGGCCAGCCCTACCCTCGCAATAGACACAGAGCGAGCGGGGCCCGGCCGTCGACGAGATCTGGATGACGCGCACCGTCTAGCCGGCGCGACGGCCTGCCGACCGGCCCGGCTACGCTTGGCGGCAATGGACCCGGCGGCCCGACGCGCCCACCCCGCCCCCGTCCCTGCCGACGTGCACCGCGCCGCGGCGAGGATGTTCGCCTCCGGCGTCACCGTTGCCGCGGCGGCCGACGGGGAGCGGGTGCACGCCATCGCCGCCACCGCCTTCTGCTCCCTGTCGCTCGACCCGCCGCTGGTGCTGCTGGCGGTCAGCCACAGCGGGCAGCTGGTCGAGCTGGCCCAGCGCGCCGGGCACATCGGCATCAGCATCCTCGGCGAGGACCAGCGCGAGGTCAGCGAGTGGGCGGCCAGCACGGGGCGCACGCCCGGGCCGACCCTGCCGCACGCGACCGGGGTGGCCCGCACCGGCGCGCCGCTCATCGAGGGCGCCATCGCCTGGTTCGACTGCGAGGTGCAGGACATCCGGCAGCACGGCGACCACGTGGTGATCGTGGCCATGGTGGTCGAGGCCTGGGCGGCCGAGCAGGCGCGGCCGCTGCTCTACTTCGAGGGCACGTACCACGCCCTGGGGCGGGCGTTGGGCAAGCGGTCGGAGCCGGCGGGAGGCTGAGACTGCGGCGGCCGGGTCAGTGCCCGCAGCCGCAGGAGCCTCCGCAGCAGCCGCCACCGCCGGCGCCCCGCGGGGCCGGCGCCGCCTCCCGCCACGGCGCGATCGAGGGACCGGCGGCGACGCGGCTGATCAGCGGCATGGTGGTCGTGCTCTCGCACCGCGGGCAGATCGCCTGCACGGCGCGGTCGGCCATGGAGCGGAGCAGCTCGAAGGTGGACGAACAGGTGTTGCAGCGGTACTCATAGAGCGGCATCGCAACAAGGCTATCATCCGCAGTTCACGTTTCCACCCGCGCCCCACGAGCACCCCATGAAGACCATCGAGATCAACGGCATCCGCGAAGAGATCATCGAGCGCAGCGACTTCCCCATCGAGAAGATGCGCGCCAT
>CAZCJX010000007.1:13621-64948 GCA_964499205.1 uncultured Actinomycetes bacterium | reverse complement strand
GCTCGAAGTCGTTGAGGATCTGGTCGATGTAGCGGATCTTGTTGCGGCGCGCGTAACGCTGCTCCTTCTCCGCCTGCCAGCGCTCGTGGAGTTGACTGATCTCAAGGAGGGTCTCCTCGATCATCCGGGACCTCACGTGGTGGTGGACAATGCGGAGTGTGGACATGGGGCGACCACCCCAATGCACCCCGCCGATCCTATGTGGGGTTGACGTGCGCGTCAAGCCTGAGATCGCCGGCCGGAGCGCCTTCCCCGGGTTCGAGCTGAAGGTCCTGGCGCGGACGCCGAGCACCCAGGACGTGGTGCGGGCGGCCGCCCGGGCGGGGGCGCGCGAGGGCTTCTGCTGCGTCGCGGCGGAGCAGAGCGCGGGGCGCGGGCGGCAGGGGCGCCGCTGGGAGGCGCCGGCCGGGACGGCGCTGCTGATGTCGATCCTGCTGCGGCCGCCGGCGGAGGTGGTCGGGGGTGTGCCGATGGCCTGCGGGCTGGCCGTGGCCGATGCGGTCGGCTCCCTGGGGGCGCCGGGCGTCGGGCTGAAGTGGCCCAACGACGCGCTGGCGCCGGGGGGCGGCAAGCTGGCGGGCATCCTCGTCGAGGTCGAGCCGGGCGCCGGCGGGAGGCCGGGGGTGATCGCCGGGGTGGGGTTGAACCTGGCGGTCGAGGAGTTCCCGCCCGGGGTGATGGGGGCGAGCCTGCACCGGTTGGCCGGGGAGGTGGTGCCCTGGGAGCGGGCGCTCAGCGCGCTGGTCGGCGCGTTGGGGCTCCGGGTGCGGGCGCTGATCGACGGGGGCGTGGCCGCGACGGTGGCGGCGTGGCGGGAGCGCGCGGTCGGCTTGGGCGAACCGGTGGTGGTGCAGACGCCGGGCGGCCGGCTGGAGGGGGAAGCGGCAGGCGTGAACGACGAGGGCGCCCTGCTGGTGCGCACCGCGGATGGCGAGCTGCGGCGGGTGCTGGCGGGCGACGTGCACCTGGGCGGGCTGGGCGGGCGCAGCGGCGGCTGAACGCCACCGCGTGCGCCGAGCGGCCCCGATCTACCCCGAGACGGTGATGGTTCCGTCCATGCCGGGGTGGAAGGTGCAGTGGTACTGGTAGGTCCCGGCCTTGGTGAACTTCACCTGGTAGGTGTCACCGCTGTTCATCGTGTCCGAGGTGATCGAGGAGAACTGGTCGAAGGTCACGTTGTGCGCCACCGAGCTGCCGTTGTCCCACTGGACCACGTCGCCCACCTTGACGCTGGTGCTGCTCGGGTTGAACTTGAGCGCGTCGGTCTCGTTGACCTTGGCTGCGGCCGTCGCCCCGGTGGACTTGCTGCCGACGTCACCGCCGCCGCCACCACCACCCGTGCCACCGCCACCGGTGCCCGGGGGAGGTCCGTTGCCGCATGCGGAGAAGAGCAGCGCGACGGTCACGCCCAGGCCCGCGACGCCGATCCGAGCCGTGATCATTGATTTCGACCTCCTGACTGCCCGACACTGCCCCTCGCCACCTGCGTGGCGGCGGGGGGAGCGGCCCCACTGATGGGGTATAACGTCTACGGTTTTCGCCCGGAATCTTAGGTCAAAGACCCTATGCCACGTGCTCACGCGAGGAGCGCGCTCGCCCGGGGCGGCGTGCGGACGATCTGCCGGTTCCGGTGTGTGGTAGCACACCGCGGCCGGGTGCTGCCGGCATGACCGTCGTCGAGCGTCCCCTGGACCTCGATACCCCGGCCGCCGATCCGGTCATCCGCGTCGAGGGGCTGCGCAAGCGCTACGGCGAGCGCGTCGCCGTGGACGGCGTCTCCTTCACCGTGCAGCCCGGCGAGGTGCTCGGCATCCTCGGCCCCAACGGAGCCGGCAAGACCACCACCGTGGAGATCCTCGAGGGCCTGCGCGTCGCCGACGAGGGCAGCGCCGAGGTGGCCGGCGTCGACGTGCTCCGCTTCCCCGACGAGGTCAAGGGACTGATCGGCGTCCAGCTGCAGGCGTCGAGCTTCTTCGACGACCTCTCGCTGGCCGAGCTGCTGGAGCTGTTCGGCGCCATCTTCGGCGTCAGCGTCGACGCCGCCGCCCTGCTGCGCCGCGTCGACCTCGAGGATCGCGCCGGCTCGCAGGTGCGCGAGCTGAGCGGCGGCCAGCAGCAGCGCTTCGCAGTTGCTGCCGCTCTCGTCAACAACCCGAGCATCCTTTTCCTCGATGAGCCCACCACCGGGCTGGATCCCCAGGCGCGGCGGCACATGTGGGACCTGGTGCGCTCCTTCCGCGACGAGGGCACCACCATCGTGCTGACCACCCACTCCATGGAGGAGGCGGAGCTGCTCTGCGACCGCGTCGCCATCATGGACGGCGGCCGCATTGTCGCCCTCGACCGGCCGGCGGCACTGGTCGACGCGCTGCTGCAGCGCGGCTTCCGGCGGCAGCGCAGCGAGCGCGAGGCGACCCTGGAGGACGTGTTCCTCGACCTCTGCGGGCACGAGCTGCGCGACGGCGACGTGCACGCGGCGGATTCCCACGGCGACGCGACGGGTTCGCGCCGCGGCCGCGGGCGGAGAGCGCGGCGATGAGCGTTCCCACCGTCGAGCCCGCGCAGCGGCGCGGTGGCACCGGCAGCGGCCGCCCCGCGGGGCCGCGCCGCCGCCCGGCCAGCCCGCGCCGAGCCCTGCTGGTGGCCTCGCTGCGGATGTTCTACCGCAACAAGCACAGCATCTTCTGGACGCTCCTGCTTCCCGTGGTCATCCTCGCCGTCTTTGCCCTCCTCAACCTCGGCGGCGGCACCACCGCGCAGCTCGGCGTCGTCGACAACGCCAACACCGCCACCAGCGCCGCCCTGGTCAATGCGCTGCAGCGCAGCGACCTGGTGTCGGTGCACGCCGGCCTGCTCGCCGACGAGGAGTCCTCGCTGCACTCCGGCGACCGCGACGCGGTGCTGGTGATCCAGCCCGACTACGACGGCGCCGGCGGCCACCTCACCCTGGAGCTCAACGGCGCCCGCTCCAAGGAGGCGGAGTCGGCCCAGCTGGTCGTCGGCAACGCCGTCGACGCCCAGGCGCGCACCCACGGCGCGCCGCAGCGCACCGTCAGCGTTGCGGCCACCACTGTCAACAACGCGCGCAACCAAGGCTACACCGACTTCCTGATCCCCGGCATCATCGCGCTGTCGGTGATGCAGACCGGGCTCTTCACCGTGCTCTACACCTTCGTCCACCTGCGCCAGCGCGGCATCCTGCGCCGGCTCAAAGCGACGCCGCTGCGCGCCACCGACTTCCTCGCCGCCCAGGTCGGCACCCGGCTGATCCTGGCGGCGGCGCAGACGCTGATCCTGGTGCTGATCGCGCTGCTCGTCTTCCGCATCCACATCTACGGCAACGTCGGCTGGCTGCTGCTCGTCGCCGTGCTCGGCGCGGCGGTGTTCCTGGCGCTGGGGTTCGCCATCAGCGGATCGACGGGCAGCGTGGAGTCGGCAGCGCCGATCGCCAACCTCATCGGGCTGCCGATGATCGTGCTCAGCGGCGTCTTCTTCTCGCGCGGCGGCATGCCGGGATGGCTGCACGGCATCACCGACCTGCTGCCGCTGACCTACCTGGTCGACGCCCTGCGCCACGTCTCCTACGACGGCTTCGGCCTGCTCGACATCCGCGGCGACATCGCCGGGATGCTCGTCTGGCTGGCGATCAGCGGCGTGCTCGCCGTGCGCCTGTTCCGCTGGGAGCTCGACTGAGCGCCGGCTGATCGTGCACGCGGCGTGGCGCGGCGCGGTGCGGCGCGGTCCGGGGTCAGGACCGGGTGGCGGTGCCCCGGCGGGTGGCCGCATAGACCGCGCTGATCACCGCGAGGACGACGGCGACGAGCAGCGTGCGCTTCCAGTGGGTCGGCTGCGCGATGGCAGCGACGAGGGCGGCGACCACGAACGCCGCGGTGAGGATCCAGCCGATGAGGGCAGCCCTGTTCATGGGCGCTCAGGGTACAGGGAGGCGGGCCGCGCCGGCCCTGCCTAGATGTTGCCGCCCGGCTTCCAGGTCATCAGCACGATGATGCTGATCAGCATCCCGGTGAGGATCATCCCCTGGATCCGCATCCGCTTGAGCATGCGGGCCATCTCCGGGGGCGGGCCGGCGGCGGCAGCGCCAGGGCCGGCGGGCATCGGCGCGGTGGCGGCCGGCCCGTGCATGGTCATCTGCACCAGCCGGCGCACGATCGGCGCCTGCAGGACGATGGCGATGTACATGGCCACGGCGTAGATGGCCACGCCGGCGATCAGCCAGGGGTTGTGGTTCCACTCGATGCCCAGGGTGAAGGCGAGGCCGAGGCCGCTGACCGGCATGCTCAGCGCGAAGGGGATGACCAGGCGCATCTCGATCACCTCACTGAGCAGCAGGCCGAAGCCGGCGTGCATCGGGTGGCGCTTCGACACCGCCCCGATCAGCGGGAAGACGAAGGTCGGCCCGAAGGCGACGATGGCTGCCGTGACGTGCAGGAACAGCCAGAGATGAAACCAGGACATCGGCGCCCTCCCAGGCATGGCAACTACCGGGCTGGTCGGCAGCCCGCTGGCGACGGCGCGAATTCTAGGACCGCCCGGAGCGCAGCGGACGGGGCCTTTAACGTTCTTTGCAGCTAGGCGACCGGCGCCGCCGGCCTCTCCAGCTCGGCCTCGGCCTCGTCGTCGGCGGGGTTGGCGAAGAGGCGCAGGAAGACGATGGAGATGGCCACGAAGTAGACGATGTTGCCCAGCCCGAACATGATCACGCCGGCGATCTGCTGGTCCTGCACCGCCGACAGGCTCCACAGCCGCGGGGCGCGCGCGTAGAACTCGTAGGCGGGCGTGCCGATCAGGCAGAAGAGGAAGCCGAGCACGGTCGGCGGCACGCCGGCGATCCCGAGCATGGCCATCTTGAGGAAGGGGCTCACCGGCTTGGTGCGCTCACCGCGCAGCGGGTCGACGATCGGCCACCAGAAGACGACGCCGACGGCGATGAAGGTGAGGTGCTCGACGATGTGGATCCACTCGGTGGTCAGGGTGGCGTCGTACCAGGAGGGGATGTGCCAGATCAGCAGCACCGCGTTGAAGATCAGCGTCGCCGGCCAGGGGCGGGTGACCAGGGTCCACAGGGCGCGCCAGCGCGGCGCCAGCTGCGGCGGCAGCGGGCGCATCCCGGCGATGCCGAGCAGCACCAGCGGCGGCGAGATCATCATCAGGATGAGGTGCTGCACCATGTGCAGCGAGAGCAGGTACTCGTCGCCGCCGGTGTCGATGGGCGACTGCAGGGCGACGAAGCCGCTCAGGATGCCCAGGCCGAAGAGCCAGGGGCGCCAGGCGGCGCGCCTGAACCAGGGGGTGGTGTCGTCGTCGGCGCGGATCAGGCCGCGGCGCCAGGCGAGGGCGTAGGCGACGGAGAGCGCGACCAGGCCGAGCAGGACGGTCGGGTCCCAGGACCAGTCGGTGAAGCTCAGATGGCCCTGTTCCATGGCGGCGCCAGATTAGCCCGAGGGGGCGAGATGCCCGCCGATCGTGCTCAGTGTTCCCCGAGCGACTCGGGCAGCTCCCGGTACTCGTTGCGCGCCCCGCGGAACCAGGCGTAGAGGCTGCCGATCAGCCAGACCAGCCCGACCACCCACACCCAGGTCGCCGACAGGGTGCCGACGAAGCACATGGTCAGCGAGAGGGCGACGTTGATCGGTGACCAGCTGTTCGGCGGCAGGTGGATGTGCGCGTCGTGGGGATGCTCCTGCGCCGCGGTGGAGCCGGACGCGACGTCCGTCGTGTGGTCGTCGTTGGCCATCGAACGTCTCCGACTTACGAGATGGTGTGGTTGTAGATGGTCGCCCAGAGGAAGGTGATGCCCAGCATCAGCAGCAGCACGATGAAGAGCACGATGCCGAGTCGCATGTTCTTGCGCGCCAGTTGCTTGTCCATCGGCTCTGTGTACCTCCTCGGTGACTCGAGTTACGACGCGAGGACGACGCTGTCGAGCGCCGCCACCGCGAAGAGAAGTGCCAGGTAGAGCAGGGAATAGTGGAACAGACGGCCCGCCGAGCGTGCGCTGGAGTCGCGGTAGGTGCGCAGCGCGTAGGCCAGGAAGATGCCGTCGAGGACCAGCGCGCCGGCCAGGTAGAGCCAGCCCAGCGAGCGGGTGAACACTGGAAGCAGGGTGACCGCCACCATCACCACGGTGTAGAGGGCGATCTGGGTGCGCGTCTCGCGATCGCCCTTGACCACCGGCAGCATGGGCACATGGGCCGCCTCGTAGTCGCGGCGGATGAGCAGCGCCAGGGCCCAGAAGTGCGGCGGCGTCCAGTAGAAGATGATGGCGAAGAGGAAGAGCGCGGTGACGCTGAGCCGCCCGCTCACCGCCGCCCAGCCGACCAGCGGCGGCATCGCCCCCGCGGCGCCGCCGATGACGATGTTCTGCATCGACGTGCGCTTCAGCCACATGGTGTAGACGAGCACGTAGAAGAGCAGCGCGCTGAGCGCCAGGGTGGCGGCGAGCAGGTTGGCGAACGTGGCCAGCAGGGCGAAGCTGGCCACCTCCAGGGCGATGCCGAAGATCAGCGCGTGCTGCGCGTCGATGCGACCGCTGGGGATGGGGCGCGAGCAGGTGCGGCGCATCTCCTGGTCGATGTCGCGGTCGAACCACATGTTGATGGTGTTGGCGCCGCCCGCGGCGAGCGCACCGCCGGCCATGGTGACCAGCACCAGGCCGAGGCCGGGCCAGCCGTGCGCCGCCATCAGCATGGCGCACAGGGCGGTGACCTCGAGCAGCACGATGATCCGCGGCTTGGTCAGGGCGACGTAGTCGGCGATCACCGCCCGCACGGCGCGCGGCTGGCGGACCGCCTTGATCTCGACGGCGACGCTCACGAGACCGCCGCCTCCGGACGGCCCAGCGACCGCGCGCGCTCGTCGCCCCCGGAGTCGTGGCGCGGCTCACGCGGCCCGAGCCGCAGAGCGCCGGGGCGGACCATCAGCGCCAGCAGTGCGGCGGTGGCCCACACCAGCGAGGCCAGCGCCTCGTGCACGCCGCGAGTGGCGGGAGGGAGGCGCAGCTCGACGAGCACCGCGCCGGCGGCGATCTGCAGCAGCAGGGCGAAGTTGACCGCCATCGCCGCCAGGCGGATGGAGCGCGTGCCCTTGAAGGCCACCATCACCCGGGCCACGCTCCAGCCCAGGAACAGCGCCACCACACCGGCGACGCCGCGATGGAACAGGTTGAGTGTGGCGAGATGCGAAGAGTCGAGCTGGAAGCCGTTGCCGCAGAGCGGCCACCCGGCGCAGGCGTAGCCGGCGCCGGTGGCGACGACCAGGCCGCCGCTCAGCACCAGCAGGTAGGTGGCGCCGGCGGCGAAGGCCATCTGCTTGACGGCGCGGCGCTGCTTGTCGGTGAGGTCGACGCGGACGCCGGGCGCCGGCGCATAGCACGCCACCACCGCGGAGATCAGCACGCCGAGCAGCAGCAGCGCGTTGGCGAGGTGCACCAGCACGATGCCGCCCGGCAGGCGCAGCTCCACGGTGATGGCGCCGAGCAGGATCTGCACGATCAGCAGCAGCACCACCGCGCTCACCGCGCGCACCACGCGGGGCAGGTGGCGGTATTTCGCCCAGGCCCACACCGCGATGACGCCGACGAGGACGGTGGAGATCGTCGCCAGCGAGCGGTGGGAGAACTCGATCAGCGTCGCGGTGTCGGCGGGCGGGACCAGGCCGCCGTGGCAGAAGGGCCAGTCCTGGCCCTTGACGCCGCAGCCCAGGCCGCTGCCGGTGACCCGCACCACGCCGCCGGCGACGACCAGCAGGTAGGTGGACACCACCGCGGCGATGGCGGTTAAGCGAAACCTGCGCGATGGGGTCCCGATGGGGGCTCCCAGCCCCTGGCTCATACCGCGGCAGGCCTCGCGGCCCGGCGCAGGTCGCGCACCGGCCGGCCGCTGCGCACCTCGGGCACGACGTCGAAGTTGTGCTGCGGAGGCGGCGAGCTGGTCGCCCACTCCAGGGTGTTGGCCTCCCAGGGATCGTCGGGCGCGTTCTTGGGGCTGCGCAGCGAGACGAAGAAGTTGATGAAGAAGACGGCCACACTGATGGCGATGATGAAGGCGCCGAAGGTGCTCAGCGAGTTGAGGTCACCCCAGCCGCGGTTGTAGTCGTAGGAGGCGATGCGGCGCGGCATGCCCAGCATGCCGAGGATGTGCATCGGCATGAAGGCGAGGTTGAGGCCGATCAGCATCAGCCAGAAGTGCAGCTTGCCGAGTCGCTCGTTGAGGAACCGCCCGCTCATCTTGGGGAACCAGTAGTAGACGCCGGCGAAGATGCCCATGACGCTGCCGCCGAAGAGCACGTAGTGGATGTGCGAGACCACCCAGTAGGTGCCGTGCAGGGCGTAGTCCACCGCCAGGGAGCCGACGTAGACGCCGTCGACACCGCCGATGAGGAACATCAGCAGGAAGCCCACGGCGAAGAGCATGGGCGTGTCGTAGCGTAACGAGCCGCCCCATAAGGTGGCCGTCCAGTTGAGGATCTTCACCCCGGTCGGCACGCCGATGATCATCGAGGTCGCCGAGAAGAAGGTCTGCACCGGCAGCGGCAGCCCGGTGACGAACATGTGGTGGACGAAGACGATGAAGCCGAGCACCGCGATGACCGCCATCGAGTAGGCCATGGCGCGGTAGCCGAAGATCGGCTTGCGCGCGAACACGGGGATGACCTCGCTGACGATGCCGAAGGCGGGCAGGATCATGATGTACACCGCCGGGTGCGAGTAGAACCAGAACATCAGCTGGTAGAGCAGCGCGTGGCCGCCACCGCCGACGACGAAGAAGGCGGCCCCGGCCTGGCGGTCGAGCAGCACCATCAGCAGCGCACCGGCGAGGAACGGCGAGGCCAGCACCACCAGCGCGGCGGTGACCTCGATCGACCACACGAACAGTGGCAGCCGGAACCAGGTCATGCCCTTGGTGCGCATGTTGTGGATGGTGGCCAGGAAGTTGATGCCGCCGAGCATCGAGGAGATGCCGAGGATGTGCAGGCCGAGGATCCAGAGGTCCTGGCCCACCTGCGGGCTGTACGCCTTCTCGGTGAGCGGCACGTAACCGGTCCAGCCGGCGTCGCCGGTGCCGCCGAAGAGGAAGCCGCTGTACATCACCAGGCCGCCCAGCGGGATCAGCCAGTAGCTCAGCGCGTTGATGCGCGGGAAGGCCATGTCCCGCGCGCCGATCATCAACGGCACCACGTAGTTGCCGAAGCCTGCCAGGACGGGGATGACCCAGAGGAAGATCATCGTCGTCCCGTGCATGGTGAAGATCTGGTTGTACTGCGCCTCGCTGAGGAAGTGGTTCTTGGGCTCAGCCAGCTGAACCCGGACCAGCAGCGCCATGATCCCGCCCACGACGAAGAAGAAGAACGTCGTGTACAGGTACATGATGCCGATCTTCTTGTGATCGACGGTGGTGAGCCAGGACAGGATGCCCTTGTTCTTGTCGAACCTGGTTGCGTACCGCGCCTGCGGCAGCGGCGCCTCCATGACCGCCATCACTGACCTCCCGCGCCGCTGGCATCGGCGCTCGCACTGCTGCCGCCTGTCTGCTTGGCCTCCCACGCGTCGAAGTCGCTCTGCGACATGGCGTGGACGGTCAGGTCCATGACCCAGTGGCCGGTACCGCACAGCTCGGTGCACTGTCCGGTGTAGTCGCCGGCCCGGTCGATCTGGAACCAGATGTGGTTCGTCTGGCCGGGGATGGCGTTGATCTGCCCGTCGATGTTGGGCATGAAGAGCGAGTGGTTGACGTCCTTCGAGGTGACCTCGAGGGCGATCGGCTTGCCCACCGGGACGTAGAAGTCCTTGACGGTGGTGAGCTCCTTGCCGTTGGCCTTCTTGACGCCGTAGTCGAACACCCAGGCGAACTGCTGGCCCTCGACCTTGACGTTCATGGCGCCGTCAGGGGTGCTGGCGATGACCCGCATGTTGGCCGCGGTGAGCACGAACAGCGAGATGAGGATGAGGAAGGGGACGACCGTCCAGCCCAGCTCCAGCTTGTTGTTGCCGTGGGTCTGCAGCGGCTCCTCGTCGTCGTGCTTGCGGCGGAAGCGCACCGCGCTGTACAGGATCGTCAGCGACACCGCCGCAGTGATCACCACCGACACCCAGAACAGCGGCCAGAAGACATTGTTGATGTGGTCGCTGACAGGCCCTGCGGGATGCAGCGGCGACATGTCGACGAATGCGCTGATGCTGCTGGCCACGACTGTCACCGCTGCGAAACCCCCATGTGGTCCCTCGGTGTCAACCCACGCGGTGCCCGACCCCGGGCCGCCTCGATGGTGGACGTCGGGAGCAGTCGAGCACGACCCGTGCAGGGCCGCCCCTCCTGCGGTGCTAGCCGGGCCGCCGGAATCATGGCACTCGGTGCTGGCCGGCGTCAAACGACGCCGTGTTGGTCAGAACGGCCCAATTCCCGAGTTCGGCGGGGGCGGCTGGAGCCGCCGCGGCGTGGGGCGAACAGCCCATGCCGGGACGGGGTCGGCGGTGCGTCGTCAAGGCCATCGCGGCTACTTCTGCCAGGGCCGGGTGACGGTGCGGATCTGGCGCTTGACCACCTCGGTGATGTCGACGTTGGTCAGCGCCGCCTCCTCCCAGGTGCCGCGCGCGGTGGGGACCTTGCCGGGGTCGGGGATGACCCGGCCGTTCTCGGCGGCGCGCTCCTCGGATTGGCGGCGCGGACGGGGAAGGGGAAGCCTCATGGCGCGCAGGAAGATACCAGGGCAGGTGGTCGCCTCGACGGAGGGGCCTGCACAGCCCTCAGCCGATCTCCACCATGCCGAGGCGGATGGCGTAGCGCACCAGGTCGGCGTTGCGGTGGATGTCGAGCTTGGTCATCAGGCGGGTGCGGTGGTTGTGCACCGTCTTGACCGTCAGGTCGAGCATCTCGGCGATCTCCCGGCTGGAGTGGCCCTCGGCGATCAGCTTGAGGATCTCCTGCTCGCGGGCGCTGAGGCGCTTGCCGGGCGGCGGCTCGCCGGGCTCGCCGCGGTCGACCCGCTTCTGGTATTCGCTCATCAGCGCCTTGGCCAGGTAGGGCGAGAGGTAGGAGTTGCCCTCGAAGGTGGAGCGGATGGCGCCCATCAGCTCCAGGCCGCCGCTGCGCTTGAGCACGTAGCCCGACGCGCCGGCGCCGAGGGCGCGCAGGAAGACCTCCTCGTTGTCGTGCATGGTCAGCACCAGCACGCGCACGGCGGGGTCGCGCTGGGCGATCTGGCGGGTGGCCTCGATACCGTCGAGGTGCGGCATGGTGATGTCCATCAGCACCACGTCCGGCTTGAGCGCCAGCGCCTGCTGCACCGCGGCGCGGCCGTCCTCGACCTCGCCGACCACCTCGATGTCGGGCTGGGTGGCCAGCAGGGAGCGCACGCCCTCGCGGAAAAGGGCGTGGTCGTCGGCAAGGAGGACCCGGATGGGTCGGCTCGGCGACGGCGGCGGCCCCGGCTCACCCTGCCGCTTCGGCTGGGCGCTCACGACGCCGTCATCCCGGCCAGCTCGGCCGCGTCGCGCTCCAGCGGGATGCGCGCGCTGACCCGCGTTCCCCCGCCCGGCTGCGACGACACTTCCACCGTGCCGCCGACGATGCTGGCCCGCTCGCGCATGCCGGCGATGCCCAGGCCGCCGCGGCCGCGCTCGCGCTCCCGCTCGTCGGGGCCCGCGTCGGGGTCGAAGCCCAGCCCGTCGTCGCTGATGTCGAGGCGCACGGCGCCGGGCAGGAAGCGCAGCCGGACGTGGACGCAGCGCGCCTGGGCGTGCTTCTGCACGTTGGCCAGCGCCTCCTGGGCGATGCGGTAGAGGGCGAGGTCGACGGCGGCGGGGAGGCGGCGGCGGCGCCCCTCGATCTGCACGTCGGCGGCCAGCGTGGTGCCCTCGGTGCGGTCGCGGACGTGGCGGGTCAGCGCCGGCAGCAGGCCGAACTCGTCGAGCGCCGGCGGGCGCAGCTCGGTGGCGATGCGCTGCAGGTCGCTGAGCGCGGCGGCGGCGAGGCGGCGCAGCCGGGCCAGGGTGTCGCGCAGCGCCGGGCTGCCGGCGTCGACGCTGAGCGCCTCGGCGGTGTCGACCGTGGTCATCAGCGCGGCGACCAGCTGGTTGGCCTCGTCGTGCAGCTCGCGGGCGACCCGGCCGCGCTCCTCCTCCTGGGCGCGGATCACCATGTCGGCGAGGCGGCGGGTCTCCTCGCGCTGCCGCTCCAGCGAATTGGCCAGGGCGCGGGTCGCCTCCAGCTGCGCGGCGAGATCGCCGGAGAGGCGCGCGTTGGTGGCGGCGACCTCGCGCTGCAGGTGGAGCGCGTCGAGCAGGCGCCGCTCGGCGGCCTGGATGTGCGACGCGGCGGCGCCGCTGGCCAGTCCCACCAGCCACACCGACATCAGGAAGAGCACGACGTGGCCGATGTGCGCGTGGAAGGCGTGCACCACCAGCGGGTCGAAGGGCAGGATGGCCACGAAGAACAGGCAGATGACCGCGCAGATGGCGTACATCGTCCGCGTCTCCAGGGTCAGCGAGGCGGCGATGACGATGAGGTAGTAGAGGAAGACCAGCAGGCTCATGTGGTAGCCGGTCAGGTGCACCACCGCGGTGACCAGCGCCGCGTCGATGACCAGGCCGAGCACGACCTTGGTGTGCGAGCACCACAGCGGCGGCAGCAGGTAGTGGTAGACCGCGGCGAAGGCCAGGGTGACGGCGATCAGGGCGACGAACCAGCCGCTCGCCGGCGGCGAGGCGAAGTCGATGTGCACCATGGTCGCCACCACCGCGATGGCCACGGCGACGATGTGCGCCGAGCCCATCAGCCGTTCGTGGTGGACCAGGCGGGCGCGCTCCTCGGCGCTCAGCTCCCGGCTGCGCTGGCCCCGTCGCGGCCAGCTCAGCCCGGCGCTGCTGGGCGGGCGCAGACGCTGTGCCGCCTCCGCCGCGACATGCAGCCCGTGCAGCCCGCCCCGGCTCACAGCTTCAGCAGCCACCACCGCTGCGTCGGCGGGCGGCCCTCGGAGAGCTCGCGGGCCGACCGCCGCGCGTCGACGATGGCGCTGGCCCAGAAGGTGAGGCCGAGCAGGAACAGCACCAGGAAGGCGATGATCGAGCCGAAGGCGACCAGCAGGAAGAGCCCGAAGGCCTTGCGTTCCAGCAGGTCATGGCCAAAACGTTCGCCGCCGGTGATCAGCAGCACCGAGGGTCCGATGCTGAGCAGCGTGGCCAGGAAGAAGAAGAGCGCCTTGCGCAGCTGCAGGTTGTAGACCTGGCCGAGCCCGGGAACGACGGAGAGCATCGCCGCCAGCTGGGGGTTGCGGCGGCGCCGCGGACCCGCGACCGCGCCCTCGCCGTCCGGCGTGTGGGCGGGCACCGCGGGCTCACTCACCGCGTGCTGGACCATGGGGCGTTACCGTGCCAGGAAGGCCCGGTAGCAGTAGTAGGCGGCGAGCGTCAGCGAGCCGAGGGCCCAGATGGAGACGAAGAGCACGTCGCCCCACCCCGCGTCACCGGGGTCGAGGTCGGCGAGCAGATGGGTGATGGCTGCGAGGGTCACGCGAAGTCTCCGCTCAGTGCGACTTGAAGGCTTCCAGCGCCTTCTCGCCGAGGATGAAGCCCACGGTGATCAGCAGCAGGATGACGAAGACGAGCAGCGTGCCGAAGAGGTCACGCACGAAGGTGCCACGTCGCATCGCTCACGCTCCTCCGATCACGGGAGTGTCTGGTAGTTCTCCCAGTGCCGGATGAATTGCACCAGGAGGTTGATCTGGTCCTCGCTCAGCGTGCGCGTCGTCGGCGGCTTCTGCTTGTCGCGCGAGGGGTCGTAGGTGAAGTCCGACGCCACCGAGCCCCAGGCCGGCATCACGCTGCCGTAGTGCTCGAAGTCGGTGAAGCCGTACTCGATGCAGCGGTAGTAGTAGTCCTCGTTGAAGAAGCCGAGGCGGTCCTGGTTGTTGAGCGGCGGACCGATCTTGCCCTCGCCGAGGTTGCCGTGGCAGCTGGCGCAGTACTGGTAGTAGAGCGACGCGCCCTCGGTCCAGGCGTACTCGGGGTTGATGATCAGGTTGAGGTGGGCGTGCTGCTGGTCGAGCTCGAGACGGCTGCCGTTGTGGCAGACGATGCAGCCCACCTGGTCGATGCCCAGCGCCTGCCCGTTGCTGGTCGCCGGGTTGAGGAAGGAGGGCAGGAACCCGGTGATGCCGTTGTTGGCCTGCGAGGTGGTGGAGTTCTGCGCGCCCCCGGCGGCGCTGGCGCTGCTCTGGCTGCTGCTCGGCGCCGACGCGATGTACGGGTGGAAGCCGTCCTTGGTGGCCACCGCGCTCTGCCCGTAGGTGTCGTAGTACTGCTGGGTGACCACCGTCGGGTGCACCCCGGTGAGGTGGTTGGTGGCGGCGATCTGCTTGGCGTTGGGCTCGTACTTGAAGAAGTCCTGCGACAGGCGCTTGGCCGCCTCCTGGGGACCGATGGTGGCGATGTCGGGGACGTGGCAGGAGATGCAGCGCTCGACGCGGAAGGTGTCGCCCAGCTTGGCCTGCGAGAACGCGGGGAAGAGCTGCTGCGTCTTGACGTCGATCAGCTTCGCCGACGACGGGTAGTCCTTGATGTACTGGTTCTGGATGGCCAGGTAGTCGCGGTCGTGGGCGTCCTTGGCCGCGGCCACGCCGATGAGCAGCAGCAGGAAGGCGGACAGCGCCAGGAAGAGCTTGGTCATACCTCGGGGTGGACTCCGGGATGGCCGAGCAGCTTGAGCCAGTCCCAGTTGAAGGCCAGGCTGCGGAAGAACACGCCGATCACCACGAAGGCGACCGCCAGCATCACGTAGCCGGTGAAGATGGCGATGGCCACCCGGCGATCCTGGGGGCGGCGGCTGGGGTTCTTGTCGATGTACGGCGTCAGGATCATGCCGACGATGACGAAGGTCGGGAAGGCGACGCCGGCCATGACCGGCGGGAAGCGCTCCAGCAGCTCCTGCAGGCCGAGGAAGTACCAGGGCGCCTTGGCCGGGTTGGGGGTGATGGCGGTGTTGGCCTTCTGCAGCAGCGGGGCGTTGACCCAGATCGACACCAGGAAGAGGAAGCAGAACATCGCCAGGCCGGCGAGGAACTCCTTCCACACCAGCGCCGGGAAGGTGACGACGGTCTCCTCCTCCTCGCGGCGGCGGACGACCAGCGGCGGCGCGGCCAGCTCGGGGCCGGTGACGCGGCGGCGGGGACCGACCGAGACCGCGGCGCCCGCGTTCACCCGCCCGGCGCCGTCACCGGAGCCGGCACCCGGGCCGATGACGGTGGTCACAGCGTCGCCCCTGCCGCGCGCTGGCGCGAGACTCTCGCCACGTCACAGCCCTCCGGTGAAGCCGTCCTTGCGGACGCGCCAGAAGTGGACGACCATCAATATGAAGCCGATGAGGGGTAAGGCGACGACGTGTAAGACGTAGAAGCGGATCAGCGCTCCCTGTCCCACCGTCCGACCTCCCAGCATGATGTAGCGCGTGTACGGCCCGGCGATGGGCGCGTACTTGGCCATGTTGGTGCCGACCGTGATCGCCCACACCGCCAGCTGGTCCCACGGCAGCAGGTAGCCGGAGAACGAGAGCAGCAGGGTGGTCAGCAGCAGCAGCGTGCCGATCGCCCAGTTGAACTCCCGCGGCGGCTTGTAGGCGCCCTGGTAGAAGACGCGCGCCATGTGCAGCCAGACGGTGATCACCATGCCGTGCGCCGCCCAGCGGTGCAGGTTGCGGATCACCAAGCCGAAGGTGGCGACGAACTCCAGGTCCTTGATGTTCTGGTAGGCCTGGTCCACCGAGGGGATGTAATAGAACATCAGGAACAGGCCGCTGATGGTCAGCAGGATGAAGAGGAAGAAGCTGAGGCCGCCGAGGCAGAGCGTGTAGCTGACCCGGATCGCCGACTTCTTCACCCGCACCGGATGGATGTGCAGGAAGAAGTTGGTCAGCGCGGTGCGCGCGGCGACCTTGTCGGTGGTGGGCAGGCCGTGGCGGAAGATCGAGCCCCACACCTGGCTCAGGAACTTCACCAGCGGGTTCGCGCTGCCGGCTGCGTTCATCTTGTCTCTCCACGCGCTGACGCGCGTCCTCGGGGGAGCACCCCCACGCCATCATTCGCCGCTGGAGTGCGGCCGAATGACAGCGTTGCCCCCTCGCACGACCTCTGCACGTCGGGTTCCCTCATCTCCACGCTGCGGCTAGACCCCCACGGTCTTGCCGTTGTCCTTCTTGGTGTTGGGGTCGAGCCGCCACAGCACCTTGGTGGTGTCGCCCGCGCTGCGCTGGGCCACCAGCTTGCCACGGTCGACGACCAGGGTGCCGTCGGGGGCGAACTGCACGTCGACCCAGTCCATGGGACGGGGCGCCGGGCCGTAGAAGTTGGTCGAGTCGATGAAGTAGCGCGAGCCGTGGCAGGGGCAGGCCCAGCCGTTGGGCTGCGACTCGGACGCCTTGCGCTCGCCATGCGACTTGGCCACCTCGTCGGGCACGCCGGTGCCCTGGGTGACCGAGGTGGTGTAGTTCGGCGTGCAGCCGAGGTGGGTGCAGATCAGGTAGACGGCGTAGAAGCCGGCGTCGTCGCGGACGATGGAGACGCGCTTGGCGGTGATCTGCAGGGGATTGCCGACGGTGATCGAGGCCGGGTCGACGTTGACCTTGAAGGCCAGCGGCTCCTCCCCGGTGGCGCCGGGGAACATGAACTGGAGGATCTTGGCGGTGCCGAAGACGGTGGCGGCGAGCGCGCCCAGCCAGCCCATGATCAGCAGGAACTGGCGCCGCGTGACATCGGCGAGGAAGTGCAGCCGTCCCCGCTCGGTGTCGTACGGGTTCACCGCCATGGGCTGACCTCAGGGGCTCCGGCGGGAGCCGGGCGGGCGCTGCGAGATTGGGGCATTGTACCCATGCGGCTGGGGCGGTTTCCTAGACGAAGGGGTTGGACGCCGGCGGCGTGATGATGTCCGCGAAGACGATCGTCGAGACCATGATCACGATGAAGGCGACGGCGATGGCGAGGCATCCGAAGTCGGATCGCAGGGCGAGGATGAAGCGCTCCACCGTGTCTTCTCCGGGAGTCGGTCTGCGGACGGCGCACAGGATAGAGGAACGGGGGGCGCAGGCGTGAGGGGGAGCGGCGTTGGGGCGAAGGCCCCATAGCCCAGGGGTGCCCGGGCGGCAGCCCCTTGCCGGCCGCGCGGCGTCTTCACGGGGCGGCCGGGCGACAGCCCTTGCGCGCCGGGCGTGGCCGCCCGACGCCCGGCGCCGGGCGCCCGCGCGCCGGGCGACCCCTCCAGCCCGGCTGCTAGCCTGCTGGCCCGATGACCTACTGGCGCCCGGTCGAGGTGTACGCGTCGTTCATGCGGGTCACCGGCGAGATCGAGGTGGTCCCACCCCACCGGCTCACCGACGTGGTCAACCGCGTCGGCGACTTCGTCGAGCTGCGCAACGCCGTGGCCGAGCCGCTCAGCGTCAACTACCCGGTGCTCAGCAAGCGGGAGCCAAGGACCACCATCGCCAAGCAGTCGGTGATCCTGGTCTGCCCCAAGGAGCAGGTCGGCGACGTGGTCGGCAACCGCGCGATGTGGCGCGAGAAGATGCCCCAGCCGGCGGCCATCCACACCCTGGCCTTCTCGATGGTCGCCGACGTGCACCTCGAGCCGCGGCACACCCTGCGCGACCAGCTGGAGCGCTACCGCACCGACTTCATCCCGGTGACCAACGTCTCGGCGCTCTGGGTGGCCGCGCTCAACGCCGAGACCCACGCGCTGCAGCGCTCCTTCGCGCTGCTCAACCCGGCGACGATCCTCAGCTTCAGCGAGCGCGAGCCGGGGTCGTAGGCGTCAGCCCGAGACCAGGCTCTGCCGCGCCGCCTCGCGCTTCTGCATGCCGGTCACCGCGCCGCCGATGGCCATGGTGACCAGGCCCAGCACCATGAACACCACCCCGACGACCACCTTGACGAAGCGGTCACCCGAGAACATGGTGCCGTTGGTGTCGACGAACGCCTTCTCCGCCGGCGCCGCCCACACCGTGCTGATCACCGACACCATGAACAGCAGCATGGCGACGATGTGCAGCAGCGCACCGGTGCGCACCCGGCCGCCGCGCGTCGGCCGGCTGGAGATGTAGAAGGCGGCGAGCGAGGCGGCCACGCACAGCGCGTACAGCGTGAACAGGCCGATCATCAGCACCGCCGACCAGATCTGGCGCTCGGTCATGCCGGTGAAGAGGTTCATCGGCGCGGAGGATAGCGCACCGGACCACGCAGTCGAAGACCTCGCGGAATGCCCGCCGCGCAGGTCAGCCGCAGGTGCTCAGTGGACGATCACCCGGGTGCCGACGTCGGCCCAGTTGTAGATCGACTCCATGATCGGCATCGGCACGTTGACGCAGCCGTGCGACCCCGCCTGCTCGGTGCCCGGCCCGTACGTCGAGCGCCACGGCGCGTCGTGGATGGCATAGCCGTCGTCGCGGAACCACAGCGTGTACTGCACCCAGCTCGGCGGATACCAGTAAGGCGAGCTGCGCGGGAAGTCGGACACCATCTCCCAGGGGTGGTTCTTGCGCAGCACCTTGTAGTTCCCCGGCGGCGTGGGCAGGGCGGGGCGGCCGGTGGTGACCAGCGTGGTGTAGACGGCCTGCCCGTCCTGGTAGGCGGTGAGCGACTGGCGGGCCAGGCTGATCACGATCACCTTGCCGACACCGAGCTCGGCGATGCCGAGGCGATCGAGCAGCGGCGCGATCAGGGCGTTGACCTGCGCGGTGAGCCCGTCGAACTGCGCCGTGGTGGCGGCCTGGTCGAGCTGCGCCTGCAGGGCGTCCAGCTGGGCGGGGACGGTGCCGGGGTCGACCTTGTAGGTCCCTGCATCGGTGACCGCCTGCCGCGCCGCCGCCATGGCGCCGTAGGCGTTGCCGCGGGCGGTGAGCAGGGCGCTGAGCGGGTCAGCGGCGGCCTGGGTGGCGGCGGTCACGGCGTCGAACTGCGCCTTGGTCGCCGCAGCGAGCAGCGCCTGGTGCTGCGCGCTGATCGCCGCCACCCAGGGCGCGATGGTGGGCTGGATGGGCGCGATGGGCGTCGCCGCGGCGACCAGGCGGTCGGCGCGCGACAGGGCGTTCTGGGCGGCAGCCTGGCTGGCCGACAGCGCGGCGTCGGCGGCCAGCTTGTCCTCGGTGCGCTGCTGCACCGCGCCGATGCGGTCGGCGACGCCGATCATCGCCACGTCGACCGCCTTGGGCGAGCGGGCGGCGTCGAGCGCGGCCTGGGTGGCGGCGATGGTGGCCAGGTCGGCGCTGACGTCCACGCCCGCCTTCTGCGCGGTGGCGACCGCGGCCTGCAGCTCGGCGACCACGGTGCCGGCGGAGACGCGCGCGCTGTCAGTGGCCTGCTGCTGCAGGGTGTCGACCCGGCCGACCAGCGCCCGCAGCGCGCTCGCCTGGCGGCCGAGGTGGGCGCGCTCGCCGGAGTCGAAGCCGAACACGGCGGGATGCAGCGCGGGCTGGGCGAGGATGGCGGCGCGCTCGGCGAGCACGGGCTCGAGCTGGGCGAGGGTGACGCCGTCGCCCTGGGCGCGGGCCACCGCGGCGTCGAGCACGTGCAGCGCGGCGCCGCGGTCCCGGCCGGCGCCGGCCAGCTCGCGCTGCTGCTCGCCGCGCACCGCCGCGGCCGCGCCGACGCTGCACACGAGGAGCACGCCGAGCAGGGCGAGGACGGGGAGGAGCAGGCGCCGGCGGCGATGCCGCGATGCCGCCGGGAGCTGGGATGCGATGGTGCTGGACATGGGGGGGACGGATGCAGAACGCCGGGGCGGGCGATGGCGTTTCACCGCGCTGCGCAGGCGCCATCGTGCCATCCCGGACGGGTTCGTGCACGCGCGTAACCGGTCCGCGGCGCGTACGCTTCTGCCCCACGATGACCGCCCTCCCGGCGACACCGGGACCGGCGCCGGCTCCCCTTCGCCGCACCGGCCCTCCCAGCAGCCCACGCTCCGCAGTGCTCTCCCTGGGGAGCTTCGCGCCCGACGGCCGGCTGACCAACGCCGACCTCGAGCACATGGTGGAGACCTCGGATCGCTGGATCCTGGAGCGCACCGGCATCGCCGAGCGCCGCCGCGTCGGCACCGGCGAGACCGCCTCGGTGCTGGGCGCCGAGGCCGCCCGCATCGCCCTCGCCGAAGCCGGCAACCCGCAGGTCGACGCCATCGTCGTCGCCACCAGCTCGCCCGACACGCTCTTTCCCTCGACGGCCTGCCTGGTGCAGCGCCGCCTGGGGCTGAGCGGGCAGCCCGCCCTCGACATCAGCGCCGCCTGCAGCGGCTTCGTCTACGCGCTGACCCTGGCCGACTCGCTGGTGCGCACCGGCGCCGCGGCGCACGTGCTGGTGGTCGCCGCCGAGGCGATGACCACCCTGATCGACTACGGCGACCGCTCCACCTGCGTGCTCTTCGGCGACGGCGCCGGCGCGGCGGTGGTCGGCGGGGCGCAAAGCGGCGGCCTGGCCGCCACCCACTGGGGTGCCGACGGCGCTGACGCGGACCTCATCTACTACGGCCCCAGCGAGGACGGCAGCCATCCCGACGCGCGGGTGCGCATGGCCGGGCGCGGCACCTTCCGCAACGCCGTCGAGCGCATGACCGAGACCGCCACCCGGCTCTGCGCCGAGGCCGGCTGGGCGCCCGAGGAGGTCAGCTGGGTGGTGCCGCACCAGGCCAACCTGCGCATCGTCGAGGCGGTGGCCAAGCGGCTGCAGCTGCCCATGGAGCGGGTCGTTTTCAACGGCGACCGCTACGGCAACACCAGCGCCGCCTCGATCCCCCTGGCGCTCGACGAGGCGCTCCGCGACGGCCGGCTGCAGCCGGGCGACCGCCTGCTCTGCATGGCCTTCGGCGCCGGCACCACCTGGGGCGGCGTGGCCATCGAATGGACGCTCGGCGCCCCGCGGTGACCCCCGGACCGCGACAGGGCTCGCTGCCCGTCCCCGGTCCCCGGCTGCAGCGCACGGCCTCGCCGGGCACGGTCAGCTGCAAGGGCTGCGGGCGGCGGCAGGTCCCGGAGCGCTACGAGCGCGCCCTGCGCGTCTGCGCCGACTGCGGCTGGCATGCGCGCGTGCCCGCACCGCTGCGGGCGCGGCAGATCGCCGACCCGGCGACCGTCGCGCCGGTGGAGATCGAGCTCGACGACCGCGATCCGCTGGGCTTCCACGACGGGGTGCCCTATCCGCGCCGCGTCGCCGAGGCCCGCGCCGAGACCGGGCTGAGCGAGGTCTTCAGCGTGGCCCGCGCGGCGGTGGGCGGCGTGCCGGCGGTGCTGGCCTGCATGGACTTCGGGTTCCTCGGCGGCTCGCTGGGCAGCGCCGCGGGAGAGATGTTCGCGCGCGCGTGCGAGCTGGCCGTGGCGGAGCGGCGCGCGCTTGTCGCGGTGTGCAGCTCCGGCGGCGCCCGCATGCAGGAGGGCATCGCCTCGCTGGCGCAGATGGCGCGGTGCAGCGTCGGCGTGTCGCAGGTATCCGCGGCGGGGCTGCCCTACATCTCGGTGCTTGCCGATCCCTGCTTCGGCGGCGTCACCGCGTCGTTCGCCACCGAGGCCGACGTGATCCTCGCCGAGCCGGGCGCGCGCATCGGCTTCGCCGGCGGGCGCGTCATCGAGCAGGCCACCTATTCGTCGCTGCCCGAGGGGTTCCAGACCGCCGAGTTCCTGCTGGCGCACGGCATGGTCGACGCGGTGGTCGACCGGCGGGCGCTGCGCTCGGTGCTGGTGAAGCTGCTGGGATCGTTTGGGTCGCGTTTGGCATGAACGAGATGGTTGCTGCGACCAGCATCGACACCACCGAGCGGGAGAACGCCGCCTTCGCCGCGGTGGAGCTGGCCCGGCATCCCCAGCGGCCGCGCGCGTTGCAGGTGATCTCGCGCGCGTTCGCCGACTTCACCGAGCTGCGCGGCGACCGGCTCTTCGGCGACGACCGCGCCGTGGTCGGCGGCACCGCGCGACTCGGCGGACGCGCGGTGATGGTGATCGGGCAGGAGAAGGGCGTCGACGCGATGACCCGCGCCCTGCACAACTTCGGCATGCCCCACCCCGAGGGCTACCGCAAGCAGCAGCGCCTGATGCGTCTCGCCGAGAAGTTCGGCCTGCCGGTGGTGTGCCTCATCGACACGCCCGCCGCCCACCCCGGCGTCGGCGCCGAGGAGCGCGGCCAGGCCTGGGCCATCGCCGAGTCGCTGATGACCACGCTGCGCCTGCGGGTTCCGGTGGTGAGCGCGGTGCTGAGCGAGGGCGGCAGCGGCGGCGCCCTGGCGCTCGGCCTCGGTGATCGCGTGCTGGCCTGGGAGAACGCCGTCTACACCGTGGCCCCGCCGGAGACCTGCGCCGCCATCCTCTACCGCGACGCCGGGCAGCGGGCCCGCGCCGCGCTGGCGATGAAGCCCGGCGTCGACACCGCCTTCGCGCTGGGACTCGTCGACGAGCTGGTGCCCGAACCCTCGCCGGGTGCGCACGCCTTTCCCGACATCGCCATCGCCGCGCTGCGCGGCGCGCTGCTGCGCAACCTCGACGCGCTGAGCGAGATCGACGCCGACACCCTGGTCGCCGCGCGCATGGAGCGCTACCGCCTCGCCGGAGGCTGAATCTAGACGGCCGCGGCCATCGCCCCCTCGCCGCTCGCCGCGGTGCGCTCCGGCTTGCGCAGGAACAGCGCCGGAACGATGCCGACGAGAGTCAGGATCACGGTGAAGGCGAAGGTGCGGTCGAAGGCGATGCTCAGCGTCTCGTCGCCGTAGCTCTTCACGAAGCTGTTGAACGCAGGGCTCGGCGTCTGCGCCCCGCCCGCCTCGGCGCGCTGGTTCTGCGAGTTGGCCTTGGCGCCACGCTGCAGCGCCGCGCACACCGCCTGGGCGCTGACCGGCGCGGCCAGGTCCTTGCTGCCCACCAGCGAGTGCGCCGGAGCGGAGGCGAGCACCGTCGGCGACGGTGCGCAGTTGGCCTGCGCCGCCGCGCTTCCCACCTGCGCCGACAGCACGGTCACCAGGATGGCGATGCCCACCGACGAGCCGGCGCGCTGCACGGTGTTGGTGATGCTCGACGCGCGCGAGGTCAGCCGCGGTGGGATGCGCGCCAATCCCGCCGACATGCCCGGCATCATCGCGAAGCCCATCGCCATGCCGCGCACCGCCAGCGCGACCACCACCAGGAGCACCGGTGAGTCGGCGTGGATCTGGGCCAGCAGCACGCCGCCGATGGCCAGCATCACCAGGCCGAAAAGGACCACCGGACGCGGCCCGATACGGTCGGTGAGGAAGCCGCCGACGGGCATGAACATCGCTGCGGTGGCGGCCTGCGGCATCAGCATCAGGCCGGTGGTGATGGCGTCGTAGCCGTGCACCTGCTGCAGGTAGAGCGGCAGCAGCAGCATGCCGCCGAACAGGGCGGTGACCAGGAAGAAGCCGAGGATGATCGAGGCGCGGAAGGTGGTGTCGTGGAACAGCTCGAGGTGCAGCAGCGGCTCCTCGGCGACGCGCTGCCGGTAGAGGAAGGCGACGAAGAACACCGCGGCGATGGCCAGCATGCTGACCACCAGCGGAGAACCCCAGCCCAGCTCGCTGCTGCGGTCGACGCCGTACATCAGCGCCACCACGGCCGGCGTGCCGGTGAGGAAGCCGATCCAGTCGAGCTTCATGGTGTGCGAGAACGGCGTCTCGCGCAGCAGGCGCGCGGCGAAGACCAGCGCGGCGACGCCGATGGGGATGTTGATGTAGAAGATCAGCCGCCAGGTGAAGTCCTGCACCAGCCAGCCGCCCAGCACCGGTCCCACCGCGGGCGCCAGCAGCATCGGCACACCGAAGATCCCCATGACCCGGCCCATCTGCGACGGTCCCACCGCGCGCAGGATGATGGTCATGCCGATCGGCATGATCATGCCGCCGCCGACTCCCTGCAGGACACGGAACATCACCAGCGTCGGCAGGTTCCAGGCCAGGCCGCAGAGCGCGGACGCGGCGGTGAACAGGAAGAGGGTGATCAGGTACACCTTCTTCGTGCCGAACCTGTCAGTAACCCAGCCGGTGACGGGGATGACCGCGCCCTGGGCGAGCAGGTAGGCGGTGACCACCCAGGAGATGTCGTTGTAGCTGCGCGTGGCGAACGACGACTGCAGTGTGGGCAGCGCGACGTTGACCACGGTGGCGTCGATCAACGTCATGATCGAGCCGAGCAGCACCACGCCGAGAGCGATCCACTTGTACTGGAAGCGGCCGATGCGCTCGGGGATGCCCGGTGCGGGTCCCTGCGGCCCGGTGGCGGCGACTGCGGCCTCGCCGATCGTGTCCAGCGCAGCGCGCGTGCTGGCCTCGTCGACCGGCGCGGTCACGGCAGCGCCGCCGCTGCGGTCCTCGCTCATCGCCCCATCATCCACGCGCGTTCTCCCTGCCGTCACGCGGCTCTCCGGCCGCCAGCTTGCAGATGATTCGCTGCATGTCGAGCAGCTCGTCGTCGTCGAGCACGCTGAGCGCACGCAGCGCGCTGCGCCGCTTGGCTTCGAGGAAGCGCTGCACCAGCTCCCGCGCGGTGTCGGTGGGCACCAGGCGGACGATGCGGCGGTCGGCGGGATCGCTGGTGCGCTGGGCCAGGCCCTGGCGGAGCAGCCGGTCGGCCAGCGCGGTGGCGCTGCTGAGGCCGATCGCCTGCTTCTCGGCAAGCTGGGCCATGGTCACCCCGCCGGTGTCGATGAGGCTGCAGAGCGCCTCCAGCTGGTGCACGGTCACGCTGGCCATCTCCTCGCGCAGCTCGTGCGGGATGTCGCGCTCGAAGCGCCGGCGCATCAGCGGGAAGAGGTCGAGGATCTGGTGGGCGACGGCGTCACGGTCGACGCGGGCGCCGGTGGTGCGCTGGGCACTCATGGGGGCGCGGGCAAGCCTCTGCGTTTGACGAATGGTTCGAGTATAGAAGCTTGCCGCGCCCGGCCGCCCGGCCGTGACCGTGCTGTCGCCGGGAGAGGTCGAGGCTAGCCGGCGCGCAGGGTCTGCTGGCCGCTCCCCAGGCCGGTGGCGGCGGGGGCGGAGGCGCCCTGGCCGTGCCGGCCGGTCAGGCTCACCTCGACCGGCGCCGGGTTGGCCAGGATGCGCGCGCGGAAGGCGAGCACATCCTCGCGACGGAACCTTCTGTGCTGTCCTGGCGTCACCAGTGCGGGCCGCAACATGCCGCGCTGGATGGCGCGGACCACCGTCGGCTTGCTCACACCCAGGAGTGCCGCCGCCTCACCCGTGGTCAGGTAGTCGCTCATACCTCCCTCCTCGCGCACCGAGCACGGTCTCGAATGTCCCGCCAAACCACGGTGCGCCCCGCTTACAGAAGTCAACGGCCCACTCACCAAAATCCGGCGCGCATGACGGCTTTGCCACGGTCATGCCGAATAGCGGATCGGCGCGCTACACTTCGGCCTGGTCCATCTGCTCATCCCTTCCTTGGGCCGTCGGCGTCTAGTGCTGCTGGTTCGCCCGACGGCCTTTTCTTTTCCCCGCGTTCCTGCCAGCTGCGGCCAGAGCTCACCGGCCCCGGCGAACGCCTTGCCACTCCCACAAGCCTGTGGTAGTGTCTCCATCCGAACTGACGTTCGGACTCGCCGGCAGGCGCCGGCAGCCATGGGGACTGAGCGCGTGCCCTACCGCATCCTCCACCTCGCCGACCTCCACCTCGACCGCGCCTTCGCCGGGATGGGCTGCCAGGGCGACCTCGCCCGCCGTCGCCGCCTCGGGCTCCGCGAGGCGCTGCGCCGCGCCGGCGACACGGCGCGGAGCCGAGGCTGCGCCGCCGTCACCGTCGGCGGCGACCTCTACGAGCACGAACGTGCCGACCTGGAGACGGGGCGCTTCCTCGCCGAGACCTTCGCGTCGTGGCAGCCGATGCGCGTCTTCCTCGCCCCCGGGAACCACGACGCGCTGCTCCCCGACTCGCTCTACGCGCGGGTGGAGTGGCCGGAGAACGTCCACCTCTTCTCCACCGCGGTGCTGCAGCCGGTGCCGCTCGACGACGGGCTGACCCTCTGGGGGCTGGGCCATCCCGACCCCGCCTGGCGCGGCGACCCGCTCGCCCTCGACGTGGTGGGGGGCGACGGCGGGGTGCACCTGGCGCTGTTCCACGGCGCCGAGATGGGCAGCCGGCCGGAGGGGAAGTCGGTGCATGGGCCCTTCGTCGCCGAGCGGATCGCCGCGACCGGCTTCGCCGCGGCGCTCAGCGGGCACTACCACCGGCGCCGGGTCGATCCCGGGGCGCGGCTGCTCTATCCCGGCACCCCTGAGCCGCTCAGCTTCGACGACGAGGGCGGCCGCGGCCCGGTGATCGTTGAGATCAGCGAGCGCGGCGAGGTGGAGTACGAGCCGCTCGCGCTCAACGCCTGGTGGGCGGTGACGGTGGCCTGCGACCTGGAGGGGGCCACCTCGTTCTCGTCGGTGAGCGACCGCGCCTGCAGCACGGCGCGCAGTGCGGCGGCGGCCGGTCCGCCGGAGCGCGGCATGGTCCGCATCGAGCTGACCGGCGAGCTGTCACCGGAGATCACCCTCGACCTCCCCTCCCTGGAGGTCCTCGCCCGCGAGGCGACGGGCCTGGCCGCGGTGCAGGTCCGCGACCGCAGCCAGCCGGCGCTCGACCTCGCCGCCGCGCTCGCCGACCCCACCGCGCGCGGCGCCTTCACCCGCGAGGTGATCGCCGCCCTCCACGCGGCCGAGGGCGACCCCGGCGAGGAGTCCCTGCTGGCCGACGCCCTGCGCTACGGGCTGCAGGCGCTCGGCGGCGTCGAGGTGGGGCTGCGATGAGGCTGGAGCGCATCGAGGTCCTCGGCTTCGGCCGCCTGCGCGACCTGCGCATCGACCTGGCCCCCCGGGTCACCGTGATCCTGGGCGAGAACGAGGCGGGCAAGTCGACGCTGCATCGGGCCATCCGCGCCGCCCTGTACGGCGTCGACGCCGGCGGCCAGGGCCGCCCGGTGGACCGCAGCGACTGGGCCCGCTGGACACCCTGGGCGGGCGAGCAGTACGGCATCGCCCTGACCTACGCGCTCGCCGACGGCCGGCGCTTCCGCGTCGCCCGCGGGCTGGGCCGCCGCGACCAGTCGGTGCAGGTGCAGGAGCTGGGCGGCGGCGACGTCACCGACGCCATGCGGGTCGGCCGCGCGGTGGTGCCCGGGCGGGTCCACCTGGGCATCGACGAGTCGGTGTTCTGCGCCACCGCCTGCATCGGCGAGGACGGCCTGCGCCTGGACGGTCCTGACGGAGCCACGGCGCGCGCCGACCGGCTGCAGGAGGCGATCGAGCGACTCGCCGACTCCGCCTCGCGGGCCACCGCCGCCGAGGCGCTGGCCCGGCTGCGTGCCGCCGAGGCCCGTGTCGGCACCGAGCGCCGCACCACCACGCCACTGGGCAGCGCCACGGTGCGGTTGCGCCAGCTCGAGGCCGAGCTCGACGCGGCGCGGCGGCGGGCCGACGCCGCCGGGCGCGACCAGGACCGCCTCCGCCTGCTGGACGCGGCGGCTGCCACCGCGGAGCGCACCCAGGCGGAGTGCGAGCGCGCCTGGCTGGTCGGGCGGCTGGCCGCCATCGCGGCGCAGCGCCGGGAGCTGGCCGCGGCCCGGCAGGACGAGGGGCGGCTGCAGAGCGTGGTCGACGGCTGGGCGCGGTGGGCGACCTTCCCGGTGGAGTTGGAGGAGCGGGTGATCGCCCTGGGCGGGGAGCTCGCCGAGGCGATCGCCCTGGACCGCGCCGCCGCGGCGGCATGGGACGCGGCGCAGCAGCGCATCGAGACCATCGAGCGGCGCCGCCTGGAGATCTTCACCTCGCTGCGGGCGCTGGGCCGGGCACCCCGCGTCGACCCACGCACCGTCGCCGAGGCGAGGCAGCTCGCCGGCGAGGTGGCCGCCGCGGGTGGGGTCGAGAGGCGGGCGGCCGCGGTGCAGGCGGCCCAGGCGCGCGGCGTGGCGCTGCGCCAGGAGATCGCCGCCACCGGGTTGGGCGCGGTGCCGATCGGCTCCGCCGAGGTGGTCGCCGAGCTGGTCGAAGCGGCCCGGCGGCCCGCCGACGTGCACCGCACCGGTCCGGTGGCGGGGACGCTGCTGGGGCTGGGGGCGGCGCTCGCCGCGGCATGTGTCATGGCGGGGCTGCGCCAGGTGGCGGTGGTGCTGGTCGTGGTTGCGGTGGTCGCTGCGGCCGGCGTGCTGGCGCTGTCGCGGCGGGGCCGCGGACCGGCCGCCGAGGCACGCCGCCAGCTGGCCCGGCGCTGCCCGGGCATGGACCTCGGAGCAGCCGGGCTGGCCCGCGCCGCCCAGCGGCTGCCCGACCTGGCCGCGCTCCACGCCGAGCTGCAGCGCCAGGACCTGCTGGTGGAGACCGGCCGCGAGGAGCTGGAGGCGGCGACGGCCCACGCCGCCGACCTTGCCCAGCGCTGCCTGTCGCTCGCCGCGTCGGTGCCCGTCGAGGTGCCCTCCGACGACTCCCCGCTGCGCCTGACCACCGCCTCGGGCCTCCTCGCCCGCGCCCGCGCCGCGACCGAGGCCATCGAGCAGGCCGGGGCGGCGCGGGTGCGGGTTGCCGAACTGGAGCGCGAGGACGGCCAGCTCGCCCGCGAGGAGGACGCCTGCCGCGCCGCCCGGGCCGAGGCGGAGGTGCGGGCGCAGACGCGCGCGGCACTGGAGGCGGAGCTGGCCGAGCACCAGCGCGCCGCGGGCCTGCCGGAGGAGGACGAAGTCGCCCACGCGGTGGCCGCCTTCCGCCAGGGCTGCTCGACGCGGCGGCAGCTGGAGTCGACGGTGGAGCGGCTCGCCGAGGTGCGCCGGCGCATCGCCGTGCTCGGCGCCGGGGACGAGGCGCTGTCGCGGCAGTGGCAGCAGCTCGCCGCCGAGTTGCGGCGCCGCGGCGGCGACCCAGCCTCAGCGGACGAGGCGCAGCCGCTCGACACCACCGCGCTGCAGCGGCTGGAGAACGACGTCGAGGTGGCCCGCCGCAACGCGGCGGCGGCCCGCGCCGAGGCCGCCGGGCTGCGCGAGCGTCTCGCCGGCCTGCTCGACGGCCTGCCCGCCATCGCCGACCTCGAGGACGAGCGCGCCGCCGCCCTCGCGCTGCGCGAGCGCTGCCTGCACCAGCTCGAAGCCCTGCGCCGGGCCGCCACCCTCATCGACGACGCCGCCCGCCGCGTCCACCGCGACATCGCGCCCCGCCTCGCCTCGTCGGTCGCCTCGCGCCTCTCGCTGCTCACCGAAGGGCGCTACGACGCCGTCGACGTCGACGCCGAACGCTTCGCCGTCAGCCTCCATTCCCGCGAGCGTGCCGAGCTGATCCCGCTGGAGCTGGTCTCCCACGGGACGCGCGACCAGGTCTCGCTGCTACTCCGCCTCGCCCTGACCGAGGTGCTCGGCGAGGCGGGCGAACCGGTGCCGCTGCTGCTCGACGACCCGCTGCTCACCGCCGACCCCAGCCGCCGCCGGGGCGCCGTGGAGTTCCTGCTCGGTGTGGCCGAAACCAACCAGGTGGTGATCACCACCACCCACCCGGGCCTGGCCGACCAGGTCGCCCGCGAGGGCGGCGAGGACTGCGCCGTGCTGGTGCTGGGCCGCACCCCGCTGCTCAGCGCCCAGCTCGGTGAGCCGGGCGCCGCCACGGTGACGCACCTGGTGCAGGGCACCGGCTGAGGCTGGGCGCGCATGGCTGCAGCGCCGTCGCCCGGTCTCTGCGCGACGTGCCGGCACGCGGCGGTGGTTCGCGGCGCACGGTCGCAGTTCTGGATGTGCCGGCTGTCGGCCACCGACCCCGCCTTCCCGCGCTATCCGCGGCTGCCCGTGCTGAGCTGCCGGGGATACGAGAAAGGCGCGCCCGCCAAGGGTTCCGGCGAACCTCCTACGGGTTCTCCCCCTAGGACGGGTTCTCCCCCTGGGGGTTCTGCCCCCGCAGCGCCGCCGCCATCAGCGACAGACCCTCCAGGTCGCTGATGTCGTGGTCCACCAGCGGCAGCCGCGCCACCGGCACCCGCCCCAACCGCGACAGCCGGCTCACCTGCCGGTTGTCCCGCTCGGCCAGCCGGCTCAGCAGCGTGAAGGCCTCGGCGACGCGCCGGGGCGTGTCGACCGTCACCTTCTCCCCCACCACCTCGCCGATCGCCGCCGCCGCCTTGCCGTTCTCGGCCATCGCCGTGGCCGCGGCCAGGGCTGCGGGTTCGCGCAGGTAGTCAGGCAGCACCCGGTTGACCACCAACCCGCGGAGCGGCATCGAGAACTCGTGCAGCTTGGAACAGAAGAACTCCGCCTCGGCGAACGGCGCCGGCTCCAGGGTGGTCACCACCACGAAGGCGGTGCTCGGCGCGCGCAGCAGCCGGTAGACCTCGCGCGCCCGCTGCTGCACACCGCCGTACAACCCCTGCAGGTCGCGCACGAAGGCAGCGAGATCGGCGAGCACCTCGGAGCCGAGCAGGCGGTCGGCCATGCGCATGAACGGGGTCGCCGCGAAGCCCATGGCGCGGAAGCCCATGCGCGTCGGGCCGGCCAGCCAGGAGAGCAGACGGGCGCCGACGAAGTCGCCCAACCGGGTTGGGGCTTCGAGGAAGTCGAGCGCGTTGCGCGACGGCGGGGTGTCGATGATCAGCAGGTCGTACTCGTGCGCCGTGTGCAGCTCGTACAGGGCCTCCATCGCCATGTACTCGTGCGAGCCCACGAAGGCGTCGCTGATGCCCTGGTAGAACGGGTTGCGGTAGATGCGCTCGGCCGACGCGCGGTCGGGCGCGAGCCGTTCGACCATGCGGTCCCACGTCGACTTCATGTCGAGCATGGCAGCAACCATCTCGCCACGGGGGTTCTCCCCCAGCGCCCGCTTCAGCCGCGCCCTGGGCACGGGCACCGGCTCGATGCCCATCGACTCCAGGCCGAGCGCGGTGGCCAGGCGGCGCGCCGGGTCGACGGTGAGGACGAGGACGCGCTTCTCCTGGGTGGCGACGATGGACATGGCCAGCGCCGCACTGATGGTGGTCTTGCCCACGCCGCCGCTGCCGGCGCAGACCACCACCTCGCGGTCTCCCAGTCGGGCGGCGAGGTCGACGCGCTGTCCGGCAGCGCTCGCCGCAGTCATCCCGGCGCCCCGTAGCTGAGCAGCGCCGCCGCCACCGCGCGCGTGGTGGCCAGCCCGGGCCGCGGCTCCACCTGCAACGGCACCTCCAGGACCGGCGCGCTCATGCCCGCGCGCAGCCGCTTGGCGTGCGCCGCGCCGTTGTCGTGCAGCCGCTGCGCCAGCTGCGCTCCCGCCACCACGGCGCCGGCGTCGCCACCGAGCCGCTCGCCCAGCGCCGCAGCATGCTCGGGCTCCGCCATCGCATCCATGACCCGACGCTGCCGGGGGTTGAGCGACACCGGCATCATCCGGTTGAGAAAGCAGGCACCGACGCGGATGCTGGTCTCCCGCCGCGCCCGGTCGACCAGCTCCAGCGCCTCGACCACCGGCATCTCCTCGGGCAGCGCGCAGACCGTCAGCAGGGTGCGTCGCGGATCGGACAGCGTGGCGTCGATCCACTCCACCTGCGACCTGATGATGCCACCCTTGACCAATTCGAGCAGGGCCCGCGCGGCGCGCAGCTGGGGCAGGACGTGCCCGGTCGCCTCGGCGTCGACGATGATCAGGTCCCACACCGGTGAGCCGTCGCGGTCGCGCCGCTTCTCCTCGAAGGCGATCTTGCCGATGACCAGCATCTCGCGCGCACCGGGCACACCGGTGGCGATGAAGTCGAAGACCCGCGACAGCGGGGTGAGCCGGGCGAAGCGCGGCACCTTGAAGTAGATCTGCAGGTACTCCTGCAGCGACTCCTCGGGCTGCAGCGCCAGCACGCTGACGTTGGGCTGCACCACCTTGGGCTGGAAGCCGACGCGCGGCGAGCCCAGCGTCCCGGCCAGGTCACCCTTCGCGTCGGTGTCGATGCAGAGCACCCGCTTGCCCTGCCGCCCGGCGATCAGCGCCAGCGCGCCGGAAATGGTGCTCTTGCCCGTGCCTCCCTTTCCGGCGACGAAGACGAGCCGCCGCTCCAGCAGCTCGGCGAGCGCACTGGCCTCGGCCACGGGCGACCGTGCCCCCGAGCCGGCGCGGCTCAGCGGCGCGCGTACTCGCGCCGCTCCACCCCGAAGTTCTCCGCGTAGAGCTCGTCGATACGACGCAGCTCCTCGGCGGTGAGCGGGGGCGCCTCGGTCGCGGCGGTGAACTCGTCGAGCTGCTCGACGCTGGTCATGGTGGGCAGCACGCTGCTGATTCCCGGCTGGGCGACGACGTACTGCAGGGCGAGCTGGGCGATGGTGCGCCGCCCGCCGTCGTGCAGCCAGCGCAGCGTCTCCGCCTTGTCGAGCAGGTCGACCAGCATCTGGCGGTTGCGGAAGGAGCGATGGTCGCCGGCGGCGAAGGTCGTCTCCTTGGTGATCTTCCCCTCCAGCGCACCCGAGGCGTGGGGCACGCGCGCCAGCACGCCCGCACCGGTTTCTGCCGCTTCCGACAAGAACCGGCGGCCGGGATCCTGCTCCAGCATGTTGTAGACGGTCTGCACCACCTGCACCCGCCGCTCGCGCAGGGCGCGCACCCCCTCCGCCTCCCAGCCGATCGCTGGGCCCAGCGCGACGCCGTAGCAGCGGATCTTACCCTCGGCGCGCAGCGACTCCAGGGTGGCGAAGGCCTCGTCGCTGTCGATGGCGTCGATGCGCGGGTTGTGCATCTCGTAGACGTCGATGACGTCGGTGCGCAGCCGCCGCAGCGACGCCTCGCAGGCGCTGCGGATGAACGCCGCGTCCCAGCGCTGCGGCCGCTCCGAATGGGTGTGCTGCTCGCGCGGCTTGGTGATGTCGTAGCCGAACTTGGTGCCGAGCACGTAGCGGTCACGCGGCACGCCGCCCAGGGCATCGGCGAGCAGGGTCTCGCTGATGCCTTCGTCGCCATAGCTGTCGGCGGTGTCGAAGAAGGTGATGCCGCGGTCGAGCGCACGGCGGACCAGGCTCCTCCCCTCCTCCTCGCTCAGGGTGCCCCACCAGTTGGTGCCGAGGACCCAGCCCCCGAAGCCGATGACCGAGACCGAGACCGAGGTGGAGCCGATGGTGCGCGTCTGCATGGGACCGATTATGGGCACGCGCGCATCGACAGCGCCTCGATGCTCCCGACTATGCTGCCCCGCCATGGAGGAGCTCGCCACCCACCTCGACCTCGCCACCCTCGAAGCCGGCCTCGACCCGATCCGCCGCTCGCCCGCCGACCGGGGCACCGTCGAGCTCATTGTCCGCCGCCCGGCGATCGACGCCCGCGAGCTCCTCGACGAGGGCCACCTCGACGCCACGGTGGGCCTGGTCGGCGACACCTGGCCGCAGCGCCCCAGCCCGCGCACCCCCGACGGCTCGCCCAACCCCGAGGCGCAGCTCACCGTGATGAACGTCCGCTTCGCGGCGCTGGTGGCCGGCACCGCTGAGCGCATCCCCCTTGCCGGCGACCAGCTCTACGTCGACCTCGACCTCAGCCACGACAACCTCCCCGCCGGCACCCGCCTGCAGATCGGCGACGCGGTGGTCATCGAGATCTCGGCGACGCCGCACACCGGCTGCAGCAAGTTCCAGACGCGCTTCGGCAACGACGCGCTGCGCATGGTCAACTCGCCGGTGGGCCGCCAGCTGCGCCTGCGCGGCCTCAACGCCAAGGTGGTCACGCCCGGCACCGTCCGCCGCGGCGACACCCTCCGCAAGCTGCCGAGCTGACGCCAACGGCGCGCGGGGCGCGCGGCGGCGCGGTGCACCGCACGCGACCCACGCCGCACCGCACGCGACCCCACGCCGCGGCGCACGCGCCGCGCCGGCGACCCTACAGCGCCGCCAGCACCTCGGCCGCGTGCCCCGACGCCTTGACCTTGCGCCACTCCTTCTCGACGCGCCCGTCGGCGCCGACCAGGAAGGTGGAGCGCTCCACCCCCATGTACTGCCGGCCGTACATCGACTTCTGCACCCACACCCCGAAGGCGTCGCACAGCGACCTGTCGGGATCCGACACCAGGGTGAAGGGAATCCCGCACTTGGCCGCGAAGCGGTCGTGGGAGCGCTCGCTGTCCGGCGACACGCCGATCACCTGCACCCCCTTCTTCTCGAACTCGGGCAGCAGCGCGGTGAACTGGCGGGCTTCCAGGGTGCAGCCCGTGGTGTCGTCCTTCGGGTAGAAGTAGAGAACGCTGCGCCTGCCGGCGAGATCGGCAGAGCGCAGCCGGCCGCCACCGCCGGCGGCGAGGTCGAACTGGGGGAGGGTGTCACCCGTTTTCACGGTCATGGCGAGGCGTGACTCTATACTCGCCCCCGCCATGTCGAGCACCGCGCCCAGCGCGCCCGCGGCGCCGGCCAAGCGCCGCGGCGGCGCCACCGGCATCCTGCTCCGCTTCATCTCCTGCGGGCTGATCTCGGTCAGCCTCGGCGCCCTCTGGCGCTTCACCATGGCGCCCAAGCAGATCCGCGCCGGCAGCGCGCTGGCCGGCATCCTCTTCCTGCTGCTCGGCTTCATCCTCGGCGGCCTGCTCTGGTACCTGCGCGACGCGCGCCGCCGCATGCGCAACCCCGAGAGCGTCGACGACGAGCGGCTGGTCTTCTCCTTCGTCGTCTTCGTGGTGATGCCGCTGGCCGTGCTGGTGCTGGTCGGCGCGGTGTGGCTGCTGGCGCTGCTGCTCGGCGGCTAGCTCGGCGGCTAGTTGAGGAAGGCGCGCAGCCGGGCGACCACCTCGCGGACCTCGGCGGCGTCGGCGGCGTCACCGCAGCCGTCGAGGTAGGCGTTGAGGTCGGCCAGCGCGCCCTGCGCCTGGCCGACGCGCCAGCGCAGCAGGCCGCGGTCGCGGCGCTCGGCGACCACCTCGGGGAGCAGGGCGACGCAGCGGTCGGCGGCGTTGAGCGCCAGCGCCCAGTCCTCGCGGGCGGCGTGGCAGCCGCGCAGGTTGCGCGACATGCGGGCCAGGATGGCGCGCAGCGACGCGGGTTGCAGCCAGTCCGGGTCGAGCACCGCGACGTCGGTGCCGGCCACGCTGCTGACCAGCTGGCGCGCCGCCTCGTGGTCGAGCGGCTCGCCGCCGGAGAACGCGTCGACCAGCGTCGTACCGACGCGCACCACGAAGTGCCCGGGCAGGCCGATGCCCTCGACGGGGATGCCGGCGCGGCGACCGACGGCCATCCACAGCGCGCTGCAGGCGATGGGGATGCCGGCGCCGCGCTCGATCACGGTGTGCAGGTAGTGGGCCTGGGGGTCGCCGCCGCCCGACCCGCGCAGGCGCAGGCGGTCGCGGAGCAGCCCGGCCATCACCGGGATGGCGCTGATCGGCGGCGCGCCGGCACCGCAGCGGGTGCGCAGCTCCTCGCCCAGCTCGTCGAGCACGGCCAGCCAGGGGTCGGGGTCGAGGCCGGGGTTGTCCTCGGCGGCCAGCCACAGCGCGGCCGCGGCGACGTCCCCGTCGGGAGCCGACGCGCAGGCGAGCATCTCCGCCCGGGGATCCTGGCTCATCGCCAGTATCATGCCGCGCTGATGCTGACGCCCAGCCTGGAGCCGCGGCCCTGACGGCGCGGCTGGCCCTGGCCACCGGGCTGATGCCGCTCGACGCCGTGGTCGAGGCGGCGCGGCGGGCCGAGGGGCTGGGCTACGAGGCGGTGCTGGTCGGCGAGGCGCGGCTGGAGGCGGACGCCTTCGTCACCGCGGCGGCGGTGCTCGGTGCGACCCAGCGGGTCCGCTGTGGGCCGGGGATCGCCAACGCCTACGACCGGCACCCGGTCGCGCTGGCCCGGGCGGCTGCGGCGCTCGACCGCGTCGCGCCAGGACGGGCGCTGCTGGGCGTGGGTCGCAGCGAGCCGGCGTATGTCGAGGGCGTGCTGGGTGCGCCGTGGCGGCCCTCGCCGCTGGAGGACACCGTGGTGATCGCGTGCGAGCTGCTGGCCGGTCGGGCGGTGGACCACCGAGGGCGGCGCTGGTCGGCGCGGATCGAGGCGGCGCCGGAGCGTTCGGCCGCGGCAGGGCGGGTGCCGGTGCTGCTGGCGGCGGTCGGCGAGCGGGCGCTGCGGCTGGCGGGGGCGGCGGCGGACGGGGTGCTGCTCAACTACGGCGCGTCGCTGGAGTACGTGCGCTGGGCGGCCGGCGTGGTGCGCGGTGCTGCCGCGGCGGCGGGGCGCGATCCCGACGAGGTGGACGTGTACGGCTACCTGCTGGTCGCCTGCGAGGGCAGCGATCGGCTGGAGTCGGTGCGGCGCACGCTGACGGAACTGTCTGCGGAGCGCGTGCAGGCATTGGCGCTGGGATTGCCGCCCCGGTTGGACGACGCCGACCTGCGCCGCCACGCTGTGGTGGGCACGAGGGACGAGTGCCTGGCCCGCGTCGAGGAGTACCGGAACGCCGGTGTGCGCTGCCCCGTTCTCATGCCCAGCGCCATGCGAGCGCTCCATGCGTAGCATCCCGGGCGGACTGGTGCCGAAAGAACCCGTTGCTATGATCCCGGCGTGATCCTCGAGGAAATCGCGGGCCCGCAGGACCTCCGCGACCTGGGGTACCAGGACCTGGAGCGGCTCTGCGCGGAGATCCGCGAGTTCCTGGTGGCGGCGGTCTCCCGCACCGGCGGGCACCTCGGCCCCAACCTCGGCGTGGTCGAGCTCAGCGTCGCCATGCACCGCGTCTTCGACAGCCCGCGCGACCGCATCATCTTCGACACCGGCCACCAGGCCTACGTGCACAAGATGCTCACCGGCCGGCGTGAGCGCTTCGACACGTTGCGCCAGGTCGGCGGCCTGAGCGGCTATCCGTCGCGCGCCGAGTCCGAGCACGACCTGGTGGAGAACTCGCACGCCTCGACGGGGTTGAGCTACGCGCTGGCCATCGCCACCGCGCGGCAGCTGCGCGGCGAGCCGGGCAAGACCATCTGCGTCATCGGCGACGGCGCGCTCACCGGCGGCATGGCCTACGAGGCGCTCAACAACATCGGCCACCACAAGCCCGAGCTGATCATCATCCTCAACGACAACGGCCGCTCCTACGCGCCGACGGTCGGCGGCCTCGCCGAGAACCTCGGGCAGCTGCGCCTGTCGCCGAAGTACGAGGCGGCCAAGGACGCCGCGGGAACCATGTTGCGCGGCCTGCCGGTGGTCGGCGACTCCGCCTACGACACGGCGCGGCGGATGAAGAACTCGCTCAAGCAGCTGGTCGCGCCGCACAGCATCTTCGAGACCCTCGGCCTCAAGTACGGCGGCCCCATCGACGGCCACAACGTGCGCGACGTCGAGCGCGCCTTGCGTGACGCGGCGCGCTACCGCGGTCCCGTGGTGGTGCACGTGGTCACCGACAAGGGGCACGGCTACGCCCCCGCCGTCGACGACGCCGTCGACAAGTTCCACGGGGTGAGCACCTTCGACCCCCAGAATGGGACATTCAAGGCCAAAACCACCAGCTGGACCGACCTCTTCGGCGAGGCGCTGGTCGAGGCCGCCGAGAAGGATCCGCGCATCGTCGCCATCACCGCGGCGATGGCGTCGAGCACCGGGCTTTTGGAGTTCGCCCGGCGCTTCCCCGAGCGCTTCTTCGACGTCGGCATCGCCGAGCAGCACGCCGTCACCTTCGCCACCGGGCTGGCGATGAGCGGGCTGCGCCCCGTCGTCTGCATCTACTCGACGTTCCTGCAGCGCGCCTTCGACCAGGTCGCCTGCGACGCCTCGCTGCACCGCGCGCCGGTGGTCTTCGTGCTCGACCGCTCCGGTGTCACCGGCGACGACGGCGCCACCCACCACGGCATGCTCGACCTCGCCTACCTGCGCGTCATCCCCGGCATGACGGTGTCGGCGCCCAGCGATCCCGACGAGATGCGCCGCATGCTGGCCACCGGCCTGGCCAGGACCGAGGGGCCGTTCACCCTGCGCTACCCGCGCGGCGCCGCGCCCGCCTGCGAGCAGGTGCCGCTGCACCCGGTCGAGATCGGCCGCATGCGCGTGCTCCGCGAGGGCAGCGACGTGGCCATCGCCGCCGCCGGCAAGATGGTCGGGCCCGCGCTGCAGGCCGCCGACCGCTTGGTCGCCGCCGGGGTGCGCGCCACCGTGGTCGACGCGCGCTTCGTCAAGCCCATCGACCCTGCGCTGGCGCCGCTGGTCGCCCGCCATCGCGCCCTGGTGACCGTCGAGGACGGCACGGTGCGCGGCGGTTTTGGCAGCGGTGTGCTGGAACTCCTCGCCGAGGCGGGCGTGCAGGTGCCGGCCAGGCTGATCGGCCTGCCCGACTGCTTCGTGGAGCACGGCGCCCAGGCGACGCTGCTGAGCAGCTTCGGGCTCGACGCCGAGGGCATCGCCGCTGCGGCGCGCGCCCTGCTGGGCAGCGGCACGGAGAGCGCCCTGGCCGGCTGAGCGCGCGGCGGCTACGACCGCCGGTCGCCGCTCACCCGCCCGCCCCGGTCCTCGCCGAAGGCCGCCGCGCCCGGCCCGCCGGCGAGCAGCAGCGGCGGCAGGGCGCAGGCCAGGGCCACCACGAACCCAACCACGCCGAGCACCACGGCCCCGCGTAGGTCGTAGGAGTCGCCGGCCAGCGCCACCACCCCGGCGAGCGCGCCCGCGGCGACCACCGTGCCCAGCACCGCGCCGACCCCGATTGCGGGCAGGCGGGCCCACGGCGCGCCGCGCAGGACCGCGGCGGCGAGCACCAGGCAGATCACGGCGACGGGAACGGCCACCACCGCAACCGGGCCGGCGTCGGTGGCGCAGGCGCCCGTGCTCTGCGGCGTGCCCGCCTGGCAGCCGCTGCCGCTGGCCAGGGCGACGTAGATCGCCAGCGTGAGCAGGGCCAGCGCGGGCACCAGCAGTCCTGCCGCGGCGAGCGCCCGCCGCCGGCGGGGACTCCTCAGGAACGCCATGGCCGCGATGGTAGGTCGGAGCAGGCGGGAACGCCGGGCTCGGGCGACGCCGGCGTGGCCGCCATCGGTCAGCGGGCCGACTCGGCGATCTCGATGCTGGTGAGCGCCGCGGGCCGGCCCAGGTGGTAGCCCTGCCCGTAGCCGACGCCGAGCTCGACGAGCAGCTCCAGGGTGCGCTCGTCCTCGATGCCCTCGGCGATCACCGCGGCGCCGCTGGCCTCGGCGAAGGCCAGCGCGGCGAGGATGGTGGCGCGCGGGCCGACCTGGTCGACGCGCTGGGTGAAGCTGCTGGCGATCTTAATGTACTCGGGGCGCGCCGCCGCCAGCGTCTCGAACGTCGAGCGGCCCTCGCCGACGTCGTCGAGGGCGAAGCGGATGCCGTGCTGGCGGTGCTCGGCGAGCACGGTGGCAAGCCGCGCCACGTTGGTCACACTCTCGCGCTCGCTCACCTCGAGCACCAGGTCCTCGGGCCGGCGTCCCGCCCACTCCAGCAGGAACAGCAGCTGGTCGGCGCCGTGCAGCGGGTCGAGCAGCGCGGCGACGCTGACGTTGACGAACACCGGCAGGCCGGGGGTGAGTCCCTTGGCGATGCTGATGGCGGTGCGGCGGCAGAGATGGTCGAGCTCGCGCACCATGCCCATGCGCTGCGCCGCGACGAAGAGTCCCTCGACACTGCCGCCACCCCAGCCCACCGGTCGCGACAGCGCCTCGAAGCCGACGATGCGACCGTCGCGCAGCTCCACCACCGGCTGGAAGACGATGTCGACGTCACGAGTGGCCAGAACTCGCAGCACCGTGTCGGCCCAGCGCGCCGAGACCGCGAGGATGCCCGTGCCGTCGGCGTCGGCGGCGGACGGCGCCACCAGCATGCGGTTGCGCCCGCGCGACTTCGCCTCGTACAGCGCGGCGTCGCAGCGCGACATCAGGGCCACCTCGGACTCGCGGCGATCCCACTCGGCGAGCCCGGCGGAGCAGGTCAGCCCGCGCGGCACCAGCTCGCGGAGTCGCTCGATGATGGCGGTGGCGGTGTCGAGGGTGCAGCCGAAGAGCAGCACGGTGAACTCCTCGCCGCCGTAGCGGGCGAGCACGTCACCGGCGCGCAGGACGCCGAGCCACGCGCTCACCACCGTCTGCAGGATGCGGTCACCGGCCTGATGTCCCTGCTCGTCGTTGAAGATCTTGAAGTGGTCGAGGTCGAGCATGGCGACGCACACCGACTCGCCGTCGCGCTGCCGCCGTGAGATGGCACGGTGCAGCTCCTCGTCCCAGGCGCGGCGGTTGGGCACGCCGGTGAGCGGGTCGGTGCGCGCCAGGCTCTGCACCCTGCGAATCGAGCGCTGCGTCCAGCGGCCGACGACGATCACCGTGCCGACCACCATCAGCCACTCCAGCTGCACGGTGTCGCCGAAGACGCCGACGAGGGCGCAGGCGACGCCGATCAGCGCCACCTGCAGCATCGCCTGTCCCGCCTCGTAGAAGTAGAAGGCGTAGAGCGCGGCGAAGACGTAGAGGAAGGCGAAGGACTGCGCGCCCTCGCCACTGAAGCGCACCACCACGCTGATCAGGCCGGTGCCCAGCGCGGTGAGGAGGGTGTAGAGCGACGGGCTGAGGTGGTGGCCCCAGCGCAGCAGCAGGCCGCTGACCACCAGCGCCACCAGCGCGACGCCGCCGATGACCGGCTTGGTGGCACCGGGGATGGGCAGCAGCAGGCTGAAGGCGACCAGGCCGCCGCCGGCGCCGTAGAGGTAGCCCCCCGCCCTGGCCAACTCCGGTGCGCCGGCCGTCGGGCTCGGTCGCAGGCTTGCACGCACTCCCTTGAGCGCGACCGGCACCCGCGCCGCCAGCGCGCGCGCCGGGCCGAACAGGGCCATCGCCGCGACTGTACCCCGGCATTTGCCCCAGTGGCACAACGGGAACGCCGGGTTTCCGAACCCGAGGCGGACCGTGACCGTCCCGCGAAAGCCGCGCCCACGCCGCAAGAGCACGATGCGCTGGTACGTCCTGCCAAGGTAGGTGAAGATGGACACGCAGGTTCACGCAGCGGAACGCACCGTGCTGGTGCTCGGTGGCGGCGGTGGGCGCGGGGCCGCCCAGCTCGGTGTCCTGCGCGCGCTGGCCAAGCGCGGCATCGAACCCGACGCGGTGGTCGGCACCAGCGTCGGCGCTCTCAACGCCGCGGCGATCGCGGCGGTGGGCCTGCAGGCGGCGGTTCCGCTGCTGGAACGGATCTGGGCGAGCGAGCAGACGCACGCCGTGTTCCGGGCGCAGCGCCTGCAGATGCTGGCCAACCGGCTGCGCCGCCGGCCCTATCTGCGCAGCGGGCAGTGCATCCGCGACCTGGTGCGCTTCGCCTCGGGCGTGATCGGCATCCACTCGTGGGACACGCTGCGCATCCCGCTGCACATCATCGTCACCGACCTCTGCGAAGGGCAGCCGGTGGTGCTGCGCGACGGGTCGCTGGAGGACGCGCTGTGCGCCTCGTGCGCGATTCCCGGCGTCTTTCCCGCGGTGCGGCACGGCGCGCGGCTCTACGTCGACGGCGGCGTGACCGAGAACTGCGGGCTGAGCACCGCCTACGCGCTGCAGCCGACGCGGATCATCGCCATCGACCTCACCGCCGACTCCCCGGTGCCGGTGTTCTCGCGCTGGGAGGAGGTGCTGGAGCGGATCATGCAGGTGGCCCTGCACGCTCGAGTTGTTGCCGACTTCGACCGTTTCAGCTCGCGCCTGCCGGTGACCCTGATCTGCCCGCGGGCGCCGATCCAGATGCGGGCGCCGCGCTTCGCCGACTTCGTCAGCCTGCGCGACCAGGCGTTCGCCGCCGCGGACCGGCTGCTGCAGCGCATCACCGTCGACGGCTGCCTGGATCCGGGGGTCTTCTACCTGCCGGTCGCGGCTGAGGCCTGACGGGCTTCGGCCCCGCCGCGCGCCCGCGCGCCGCGCTTGCCGGGGCGGGGGCGGGGGGATCAAGATGCGCGGCATGCTCGACCATCTGTCGATCCAGTGCAGCGACGTGGCTGCCAGCACGCGCTTCTACGACACCGTGCTCGCGCCGCTGGGCGGGCAGCGGGTGATGGACTTCGGCGAGGTGATCGGCTACGGCATCCCGCCCATGCCGGAGTTCTGGATCGGGCCCTGGAACACCGGCGAGGGCTTCCGCGAGTCGCACATCGCCTTCACCGCTCCCGACCGCGCCGCGGTGCGCGCCTTCTTCGGGGCCGCGGTCGGCCTGGGGGCCGAGGTGCTCTACGAGCCCGGGCTGCGGCCCGAGTACCACGCCAACTACTACGGCGCCTTCGTTCGCGACCCCGACGGCAACAACGTCGAGGCGGTGTGCCACAAGCCGGAATGAGCACCGTCCAGCTCTCCCGCGACGGCGACGTGCTGGTCGTCACCATCAACCGGCCGCAGGTCCGCAACGCGGTCGACGGACCGACAGCCGCCGCGCTGTCGGCCGCTTTCCGATCGTTCGATTCCGACGGATCGCTGGCGGTGGCGGTGCTGACCGGCGCCGGCGGCTCCTTCTGCGCCGGCGCCGATCTCGCCGGCGTCGCCTCCGGCGACCCGTCGCGCACCAACCGCCTCGCCCCCGACGGCGACGCGCCGATGGGGCCGTCGCGTCTGTTGCTGTCCAAGCCGGTGATCGCCGCGGTCGAAGGCCACGCCGTGGCGGGGGGATTGGAGCTGGCACTGTGGTGCGACATGCGCGTCGCCGCCGAGGACGCGGTGTTCGGCGTGTACTGCCGGCGCTGGGGCGTGCCGCTGATCGACGGCGGCACGGTGCGGCTGCCCCGGCTGATCGGGCACAGCCACGCCATGGACCTGATCCTCACCGGGCGCGGCGTCAGCGGCGAGGAGGCCCGCACCATGGGGCTGGCCAACCGCATCGTGCCGCGCGGCTCCGCTCTTCCCGCCGCCGTCGAGCTGGCCCACCAACTCGCCGCCCTGCCCCAGACCTGCCTGCGCTCCGACCGCATGTCCGCATATGAGCAGTGGGGACTCGGCGCCCTGGACGCCGCCCTGGCCAACGAGTTCTCCCACGGCCTCTCGGTGATCCAGTCCGGCGAGACCGTCGCCGGCGCCCAGCGCTTCGCCGGCGGCGCCGGCCGCCACGGAGCGCCCGCCTAGCCCGTGCTACATTGCCTCGCGGCGCCCTCGTAGCTCAGTGGATAGAGCAGCGGTTTCCTAAACCGCGTGCCGCAGGTTCGATTCCTGCCGGGGGCACATTTGTGATGTCTCAGGACGTCGTGGACACCTGCCTCACGAGGCCTACCACAACTGTGTGTAGCTGTGTTGGTGTCTCCTTTGGCATTTTCCCTGGCAGCGAAGTACAGCGTTGTCGGTCGCGGCGGCGTCGTGCGACGGCGGCGAGCGCCACCGCGCCCACTGCGAGGCCGCCGGCGAGAGGCGAGTCGCCGTCAGCGGCGCCGGTCGACGGCGTTCCCATAGTGGTTAGCGAGGGCCGCGACGGTACGGCGCTGGAGCCCGCGTCCGGGACGCTCGCGCCGGTGGCGCCTGCTGGGCATCCCGGTGGCGTCGCGTAGCAGCGCAGCGGCGGCTCGGTCATGGGCTTGTCGGGGTATGCCGCCTGGACCTCACCCGCCTCGACGTAGAGCTCGGCGGTGGTGCGCCAGCCGTCAACGGGGCTGACGCCGGGCATGGCGGGCTGGTTGCAGTACGAGCGGTCGACGAGCGCCGGGTCGGCGGGCCCGGGATGGAGCAGCGCGTCCATGACGATGGCGTAGTAGGCGGCGTCCCACGCGCTCTGGATGTGGCCGACGTAGTGCCCGGGGCACACCCACTGCACGGCGATGTTGGACGCGCCGTCGAGTGCCGCGGTCGGCCCGGACGGCCCGACGGCCGGCTGGATGATGTCGTCGGTCAGGCTGTACACGCTGGTGTACGCCACCGCGGGCCGGTAGGGCGTCTCGACGCGGTTCACCGCGTTCATGTAATTCGACCCCGTCCCCTGTTGCCAGATGGCCGGCGGGCAGCCGTGCAGGCAGTCGGCGAACCCATAGAACGCACCGTGGTTCGGCGTGGCCATGGCGATGTACTTGGCAACCAGGCGGTGTATGTCGGGCCAGAAGGTGAGTGCCCAGCGGGGCTCGATGCCGCCCTGGCTCAGGCCGATGGTGTCCACCTTCCGCCCGGAGAGCCGCGCCTCCTCGCGGATCGCGTACACCACGTACTCCGCCGACACCTGCATGTCGCTCAGGGCGCGATTGGGCATCTGGATGGTGCAGGCGTCGAAGCCGGCCCTGGGAAGCGCCAGCATGTAATTCCAGCCCCAGTTCTCCTCGGCCGTGACGCTGGTGCCGTGGACCAGCAGCACGGCGTCGTGCTCGGGATGGTGGAAGCCGGACGGGCAGCTGAACGCCGCGGCGAGCGTCGCCGCCGGCACGTCCAGAGGCGGGCCGGGGTCGACCGGCGGCGCCGCAGCGCCACCGATCGGCCCCACCAGCAGCGACGCGACAGCCGCGGCCACGGCGAAGAGCCATCGGCGCGGTGTCATCGACCCTGCTGCGCTGCCCGCGTCCGTCACGGCATCGGGTGGGCGAGGAAGAAGCTGTACGCCGTCTGCGTCTCGCAGGGCCCGTGGGGATCGGTGAACGCGTAGCCCGAGGAGCAGGTGTACGCGTGGCCGAGCCCGTGGATGTAGTACCGGGTCAGCTGCACTGTGCTGCTGCTGTCGTTCCACTTGTCGAGCTCGTAGCCGTAGTCGTTGCCCTGGGCTGCGACGTTGGTCACCGACGAGGGATGGTTGAAGTCGGGGATCGCCGCGCTGGGGACGGCCAGGTTGTCGGTGTCTCGCCACTGCTCGATGACGCTGATGGACTGCGTCGGGTAGATGGTGGTGTCGAGGTCGCCCTGGAAGTCGATCACGGGCGTCAGGTGAGTGTGCGGTCCCGCGTTGTACGCCTGCTGCCCCGTCCCGGTCGGACCGTCGGGGTTGGGGCCGTTGTCCGTGCCCGAGCAGTTGCCGAGGTACTGGCATCCCGACTCGACGCCGGCCGCGGCGTAGACGTCGGCATACGTCGCGCCCATCACCACCGACATGTTGCCGCCCGCCGAGGCGCCGTCAACGAAGACGCGCTTGGGGTCGACGCTGGCGTTGGACTCGACGAGCTGGGTCATGCCGACGATGATGCGCGGCTCGTCCGCGGTGCGCGTCTGCTCGCCCGGATAGAAGGCCGGGCTGGCGTGCCAGCAACCCTCGGGGTCGTTGGCGGCGTAGGGCTCGTCGGGGTAGAGGACGATGAAGTCGTCGGTGTCGGCGAGCGTGTCGAAGCCCGTGTAGGACTCCGCCTCGGCGGCGGTCTGCGTGCAGCCGTGCAGGTAGACGACCAGCGGCACGGCGGAACCGGTGTACGCCGCGCTCACGTAGCCCTGGTAGGGCCTGCAATCGGTGCCGACGCAGTAGGTGCCGCTGAAGTGCTGGCCGGCCGTGAAGGCGGCGTGCGCGGTGCGCACCCCCGGGGGAAGGACCAGGGCGAGCGCGAGGGCGGGAAGGACGAGCAGGCGCCGCCGGAGATGGCGTCGCCTGGCTGCCGGCCGGTGCGCACCGCGGTGAGCCTCAGGATCTCGAGTTGCCATCCATGCTCCTCCAACGCCCATCGAGCAGCCGGGGCCGTCCCTTCCTCGATGCGCTGCCTCATGCGAACGAACGATCGATCGTTCGTCAACCAACGGCGCGGAGTATCAATGGTTGGTACCCGCGAGTCAAGGGTCCGTGGGCAATCGATCGATCGTATGCCCGGAACTGCGTTGGCCGGCCCGGTCGCTGCTAGAGTGGACGCATGTGCCAGGCGGCGACGAACCCCACGCCATGAACGCTCCGGCCGGACGCGCCCTGGCCCGAGAGGCTGAAGCGCACGAGCGGCCGTTGCTGCCTCCGCGGGCGACGGCGGACGGCACCCACCGGCGCATCCAGGAGGCTGCCCTCGTCCTCTTCGCCCAGCACGGCTACGACGCCATTTCCATCCGCGACCTGGCAGAGGCGGCGCACATTACAACGAGCACCATCTACGGGCACGTGGCGGCCAAGGAGGACCTCCTCACCGAGCTGATGCTGATCGGCCACGAGGAGCACCACGAGGCCCTGCGCGACGCGCTGCTGTCCTCGCCGCCGGACCCGCGCGCCCAGTTGGCGGCGCTGGTCCGCGCCCACGTCGTCACCAACGTCTCCTACCCCCTCCTCGCGCGCCTGTGCAATCGTGATCTGCACACGCTGTCGCCGAGCGCGGCAGAGCGCATCATGGCCGTCCGGCGCCAGTCCGAGCGCTTCTTCGTCGACGTCGTGCAGCGCGGCATCAAGGAGGGCGTCTTCACGGTCACGGAGCCCTGGCTCGCCGTGGCCGCGATCGGTGGCATGGGCATCCGCGTCGCAGAGTGGTTCGCGCCGGAGGGGGAGTTCAGCGTCGATCGCATCGTGGCCGCGTACACCGACTTCGCCCTCAGGCTCCTCGTCTGAGCAGCCGCCCGACCCCTCGCGGCCCACAGCGCCGCGGCGTGTCGCGTCCGCCCCGGCGAGGAGCGAGACCAGCCCCAACGGCGTCCAGGCCTGCCTCTGCCGGACCCGCTGCCGTCCCAAGCCGCGGCGGGCGACGCCTCTCCCTAGCTCGGCTAATCTGCCGGGGACTCACCTCGTCGCAGTCGAGGAGTGAGCCGGCGGCACGCGTTCTTGCGGCCGCCGGCCCGTCAACTCACTTGGGGGCGACGATGGCGACCGTCGCGGAGTTGTTGTCCAGTTCCTGCCAGCCGAAGCAGCCAGCCGACGAGCACGGCGTGCCCGTGTAGATCCAGATGGCTCCGGTGGAGTGCAGCTGGTACAGGTTCGAGGTCGATGCCGCGATGGCGGTCCCGGCGGGGTTGTTGTCCAACTCCTGCCAGCCCGAGCACCCCAGCGGAGTGCACGGCGTCCCTGTGTACGTGAAGATGGCTCCGTTCGTGTGGATCTGGTACAGCGCCGAGGAGCCGGCTGCGATCGCCTTCGTCGACGGGTTGTTGTCCAACTCCTGCCAGCCGGGGCAGAGCGAGGCGTTGCATGCCACCCCGAGGTAGGTCCAGATGCTCCCGTCCGAGCGCTGCTGGTACAGGTTCGAGCCGCCGGCCGCGATCGCCGTGGTGCCGGCGTTGTTGTCCAGCTGCTGCCATCCCGGGCAGCTGGAGCCACTGCAGGGCGTGCCCGTGCAGACCCAGATTCCTCCGCCGGAGTGCAGCTGGTACACATTCGATCCGGTGGCCGCGAGGGAGGTGGTCGCCGGGTTGTTGTCCAACTGCTGCCACCCCGGGCAGCTCGAGCCGCACGGCGTCCCGGTGTACTGGAAGATGCTTCCGTCGCTGTGGAGCTGATACAGGGTCAGGCCCGCCGCCACGATCTTCTTGGTGGCGGGGTTGTTGTCCAACTCCTGCCAGCCGGGGCAACTGCCGGACGGGCTGCATGGCGTTCCCGTGTACATGTAGATGCTTCCGTCAGAATGAAGCTGGTACAGGCTGCTCCCTCCTGCCGCGATCGCCACAGCAGCCGGATTCTTATCCAGCTTCATCCAGCCCGGGCAGCTCCCGGAGCTGCACGGGGTGCCTGTGTAGGCCCAGATCTCCCCGTTGGAGTGGAGCTGGTACACCGACGGCAGGTACGTCAGCACGCAACCGCCGGCGTCGTTGGCGAAGGCGTTGCTCCACAGCGACTGCACGGGGAAGGTGCCGGTGCTGAACGACACATTTGCAGCCGCACCCTGGCCCGAGGAGATCCAGGCGCACTTGTCACCGATCTCGGCGTTGCTGCTGTCGAGCCAGCCGGTGTTGGGGAATGGGTCGGTCTCTGTCTCCGCATACTCGTGGCCGCCGACGATGGTGATGCCGGCGTTGGCGCCGAGGCCGTTGAAGTTGGCGCCGCACGATCCCCCGGCGTCGGTGATGTAGGGGGCGTTGGTGTAGGCGATGTTCCCAGAGCTCGAGGAGGTCGAGCTGTGCCAGGCGCAGTACTGCGTGCCGAACCCACTGGAGCTGTTGCCCGTTGCCGTCTCGATCGCGTACTGAACGTCGAGGTTCGCCGTGGCGGTGGTGTTGCCCCAGTGGGCCGCGGCGCGCACGGCTTCAGCAGCAAGGTCAGACTGGGTCGGGCTCGACGGCGCCGGGCCGGCATTGTCGTACCAGACACCTCGCAGCATGCCGGTGTTGTTCCCCACCGGCATGCCGGACCCGTTGCAGTACATGGTCCCGGCAGGGACGCCCTGGCAGTACTGGGTCACGGTGTTGTTCCACGAGCTGCCACCGGTGCCGTTGAAGAAGTTCTGCAGCGTCGCCGCCTCACCCGACGGGTCGTTGTTGTTCCACTGGGAACCCCAGAACACGAGGTAGATGCCGGCGGGCGCCGTTTCCACGGTGCCGCCGTTGAACGCCAACTGGCCGCTTCCGGAGGCGCCGACGCAGCCGACAGTGCAGAGGTGGCTCTTGTGCTGAACCGTGCCCATACAGTGCACGTGCGAGCAGACTCCCTGCTCGGCTGTCGCCGCTGTCGTCTGGGCACTGGCTGTGGCAGCGATGCCCGCGCCGAGCGCCGCCGCGGCGACGATGAGCAATGCCGAGACGCCGCGTCCCAGTCTGGTGGTGAGCATTTCGCAAACCTCCCTCTCTTGATGGGCTCCGCCGCACGCCCGACGGGCGCCGCGAGCCCCTCCTTCCTCGAAGGTATGAACGGATCAAGCCGCCCCAACTTGCGTGGCGCGGTCCGGCCCGGTTCAGCCCACCGACCGGGGCCGCAGGCGGAAGTACCAGAAGGCCCCTCCGCCGGCCGCTCCGGCGAGGAGCAGAAGCACCACCGCGGCGAGGACGGCCCCACCACTGCCACCACCACCACCCCGGACGGCGACCGCGGTGAGGGCGGATTGCGACGTGGTGGTCGAGGAGGCGGGCGTCGCCGCCGCGCCGGTCTCGCCTTGGGTGCTCGACATGCCGCCGCTCGCCGCCTCCGCGGTGCTGGTCGCTGCGGAGACCGTGGTGGTCACGGTGGTGGTCGACAAGGTGACCGTCGCGGTGGAGAAGGAGCTGCGTGACGACAAGGACGACGAGGACGACGTCGTCGTCGTCCGGGCTTGCACATCGATGTAGTAATGGTTGGCCGACGGCGCGCTGGCCAAGTGGTAGAAGTACGTCTTCGTGGCCGACGGCGGGAACCATGCCCACATCCCGCCGTTGGCGGCGATCGCGGGGCTGGAGAACGACTGGTCGTTGGCCACGACCTGCTGGGCACTGGAGGAGTTGTTGGTCCATACCACCGCCTGGCCGGGCTGGGCGGCGGCACCGGTGGGGGTCACGCAGACCGCGTTGAGGTCGGTGGTGCCGGGGCCGCAGCCCTGGATGCCCTGGCCGATGGTGATGCGGACCGGCTGGGTCATCGAGGCCCCCGCGGGCACCGAGGTCAGCAGCGCCGCCGCCACCACCCCGAAAGCGCCGCTGGCCAGCAGCGCGGCCAGGCCCACTGCAGTTCTCGACTCCCTTCCCATGGTTCCCTCCCTGACGCTCTCGGCGCCGCGAATCCCGAGTCTCCGCAACACTCAACCGAGGCCCCTGGTCCTCCTCGGACCGCGGGTCAGGGTACCCGATCCTGGCCCTGGGACGACGGCGGCAGTTGCTCCTCTGCTGTCACGGTGTGAGCACATCGACAGCCCGCGCGAATCGGTCCATGGCGTCGTGAAGGCGTGCTGCGGCGCACCGTTGCCCGACTCCCCGACTTCTGCTATTCCTGCCGAGGCCACGGGTTCGGAGAGCGTGCGATGACAGCAGCAGCGACGGGCGTCGCACCGTCGCCACCGGGTGATGAGCCGGGCCTGACAACCGTGCCACGAGCCCGCCGCTGATGAGCACCGTCGTCGATCACATCCTCAACGCGCCGGCCGCGCTGGTGTACCTCATCGTGGCGCTGCTGGTGTTCGCCGAGGACGCGCTGTTCGTCGGGTTCGTGCTGCCGGGGGAGACGGCGGCGATCATCGGAGGCGTCGTCGCCAATCGCAGCCAGGTCCACCTCTCGCTCATGGTGGTGGTCGTCGTCGCCGCCGCGATCGTCGGCGACACCGTCGGCTACGAGGTCGGTCGGCACTTCGGCGTGCGCCTGCTCCGACTCGGGGTGCTGAAGCGGCACGCCCAGCGGCTCGACAACGCCCGCGATCTGCTCGCCCGGCGCGGCGGGGCGGCCGTGTTCTTCGGCAGGTTCGTTGCCTTCTTCCGCGCCGTCATGCCGGCTCTCGCGGGCACCGCCAGGATGCCCTACCCCAAGTTCCTTGCCTTCAACGCGGCCGGCGGCGCGGTCTGGGGCACGGCCTACGTGCTTCTCGGCTTCTTCGCCGGGAACTCCTACCAGCGCATCGAAAAGGCGGCCGGCCGTGGCGCCGCCATCGCTGTCGCCGCCATCGTGATCGTCGCTGTCATCGTCTGGCGGGTGCGCCGGCATCGGAGCGAGGCGTCCCGCGCATGAGACAGCCGGCGGCGCAGCGTCACGACAACGAGCGTGCCAGGGTGGCGGCCTGCCCAGGCGTCGGCGGGCTGCCCTGCAGAAACGCCAGGCAGATCGTCAGGAACCGATCACTGACCTGGTCGTCAACCTGGTGCTGCTTGCAATACGCGACCACCAGGCGGAGCCCGGACGGATCGGCGCTGTAGGCCTGCAGCCTCTGTCTGAGGGCGTCGTCCGCCTGGGTGCGCGAATCAGTCGCCTGCAACGTCTGGTAGACGGCGACGCCCTGCAACACCGGGGCGGCCGCGATGGCGACGACCTGGAAGACGAACAGCGCAGCGAGCAGGATGTAGGTGCCGCGGCGATGCAGTGCCGCCTCGTCCGCCTTGCGCATCCGCGACGTGGTGATCACCGTGATCAGCACGAAGGCGAGAGCCGCAACCAGGATCGCCGCCAGCGCCCACACCGGTGACCACAGGAAATTGTGGCCGGGGTTCTGGATGCGCAGGCCGATGGTGAAGAAGGCGCCACCCCCGAGAAGGGTGAGCAGCCACCGTGTCGCCGACCAGATGCCGTCGCCCATGGCATGGGCGCGCTGCATCCGATCGACTTCGGCGATGCCGGCAGGGGTGGTGGGATCGGCCACGGTGGGCGGAAGCCTGGGCCGCTGTCAGTCGCAGTTCCACCAGATGATGCTGCCAAGGTTGACGCAGACCCAGCTCGCGGCGCGCTGGTACCGCTGCCGGAGGTCCGGCTCCTGCAGCAGTTCGCTGGTCGCCGCTCGAAATGCCAGGGCGCCCATCAGGACTCCGTAGGTGTCGTCTGCGCCGACCAGGCTGTCGGGCGGACGGAACTGACTGGCCGCGTCGAGAAGGGCATCGGCATGCTCGTCGGGCCGGTCTCGCTGGTACAGGTCGGCGAGACCAGCGGTCCGCGAGTCCCAGCGCCCGACCATGTCGGACGATGGAGCCTCAGTATGCTCGGCGGTGAGCACGGCGGGAACGACCCTGGTGGTCAGGTCTCGCGCAAAGG
>CAZCJX010000007.1:9298-13521 GCA_964499205.1 uncultured Actinomycetes bacterium | reverse complement strand
TGCTCGGCGGTGAGCACGGCGGGAACGACCCTGGTGGTCAGGTCTCGCGCAAAGGATTCGGGGTCGAGTCCAGGACCGCGGAGACGGGTTGCCATCGCTGCACCTCTGAGCACGTTGAGGTGCGCAGTATGCGAGGAAACCCAGGTCGGCGCCTGACCGGGTGGTCGGCGACGCTCAGCGGCGGCGTGAGCGCGCGCTCGATCCCACCGCGACGCGCGCCGCCTCCTCCTCCTGCAGGCGCTTGATGGTCGCCTCCGACTTGCTCTCCACGCCGACCAGCTTCTCGTTGGCGCCCTCCACCGCGTCCAGCAGGGCGTCGAGCTTGAGGTTGATGGCGCGCGTCTCGCGGTTGGTGGTGTGCTGGATGGCGAACACCATCACGAAGGTGACGATGGTAGTGCCGGTGTTGATGATCAGCTGGTAGGTGTCGCTGAACCTGAAGACCGGGCCGAAGGCCAGCCAGAGCACCACGATGCCGGCGGCCAGGGCCACGGCGATGGGGTGGCCGAGGGCTCCCGTAGTGGCGTCGAGGACCCGGGAGGACCAGGGCGCCTCCTCCTCGATGTGGTGGGAGGAACGCTTGGGTGGGCGTTTCATTGATATCAGCACTATAACGCAAGGGCCCACGCGTTGGGGGTGATTGCCCCGCTTCCGGCCCAGGACCTTTCGCACCCCAACTCGTGCCTGCATACCCTGGTCGGTGTCGGCGCGGCCGCGCAGCATGGGTGGAGAACCCCGATGGAGGCCTCACCCATGGACGACGCCGGCGACACGCTCTCGCTCATCCTCTTCTCGGGCAGCGACGACAAGCTGACCTCCGCCTCGACCCTGGTGGTCGGCGCCGCGGCGCTGGGCCGCCGGGTCGACGTCCTGCTGCAGTTCTGGGCCCTCGACGCCTTCCGCAGCGGCTCCCTGCGCGCCGACCACGGTGTCGCCCCGGACGCCCCCGACGGCGGTTCCGCCCGCTTCCATCAGGCGCACCTCGCCCACTGGGCCGACGTGCTCGCCCAGGCCAAGGAGGTCGGCGAGGTGCGCATCAACGCCTGCGCCCAGTCGATGGACGCGCTCGGCATCGCGCCGCAGCAGCTCGACCCCCTGGTCGACGGGGTGGAGGGCATCGCCGCCTTCATGGCCGAGGCGACCGGCCCCGTCGTCTTCATCTGAACCACGACACCACGTCCGATGGAGGACTGACAAACATGGCCACAACTGACGTTCCCGCCATCACCGAGGTCATCGACGCGCGCGGCATGGCCTGTCCCGGCCCGCTGCTGTCACTGATCGGCGCCATCCGCCAGGGCACCTCGGCGACGTCATCGAGGTCTGGTCGAGCGACCAGGGCTCGCGCACCGACATCCCGGCCTGGGTCGCCAAGGCGAAGCACGAGCTCGTCGCCGTGGTCGACGAGGACAGCTACGCGCGCATCGTCGTGCGCAAGGCGAGGTAGCCGGAGCCGCCATGCCCGCACGCATCGTCATCCTCGGCGGCGGCGTCGGCGGCACGCTGGTCGCCAACCTGCTCTCCAAGCAGCTGCGCCACGACGCCCACGTCACCGTGGTCGATCCCACCGGCATGCACGTGTACCAGCCGGGATTCCTCTACGTCGCGCTGGGGCAGGCGAACGGGCAGTGGCTGGCGCGCGACGAGCGCACCCTGCTGCGCCGCGACGTCGACCTCGTCGTCGATGGCGCCGCATGCATCCATCCCGAGGAGCACACCGTGCTGCTCGGCCATGGCGGCACGCTGGAGTACGACCACCTCGTCGTCGCCACCGGCTCGCGCCTGGTCCCCGAGCGGGTTCCCGGCATGCTCGAAGGCGCGCACGAGTTCTACTCGCTCGACGGCGCGCTGCGACTCCGCGAAGCGCTGCAACGATTCCAGGGCGGCAGGCTGCTGGTCGGCGTCGCCGGCATTCCCTACAAGTGCCCACCCGCGCCCGTCGAGTTCACCCTGATGGTCGAGGAATACCTGCGCCACCGCGGCATCCGTGAGAAGAGCCAGGTGACGCTGCTCTCGCCGCTCAACCGCGCCTTCACCATCGAGTCGGCGTCCAAGCTGGTGCAGCCGATCATGCAGAGCCGCGGCATCGAGCTGGAGACGTTCTTCAACGTCGAGGCCGTCGACCCGGCGCAGCGCATGGTGATGTCGCTGGAGGGTGACACCCGCGACTACGACATGCTGGTGCTGGTCCCGCCGCATCGCGGCCAGCGCGTCGTCGAGGACTCCAAGCTGGGCGACAACGGCGGCTGGATCCCCACCGACCGCGCCACCCTGCAACACCAGCAGCATCCCGACATTCACGCCATCGGCGACGCCACCAACCTGCCCATCTCCAAGAGCGGCTCCACCGCCCATTTCGAGGCGCCGGTAGTGGCCTCGCGCATCGTCTCGCTGATCCGCGGCACCGCCCCCGCGACCAACTACGGCGGCCGCGTCATGTGCTTCCTGGAGACCGGCGGCGGCCGGGCCACGGCGCTGCGCTTCGACTACGAGCACCCGCCCGTGCCCCCCAACCCGTCGCGGCTGTGGCACGGCGCCAAGTGGATGTTCAACCGCCTCTACTGGGTCACCGTGCCGCAGGGCCGGATCCCGGAGACGGCGGCCACCCGGAGGTAATTGCCATGCCCGACACGATCACGATCACCCGAACCCTGGACTTCACCGGGCTGGCCTGCCCGCTGCCCATCGCCAAGACGGCGATCCCCCTCAAGACGGTGCCGCCGGGCGACGTCGTCGAGGTGCTGGCCACCGACCCGGGCTCGGTCCCCGACTTCACCGCATGGTGCGCCAGGACGGGCAACGAGCTGCTCGAGCGCAGCGTGCAGGGCGGCGTGCACCGCTTCGTGATCCGCAAGGGGTGACGGAGATGGCCACCGTTCTCGACCGACCCGTCGAAGCGCCGGCGGCGACAACGCCGACCGCCGACAAGCTGACCATCATCTGCTACAGCGGCGAGCTGGAAGCGGTGTGGGCCACGCTGATCATGGCCAGCGCCGGCGCCGCGTCCGGCATGGACACCACCGTCTTCTTCACCTTCTGGGGCCTGTTCCCCCTGGTGCGCGACGACGTGCGCATCACCGGCGACAGCGGGATGCAGAAGGCGATGTCGCTGATGCACCGCGGCGGCATGGGCCACCTCAGGACCAGCAAGCTCAACTTCGCCGGCGCCGGTCCGGCGATGATGCGCAAGCTGGCCCGCGGCCACAACGTCGCCAGCCCCGAGGAGCTGGTCCAGCTCTGCCGCGAGCTCGAGGTCAGGCTGGTCCCCTGCCAGATGAGCATGGACCTGATGGGCCTGCATGCCGAGGACCTCATCGACGGCCTCGACGAGCCCGCCGGAGCGGCCAGCATGCTCGCCCACGCACAGGGCGGCATCGCCCTCTTCGTCTAGCCCCTCCATCGGGCCCGGGAGCCGGCCCCGCCGCCACACTGCGGGCGACGGTGCTCGGGCTCCCGGTGCTCGGGGGTTCGCGGTAAGCTCGTGGCCGGGCGCCCGCCGGCAGATCGTTCGTCTTCTCCCATCCTCGTGCCCGCGCGCCCGCCCGCGCCATGAGCAGCAGCCCTCCCGCACCGTCGTATCGCGCCCTTCTCGCCGTGCCCGGCCTCGGCCGCCTGGTGGGCTCGGCGCTGCTCTCGCGCACCGCGGCGCAGATGAGCTCGCTGATCCTGGTGCTGTTCGTCCTCGACCGCTTCCACTCGCCGCAGCTCTCCGGCATCACCGTGATGGCCACCATCGTGCCCGGGCTGCTGGTCAGCCCCATCGCCGGCGCCATCCTCGACCGGCGCGGCCGCGTGCCGCTGATCGTGCTCGACTACACCGTCGCCGGCATCGCGCTGCTGCTCATCGCCATCCTCGCCGAGGCCGGCCTGCTGCGGCCCTGGTCGCTGATCCTCATCGGGGCGGCGCAGTCGCTGACCATGCCGCTGAGCAACTCGGGGACGCGCTCGCTGTTTCCCACCATCGTGCCCCGCCCGATGTGGGACCGCGCCAACGCCGTCGACAGCGGCGGCTACGTCGTGGCCACGGTGATCGGGCCGGGATTCGCCGGCGCCATCATCGCCCTCCTGGGATCGACGTGGGCGCTCGCCGTCCCCGCCGGCCTCAGCTTCGCGGCCGGTGCGATGCTGCTGGGCATGCACGTGCCGATCACCGGCACGATGGCGTCGAGCAGCATCTGGCGCGACGCGCGCGGCGGCCTCCTCTACGTCCTGCGCAACCCGGC
>CAZCJX010000007.1:5228-9198 GCA_964499205.1 uncultured Actinomycetes bacterium | reverse complement strand
CAGCGGGTCACCGAGCCGCAGTGGTTCGGGCGCGCCTTCGCCGTGTCGATGAGCCTCAACTTCGCCGGCGTGCCCCTCGGGTCGGCGACGACCGGACTGGTGGTGGCGCGGTCCGTTGGCGGCGCCTTCGTGATGTGCACGGTGTTCGCGGCGGCGGCGGCGCTGGTGCCGATTCTCATGCTGCCGCGGGTCCGGCGGCCCACCCCCGCCACCAGCGGCGACGGTCTCGGAGGCGCGTCGCAGCCGTCACATCCACGCTGAGCGCGGCGACGGATGTGACACCGGCTGTTAAGGCCAGCCAAGACCGGATCACGAATCGAACGCCGGTGCGCCGTGCCAGCGGGTGGCGCGATACCGTCACCCTGCCTCCGGCGTCGCGACTGCCATGGGTGGAACTCGGCTCTGCCGAGGGCCGGTGAGACGGGCCCGCGATCTCCCGGCGATCGATCCACCCGACTCCGCAACCGCCGAGGCTCTGCCTTCCCGCGGCGCGGTCGGGTTCCCTGTCCCGGCCGCGCCCCCTCCCCTCCAGGCGGGGTGAGGGCCTCTCCGCCAGACCACGGCGGGAGTTGGGGGAGGACCGCTGGGGGGATGAAGGCAATGAATTCCCGGTATGACTGGGGTCCCCACGCGGCGGTCGACGACCCCAGCGGTCGGCTGGAATTCTACGCAACCGGCGCGAATGCCGGATACCCGCTGAACAGTTCTTTACCGAACGGTCCGCTCGCCACGCCCCTCACCCCGGCGAGGGAATGATCCCCCGGCGGATCGCCGCCGAGATCGCCTGGGTGCGCGTGTGCACGCCCAGCTTGCGGATGCACCCCTGCAGGTGGTTGCGCACGGTGTGCACGCTGATCTCCAGCTGCAGCGAGATCTCCCGGGTGTCCAGCCCCTCGGCCACCAGCCGCAACACCTCCAGCTCTCGCTCCGTCAGCGGCACCCCCGCGCCCTCCGACGGCATCGGAGCCGCCAGGCGATCGAGCAGCGCCGGCGTGATCACCGTCTCCCCCGCCGCCGCCGCCCGCACCGCTCGCACCAGGTCGACCAGGCTGCGCCCCTTGGTGACGATGCCGCTGCACCCCGCCCGGATCACCTCGCGCAGCAGGGATTCCTCCGCCGAGGCGGTGAGGATCAGCACCCGCACCTGGGGATCGCGCTGCCGGATCGTCCGCGCCGCCTCGGTGCCCTCGCCGTCGGGCAGCCGGTAGTCCATCAGCACCACGCTGGGCGAGAGGCGCGCCGCCTCGGCCACCGCCCCCGCCGCGGTGCCGGCACTGCCCACCACCTCGATGCCCGGCTGCGCCGCCAGCATGGCGACGATGGCCTCGGCGAACATGCGGTGGTCCTCGACCACGAGCACCCGCACCGGTCCCGTGATTTGGGTCATTTCGAACGGTCGCATGCTGCTCACCGCGCGGCCGAGCTGTGCGCGGCGACCCGGACGGGCACGCTCGCTCGCAACGTGAGCCTCGACGGCCGCCAAGCCACCCTCTCATCGCCCCCGGTGCCCCGCAGCGAAATCGCTTTGCGGGAACGGCATTCTCGTCAGTGGCCGCCGTTTGCCGCACGCCGGACGGCGTCCTTGGCGAGTGTAGCATTCGGTTCCGTGGCCACACAGAGCACGAGATGGCGGGTGCTGATCGCCGAGGACGACCCGGTGGTGCGGCAGGTGCTGGTCGACCTGATGGCCGGCGACGAGCGTCTCGACTGCGCCGGCGTGGCCGGTGACGCGGGCGAGGCGATCGACCTGGCGCGCCGCGTCAAGCCGCACGTCGCCGTGCTCGACGTCAAGATGCCCGGCGGGGGCGGCCCGCGTGCCGCGCGCGACATCCGCGCCGTGTCGCCGTCGACGCGCATCATCGCCTTCAGCGCCTTCGACGACCGCGCCGCCAAGACCGAGATGCAGCGCGCCGGCGCCGAGGCCTTCCTGGTCAAGGGCGTCAGCGTGCGCCAGCTCATCAGCGCCATCGCGGAGCTGTGCGAGGCGCGATCGTGAACGACGCCGAGGCGGGGTCGTCGCCCAGCGCCATGCAGGAGCTGGCGGAACGGCGCCGCGTCGAGAAGGCGTTGCGCGACAGCGAGCAGCGCCTGCGCGCCGTGCTCACCAGCCTGCCTGTCCTGCTCGTCGCCTACGATCGTGCCAAGGTCTGCACCATCGCCGAGGGCCGCGGCCTGGCGGCGATCGGCGTCCGTGCCGACGAGGTGGTCGGCCACAGAATCGACGACCTGGTCCGCGACATGCCCGACATGCGGGCCGGCGCGGAGATGGCGCTGCGCGGCGAGAGCAGCACGCGCACCATGCAGGTCGGCGACACGGTGCTCGACACGTACCACAGCCCGCTGTACGACGACGACGGCGCCATCATCGGCGGGCTCGCCGTCGCTGTCGACGTCACCGAGCGGCATCGCATGGAGCTGGCCCTGCGCGACAGCCTCGACCGCCTGCGCAAGGTCGACGCCGAGCGGCAGCGGCTGCTCACCCACCTGGTCAGCGCGCAGGAGGAGGAGCGCGCCCGCATCGCCGCCGACGTGCACGACGACTCGCTGCAGGCGCTGGCCGCTGTGCGCATGCGCCTGGAGATGCTCACCGCGTCGCTCGACCCCGAGCAGCGCAGCCGGCTCAGCGCCGTGGAGCGCGACCTCGACGCCGCCAACACCCGGCTGCGCAAGCTGCTCTTCCAGCTCCGCCCCAGCGCGCTCGACCACGGCACCCTCGGTGAAGCCATCGAGCAGCTGCTCGGCCAGTCGGTCGACGGCAGCACCCTGGCGACGGTGCACGACCGCCTCGAGGCGCAGCCCGACCCGGGCACCAAGGCGGTGGTCTACCGCATCGTCCAGGAGGCGGTGGCCAACGTGGTCAAGCACGCCCGCTCGCAGAGCGTCGAGGTGCATCTCGACGACCACGACGGCGGCCTGCTGGTCAGCGTGCGCGACGACGGCGCCGGGTTCGACTACGAGGAGGCGTCGCGCTCCCAGCTCCCCGGGCACCTCGGGCTCTCCACCATGCGCGAGCGCGCCGAGATCGCCGGCGGCTGGCTGAGCGTCGACAGCCGTCCCGGCGGGGGCACGGTGGTGGGCTTCTGGGTGCCCCGCGGCGGACCGCGCCGGCGCGGCTGAGTTTCGGCCGTCCGCGGCAGGAACAGCGCACTCGGGAACCCGGGGCCGCCCTCGCGCGTCCTGGTCCTGTGCGCCCTCGCAGGGTGGGGCGCGGCGAGGAGGTCGGTCCCATGCTGCGACGGCTCATCTGCGGCGCCGGTGTCGCCGCGACGCTGCTCGGTGTCTCCGCGCTGCCCGCCGCGGCCTGCGGCGGCCTGGTCGCCGCCAACGGCGCGGTGCGCCTCGCCCGCGCCACCACCATGGTCGCCTGGCACGACGGCGTCGAGCACTACGTCACCAGCTTCACCTACCAGGGCGCGGCGACGGGAGTGGGCTGGGTGGTGCCCCTGCCCGCGGTGCCGACGCAGATCGTCGCCGCCGGGCGCTGGACGCTGCAGCGCCTCGACCTCGAGTTCACGCCGGTGCAGCACGAGGGACTGTTCGCCGCCAGTGTCGCAGGCGGCGGGTCGGCCAAGTCCGCCGAGGTGCTGCAGCAGACCCAGGTCGAGGCGGTCGACATCACCGTGCTGAAGGGCTCGGCGCAGCAGGTGATCCAGTGGTGCAAGGAGAACAACTTCGCGCTCAACGGCGAGACGCGCGCGCACATCGAGGCGTACGCGCACGCCAGCCCCATCTTCATGGCGGCGCGCTACGACGTCGACAAGGCACGCCAGCTCGGCCGCTTCGAAGGCGACGGCACGCCGGTGCTGATCACCATGCCGACGCCGCATCTGTGGGTGCCGTTGGAAGTCCTCGCCAACGCGCAGGATCCCGTCGACGCCGACCTCTACCTGCTCACCGATCGCCGGCCAACCACCGGCGAGGAGTTCGGGCTGTTCGGCATCAACAGCGACAGCGTCGGCGACCAGCTGCC
>CAZCJX010000007.1:2416-5128 GCA_964499205.1 uncultured Actinomycetes bacterium | reverse complement strand
CGGTTAACACCGGGCTAGGCCGACATGGCTATCCTGCCCGCCATGGTCCTGCCCCGCCGGGCGGCGTTCGCCTCGACGTCATGATGGTCGCCTCCCTCCTCGCCCCGCTGGCCCACGCCTTCGGCGCCCGCTACGACCTCCCGGTTCCGCTCACCTACTTCATCGTCGGCGGTGCGGCGGTAGTCTTCGTGTCCTTCCTGGTGGTGCTGCCCCGCCAGGTCACCGTGCCGGCGGACGGCGCGACCGCTGACGGCCGCAGGGCGGCACGCGCGGCCCGTCGCTCGCCCGGCACCGTCGTCGCCGGCGCCGTCGGCCTGCTGGTGCTGGCCCTTCTCATCGCGGCGGGATTGGGCGGTTCCGACGAGGTCGCCGAGAACATCGTGCCCACCGCGGTCTGGCTGTTCGCCTGGATCGCCGTGCCGATCAGCTGCGGCATCGTCGGCGACTGGACGCGACCGCTCAACCCCTTCGCGCTGCTGGCGCGGCTCGTCGACCGCCCCGGCATCCGCCGCGTTCTGCTGGGCAGCGCCGACGTGGTGCGCTGGCCGGCATGGCTGGGCTGGTGGCCCGCCGTGGTGCTGTACTTCGCCGTCGCCTGCGGCGAGCTGATCTACAACGCGACGGCGACGCGTCCCAGCGTCACCGCGTGGGGCCTGCTCGCCTACGCGCTGCTCAGCACGTTCTGCGGCATGCTGTTCGGCAGCGCGGCATGGAACCAGCGCGGCGAGCTGTGGTCGGTGCTCTACGCGACCTGGGGACGGCTCGGCTGGTTCCGCTTCGGCGCGCCGGGAGGGCGCGGCTTCGGCGGCGGCCTGCGCGACGGCTTCGAGGCGCATGCCTCGCGCATCAGCTTCGTGCTGCTGCTGCTGGTCTCGGTGTCGTTCGACGGCCTGCTGGCGACGCCGGCGTGGAAGACCTGGCGCATCGGTCTTCCCTCGGCCGTGCAGAGCGGCACGACGGGATACCTGCTGCTCACCACCGCACTGTTCGTCGCCCTGGTGCTGGTGGCGTGGCTCCTCTTCGGCATGTTCGCGCTGGCGGTGCGCCGCGCCGGGCACCTTCGCGAGCGACCGCTCGGCGTCATCGCGGGATTGCTGTCGTCGTTGCTGCCCATCGCCTTCGGCTACCTCGTCGCCCACAACGCGTACTACCTGCTGGTCAACGGGCAGCTGATCATCCCGCTGCTCGGCGATCCCGCCGGGCGCGGCTGGCACCTGCTCTTCGCGCCGTTCAACGACAGCTACGAGATCAACCACACCATCGTGCCGACGGCGGCGATCTGGTACTTCCAGGTGGCGCTGATCATCGCCGTGCACATCGCCGCGGTAGTGCTCGCCCATCGCTACCTGGCCCACACCGCGCGCAACGGGTCACTGGCAAAGCGTTCGGAGTGGCCGTGGATCCTCGCCATGGTGGGGTACACCATGACCTCGCTCTGGCTGCTCGCCCAGCCGGTGGTGCAGGAGAGCAGCCAGTCGCGGGGCACCGCCAGCGCGGCGACGCTCGACTCCCTCTCGCCGCCGGTCAAGGTGGGCGCGCTCTTCCCGCTGAGCGGGCCGATGAGCCCGCTGGCCAAGGACGAGTACCAGGGCGTGCTGGTGGCGCGCGACCTCGCCAACCAGGACGGCGGCATCGGCGGCCGCCCCATCGAGGTGCTCACCCGCGAGGTGGACACCGCCGATCAGGCTCCGGCCGCCGCCGACTCGCTGCACGCCGCCGGAGTTCATGTCGTGCTTGGCACGTACTCGTCGGAGCTGTCGATCCCCACCTCGACCGATGTCGCCTCGCGCGGCATGGTGTACTGGGAGGCGGGCGCGGTGGCCGACCGGCTCACCGGGCGCGGCATGCCGCTGGTGTTCCGCGTCGGCGCCGACGGCAGCCGCCTCGGCGAGAACTCCGCCGTGTTCGCCGCCCAGGACCTGGCGCCGCTGCTGCACACCACTCCCACCGCGGAGCGCACCTTCATGGTGGTCGTCGACGACGACTACGGGCGCTCCGTCGCCGCCGGGGTGCGCCGCGGTGCCGCGGCCAGCGGCCTCGACGTGGTCGGCCAGGCGCTCTACGACTCCTACGCGCCGGACTGGTCGCGGGTCATCGACCAGGTCAATGCCGCGCATCCCGACGTGCTGGTGCTGGTGTCGCACATCCCCGACGGCGTCGCCTTCCGCCGCGCCATGCTCGCCGCCCACGTGCAGGTGCGCGCCCTGATCGGCTCCACCATGGCCCAGTGCATCCCCGACTTCGGTGCCCAGCTGGGCGCCGACGCCGTCGGCGTCTTCGCCTCCGACCGGCCGACGCAGGGCTTCAATCCCGGCGTCCTCTCGACGTCCGCGCGCGCCGTGTACGACCGCTTCGCCGCCGCCTGGCGGGCGTCGACGGGTCGCGCTCCCGACGAGGAGGGCATCGCCGGGTTCAGCGCCGCCTGGGCACTGTTCCACGACGTGCTGCCCACCGCGGCGCGCACCGGCGCGGCGCTCGATGCGCAGCAGATCGCGGCCGCGGCGCGCGCCGTCGACCTGCCGCAGGGCTCGCTGCCCAACGGGGCCGGCCTGCACTTCTCCAGCGCCCCCGACCGGTTGGGACAGAACGAGCTGGCCGCGGCGGTGATCTGGCAGTGGCAGGCGGTGCGCACCAGCGTGGTGGTGTGGCCGCCGCAGTTCGCCTCGGGGGCGGTGGATCGCAGCCTGGTGCCGCTGCCGCGGTGAGGGGTGC
>CAZCJX010000007.1:0-2316 GCA_964499205.1 uncultured Actinomycetes bacterium | reverse complement strand
CCACCATCAGCGTCGACGGCAGCGGGGTCTCGGCGGCCGGCTTCGTCAACACCCAGGAGCAGCCGCCCCAGGCGCAGTTCCTGGTCGGCCAGGGTGCGCTGGCCGTGCCCGCCGGTGCCCGGTCGGTGACCGTCACCGTCAAGCCGGTGCCGCCGCCGGCACAGATTCCCAGCTCGATCGGCAAGCTCGACGGCAACGTCTACGAGGTCACCGCCACCGCCGACGTGCCCGGCGACGTGACCCTCAAGCCGGGAGGCAGCCAGCCCACCATCGTGCTCCGCGGGCCGCCGGGCAACGGCACCCCGACCATCGCCCGCTTCGCCAGAGGCGGCTCCTGGCAGGCGATCCACACCGTGCCCCTGGGCGGCCAGGCCCCCAACATGGTGGCCGCCAACACCACCACCCTCGGCTTCTTCGCCATGACCCTGCCGTCCGGCTCGAGCAGCGCCAGCAGCAACCAGAACGGCGGTCCGCCGGCCAGCGGCGGCGGCGGCTTCCCGGTGCTCGCGGTGGTGCTGCCCCTGGCGGTGCTGGCCGTGCTCGCCGCGGCGGTCATCGCGGTGCGCGTCTCGCGAAGCCAGGCCGGCGCCGGCCCCCGCGGGAGGCGGTAAAGGAAAGTCAAGGCGGGGCAGACAGCCCGTCATGGCACGGCGTCGGGCGCCCACCCACCCGTTACCTCGACGCCACCGATGCACCCCCAGCGGCGCGGGACGATGCGCCGTGATGGAAACCGCCGCCTGCCTCGGCCGTCGCCTGCCTGCCGTCGCCGTGCGCCGGCGCGCGCCCGGGATCCGGGCCGTCGCGCTGATCGCCGCGATCCTGGCCGGGGCGGCGGCGGTCCTGACCACCCCCCGCGTGCCGCCCGGCGCGATGCTGCGGGTGGTGGTGCGAGCCCTGCCGGGTGGGATCGGCGCGGCGACCCGGGCGGTGGGCGCCGCGGGCGGTGAGGTGGGCGCCGTTCTCGGCAACCTCGACGACGTGGTCGGCACCGTGCCCGCCGCCACCCTGCCCGCGCTGCGCACCGCACCGGGCGTCGCCGAGGTCACCGAGGACGCGCCGCTTCACCTGCTCGCCTCCGCCTTCGACCCCGCCACCGACGTCGGCTCGACCTTCAACACCGCGCGCGCCACCGGCGCGTCGTCCTTCTGGCAGGCGGGGTACACCGGCCAGGGCGTCGACGTGGCGCTGATCGACTCCGGCGTGGTCCCCGTCGACGGGCTGACCGCTCCGGGCAAGGTGGTGCTCGGCCCCGACCTCTCCTGGGAGTCACAGAACCCCGCCACCGCCGAGCTCGACACCTTCGGCCACGGCACCCACGTCGCCGGCCTCATCGCCGGCCGCGACGACAGCGCCGCCGCGCCGTACGGCGACCCGTCGCACTTCACCGGCATGGCGCCCGACGCGCGCATCGTCAGCGTCAAGGTGGCCGACGCGCACGGCCTCTCCGACGTCTCGCAGGTGATCGCCGCCATCGACTGGGTGGTGCAGCATCGCGACGACGGAGTTCTGCACGTTCGTGTCCTCAACCTGTCGTTCGGCACCGACAGCACGCAGTCGTGGCGCTACGACCCGCTCGCCTACGCGGCGGAGGCGGCCTGGCGGCACGGCATCGTGGTGGTGGTCTCGGCGGGCAACGGCGGCAGCGGCAGCAGGTCGTTGAGCGATCCCGCCTACGACCCCAACCTGCTGGCCGTCGGCGCGGCCGACACCCAGGGCACGGTGGACACTGCCGACGACAGCGTGGCGTCGTTCTCCAGCACCGGCTTGAGCCGCCATCCCGACCTGCTCGCGCCGGGCGTGCACCTCGTCTCGCTGCGCGACCCGGGCTCGTTCGTCGACCAGAGCTTCGGCGCGACCGGGCTGGTCGGCGATCGCTTCTTCCGCGGCAGCGGCACCTCGCAGGCCGCCGCGGTGGTGTCGGGCGCGGCGGCGCTGCTGCTCTCGCAGCGGCCCGATCTGACGCCCGACCAGGTCAAGCAGCTGCTGGTCGGCAGCGCGCGGCACCTGCACGCGCAGCCGGAGACGCGGCAGGGCGCGGGCGAGATCGACCTGTCCCGCGCCCTCCGTGCGCGCACGCCGGATGAGGAGTCGCGCGACGGTGGCCCGCATGCGCTGGGCACCGGCACCCTCGAGGGATCGCGCGGGTCGTTCCACGTGAGCATGAACGGCGTGGCGCTGACCGGTGAGCAGGACATCTTCGGACACGCGTGGGACAGCGCCGCGATGGCGCGCGCCGAGGCCGCGGCAGACAGCTGGGCCGGCGGCGTGTGGAATGGGAATACGTGGAGCGGCAATACGTGGAGCGGCAATACGTGG
>CAZCJX010000006.1:0-69441 GCA_964499205.1 uncultured Actinomycetes bacterium | reverse complement strand
TCGTACGTGCAGGTGGTGACCTGGAACGGCAGCGCCTGCCCGCAGGCCGCCACCATCCTCACCTACTCGCTCTCCGTCGACCCCACCTCGCCGTACTACGCCGACCAGACGCAGATGTTCTCGCGCAAGCAGTGGGTGCCCGAGCGCTTCTGCGAGTCGGACATCGCCTCCGACCCCGCGCTGCGCGTCACCAGGGTGAGCAGTGGCGGCAGCACCGGCGCGGTGCAGGCGGCGTCGACCACCAGCACCGGGTCCCTCGTCAGCATCCCAAACACCTCGGCCGCGGCGGGCAGGGGCCTGGCGGGGACGGCGGCGGCGGCCGGCGTGGCGCTGATCGGGATGGCGGTGCGCGGACGCGCCCGGCGCAGACGATCAGCGCACCTCAGGCGCTGAGCACCACCTTCTCGCAGTTGTCCAGCTTGTTCTTGAACATCTCGTAGCCGCGCGGCGCGTCCTCCAGCGGCAGGCGGTGGGTGATCACGAAGCTGGGATCGATGTCGCCGTTGCGGATGCGGTCCAGCAGCGGGCGCATGTAGCGCTGCACGTGGCACTGGCCCGACTTGACGGTCAGCGCCCGGTTCACCACCGTGCCCATGGGGAACTTGTCGACGAAGCCGCCGTAGACGCCGACGACGGACACGGTGCCGCCGTTGCCGCAGGCCATGATGCATTCGCGCAGCGCGTAGGCGCGGTCGGTGGTCGTTCGCGCCGCCTGGCGGACGCGGTCGTAGGCGTAGTACGGACCCACGTCGGTGTGCGCCTCCATGCCCACCGCGTCGATGCAGGCATCGGGACCGCGGCCGCCGGTCAGCTCCTCCAGCGCCTCGAGCACGGGCATGGCGGTGTAGTCGATGACGTCGGTGGCACCCGCCCTCTCGCGGGCCAGGCGCAGCCGGTAGTCGAAGCGGTCGATGGCGATGATCCGCTCCGCCCCGAGCATGCGCGCGCTGGCGATGGCGAACTGGCCGACCGGTCCGCAGCCCCACACCGCGACCACGTCGCCCGGCTGGATGTCGCACATCTCCGCGCCCATGTAGCCCGTCGGCAGGATGTCGGAGAGGAAGAGCACCTGCTCGTCGCGCAGGCCGTCGTCGATCTTCAGCGGGCCGATGTCGGCGAAGGGAACCCGCACGTACTGCGCCTGCCCGCCCGCGAAGCCACCCAGCGCATGGGAATAGCCGAAGATGCCCGCCGGCGAGTGGCCCCACAGCTTCTCGGCGATGCCCGCGTTGGGATTGGAGTTCTCGCAGAGCGAGAAGAGCTGCTTGGCGCAGGCGTTGCAGGCGCCGCAGGCGATCGGGAACGGCACCACCACCCGGTCGCCGACAGCCAGGTTGCCGACCTCGCGCCCCACCTCGACCACCTCTCCCATGAACTCGTGGCCGAGGACGTCGCCGTTCTGCACCGTTGGAATGTAGCCGTCGTAGAGGTGCAGGTCGGAGCCGCAGATGGCGGTGGAGGTGATCCTGACGATGGCGTCGCGGCTGTTGAGGATCTGCGGGTCGGGCACGGTGCGCACCTCGACCTTGTTGCGACCGGCCCAGCAATTCGCTCTCATCGTCAGGCACCTCGCATCGGTGCGGGCAGGGGTTGCGCCGGTCGCTGGCGCACCTGTCGCGTGGTCCTGATGCCGTCTGGGCTGGCGTCGGAGCGGATCGGCTCCCTCGTCTCCATGATCTGCTTCAACCGCCGCAGCTCGTCGTGGATCTGGTGGCGCGGCTCCTCACCGAGCAGGCGCGCCACCGCTGCACCCATGACACCGGCGGGCGGCACGTACTCGATGTCGACGATCATCTCGGTCCCGATTCCGCCCGGCGCAGGACGGAACTCCACGCATCCCTGGTTGGGTACGGCCGTCTTCTCCACGCTGCGCCAGCAGATGCGTCGCTCCGGCTCCTCGTCGACGATCTCGGCAACCCACTGCACGCGGCGGCCCATCGGCGCGCTGGCAGTCCACCGGCTGCGCCTCTCGTCGAGCATCTCGACGGAGACGACGTGGGTGGCGAACGAGGGCAGGCGCTCCAGGTCGCGGAAGGTGCGGTAGACCTCGGCGACGGGACGCCGGATGGTCACCGCGGCGGTGCGGTGCACCACGCCGTCGCGAGCACCCAGCGCCTTGGGCGCCATCGACCGCACCGCGCTGTACAGGTCGAGCGCGGTGACGCCGGCGACGGCGGCGGCGACCGCACCGACACGGCGCCGGTCGTTGCGGCGATCGCTCAGCGCCGCACCGAGCAGCGCCATGTCGATCAGGTCGCCGTTGACGCGCGCCCACAGCCACGTCGAGGGACGCGGCCGGCTCAGCAGCCCGGGCACCACGGCTTCCTCCCGCGCCCCCACCACGCGGGCCATCGAGGTGCTGAACGGTGTCGGCCTGATGCCGATCGACCGCAGGAACGGGCGCGGCGCGCTCAGCTCGACACCACCGAGCGCGGCACTGAACACGCCGAGCCCGCGCGGCAGCACCTGCGCCCTGCCGTCGCCGTCCGCGCTGCGCGCCCGGCTTTCTTGCGGATGTGTCATCTGGCCGGCGCCGCGGCCGATCCGGCTGCGCTGCGTGATGCTACGGGCGCGAACGCGTCCTGCCATGGGCTGCCTCGGAAAGACGGTGAATGCTGCCCGACCCAGTATTCGGAGGCGTACCGAGGCGGTCAAGGCGACAGCGTCGTCCCGTTTGCTCCCTCAGTGCTGGCTGACGATGCAGGGCCCCGACGTCTGGTTGGCTGCGCGCAGCTTGTCTACCGTGTTGTCGTCGGCGTACGCGATGTGCGCGCATCCCTGGGCGTCGAGCGCCTCGCTGATGAAGTCGAGCAGGTTGCGGTTGGAGTTGGGGTCGACGCAGAAGATGCCGAGGTTGCAGATGTCGCCGACGTGCATCGGCGTGGTGGTGATCTGGGTCACCGTCCAGGTCGCCCGCGACGGGCCGGCGGTGAGATTCAGCGACTGCGCCGCGTAGAGGTTCCAGCTGCAGGTCGGCGGGTACGTCGTCGGGTTGCCGTTGGCAGGGCCCGGGCCGGCGCAGCCGCCGGGATCGGTCTTGCCGAAGGCGTCGGTGGGGACGATCTCAGTGGTGCGCAGGTAGGCGACGTCGACCTTGCCCGGATCGCCGGCGGCGATGGCGGGATAGAAATGGGTCCCCGTCTCCGCCGGCGGGTTGACGCGGTACGGCGTGCGCGCGCTGCCGGGGATGAGCCCGCCACCGCCGTCCCAGGTGGCACCGCCATCCTGCGACCAGACCACGTACATGTCGTACTCGCACGAGTAGTCGTGCTGCACCGTGCCCGCGGTCGACTCGGTGGAGCAGGTCGCCGGATTGGCGTTGAGGTTGTTGGCGAAACCGAAGTAGGGATTGCCCTTGTTGTCGAGGGTGAAGCCGACGAAAGGCGTCGAGGCGTCGTGCCCGACGCCGGCGTCGAACGCCTGCTGCGGCGTCCAAGTGGCGCCTTTGTCGTCGGAGTACGACACCCACAGCGTGTGGAACGACTGCAGCATGCTGATGTTGCAACCGGTGGCGTTCTGGGCCAGGTCGGCGGCGATCCAGGCGACGTAGATGCGCCCGGCGTGCGGCAGGCCGGGGCCGACGATGCCGACGCCGGCGGGCACGGTGTTGCAGAACGTGTATCCCTGCGCCACCAGGGTGCCGCTCACCGCGCCCGGCGTCACAGCCGGACTGGCGAGCACCTCCTGCGGTGGACCGAAGCTGGCACCGCCGTCGTGCGAGATGTTGACCCAGATCTGGCTGGGCCCGTAGAAGTCGTGGTACATCAGCACCACCTCGGCCTGCGACGTCGAGGTGGCGGGCGGCAGGATCGACGCGGCAACCCAGTCGCGGTCGACACCGAACGGCGAGCAGCTGGTGCCGCACTGCGGGATCGCGCCGGCGCCGTGCGACCACGTCATGCCATGGTCGAGCGACTTCCACACGTCGGCCTGCAGCGGGGCCACGCCCTGACTTCCTGCCAGATTGCAGAGATACACAGCGCCGGACTGGTCGGTGGCCAGGCAGTCGTCGCCGCTGTTGGGATCGGCGGTGGTCACCGGCGACCAGGTGCGACCGCGATTGGTCGAGGTGTAGGTCAGCGTGCCGCCGCTCGGGGTGGTGTCGTAGAGCTGGCCCGAGGGGTCGGAGACGATCGACGGCTCGCCCCCGTAGGGACCGACGCTGACGGTGTTGTACGCCGGGGTGCCACCGGCGAGCACGGCCGCGGGACCGGTGAAGGCGGCGCCGCCCGCGGTGAGCGCGGACGCGGCCAGGGCGGCCGCGAGCCGCCTCCGATGCCAGAGACGGCTGGTCATGGGTTCCTTTCCCTCAGTTTCTCGTGATCACGCCAGAGGCATGAAACGTGACTGCCGATTGGGGACTTTAAGCCCATGTACCGCTGTCGGCAATGTCGCGCGCGTCGGAGGCCGCGAGGTCAGCCCGTCTTCCAGACCCCGGTGATCGGCTGCACCTGTGCCGCCTGGCCGAGGTGATCGGGCAGCCCGAGCGCGTCCTCCACGGTGCGCAGCAGCGAGTAGTGGTCGTACGCCCCGCTGACGCCCTTGCCCGCCGTGGCCGCCGCGGAGAGCAGCACGGTGGCCACCACGCCCCCTCCCGGGTCGCCGCAGCAGCCGGAGTGGTCGTCGCCCGCGCCCTCGTCGAAGGTGACGACGAACAGCGAACGCGACGTCCAGGACGCCGAGCTGTGCAGCACGCTCCACTCGTGGCGCGCCCACTCACCCGCCACGGAGATGCCGCCGCGGCGGCCGTCCCTGCAGGGACGGTCGTGGCCGTCGCTGCAGGAGTCGGGGGCGACGAAGGCGAAGCGCGGCAGGGTGCCGCTGGCGGCCTCGGCGTTGAGCCGTGCCAACGGCAGCAGGTGCTGATGACAGTACGGGCTGCCCCCGCCCGAAGTGGCGCCGACCGAGGGGTAGTAGGGGAAAGGATCGTGGTGCAGCACGTAGCCCTTGGTGAAGGTGTCGCGGTGGCCGGGAATGGGCGTTCGGCACGGCGCGTCCGTTCCCCCGATGTAGGCGGCCCAGCGCAGGTGCGCGCCGTCGAGCTGCTGGGCCAGGTTGGGTGCGCTGACCTGACAGTTGAAGTAGGGACAGTCGGCCTCGGTCTGCGTCGTGGGCGTCACGCCGGAGGTGAGTGCCAGGTAGTTGGGCAGGCTGTTGTGCGCCACCGCGTCGTAGTTGGTGAGCAGCACTCCGTCGCTGACCAGCTGCGCGAACGCCGGGTCGGCGAGCGCCGTGGGGGACGAGGTGTTCTCCAGCACCACCACGACGACGTGGTCGAGCGCCGGCACCTGCGCGTCCTTGGCACGCAGCTGCGCCTCGGAGGGCGACGAGTCGGAGCAGCCGGTGAGCACGGCCATCAGGGCGGCGACGGCGGCCGCCGCTCGCGCGCGTCCCGCGGTCATCCCCCGACTCTGCACCGGGTGGACTCCTCCGGCGCCCTCTGCCGCCGACAGCCCACGCCGTGTGCCTCAGCGCGTGCGGCTGGTCACCCGCGAGATCAGCCGTCCCACGCCCAGGGCGCTGGCAGCCGCGGCGCTCGACCCCGCAGCGGCGCGGGGAGCGCCGGTGTCGGGCAGCGACGCCGATGCCGGCGCAGCCGCGGCAGGCTGCAGCGGCGACGGGCTGGCGGCGCCGCCGAGTGCGGCGACGACCTCGTCGGCGGCGCGCTGTCCCGACTCAACGGCCCCGTCCATGTAGCCGTTCCAGCGCACCGCGGTCTCGGTTCCCGCCCAGTGCACCAGGCCGACCGGTGCGCGCAGCGCCGGGCCGTACTCGGTGAGCGCACCGGTCATGGGATGGCCGACCGGCCCGCCGCCGCTGAACGGCTCCAGGTTCCACAGCGCCTCGTAGTAGCCGTTGATGCCGCCCAGCGGCTGCAGCGCCTGGGGTCCGAAGTAATTGGCGAGGTCGGCAATAACTCGCTGGTAGCGCTCCTCCCGGCTGCGCGTCGACCAGTAGCGCGCCTCGTCGCCCTCGATGAACCCGAGCATCGCGCCCGGCTGGGCGTTGGCGGTCTGCGGGTCGGGATAGGGCGTGTTGTCGAAGGTGGCGCGCACCGCGCCGCTGTCGCTGGTCACCTGTCCGGCCAGGCCCGCGTCGCGCCAGAACGGTCGCGGATAGAGCACGTTGACCTTGAGGATGCTGGCCATGAACCAGCGCTGGGTGAGCTGGTCCCGGAGATGGCCGCCCAGTGACGCCAGCGACGGCTCGTAGACGATGCGGCCCGCCAGCGCCGGCGGAATGGCGACGATCGCCTGCCGGGCGGTGACGCTGAAGCCGTCGCCCGATGCGGTGACCTTGCCGCCCGCGTGGGTGATCCGGCGCACCGGCGCGTTGAGCACCAGGCTGTCGCCGAGATCCGCGGCGACGCGGATGGCGATCTCCTGGCTGCCGCCGATGAAGCGGCTGTCCTGGCCACCGTTGGCGGTGTCGACGAGGTTGTCGAGCGTCCCCGCCGAGGCGATGTAGAACAGCAGCTGCAGCATCGAGATCTCGCGCGGCTCGACACTGAGCACCGCCTGCAGCGCAAGCGTGGCCAGGTGGTTGGTGGGCGACTCCGGGTCCTGCCCCTGCGGTACCAGCACCCGCCGCATCCACGACTCGACCGTCTCGCCGTCCAGCTTGGCGGCGTTCTGCGCCGTCCAAGGAGCGTTGGTGGGCACCTGTGCCGCCATCTGGTTGAGCAGGCCGAGGGCGAGGCCCGCGTTGGCGGCGCTGGGATCGGGCGGGATGCGGGTGCTGCTGCTGTAGGCGATGGGGCCGGTCGCCTGCGTGTAGTTGGTGTAGTTGCCGGCGTTGTACGTCTTGTAGGTGCCCACGCCGACCTCCTTGGCCAGCGCCAGGATGCGGTCCTGCGGGTTGTACACGGCCTGCGTCGGCACGCTGGCGGTGGCCGGCTCGTCGGGCATCGGGCCGACGAACTGGCCGCCCATCTCCACCACGCGGCCGGGGAAGCCGTTGGCGCCGAGGTCCTGGTTGAGCACCCGGCCGCCGACCCGATCGCGCGCCTCGAGGACGACCACCGACAACCCTTTGGCGCGAAGCCGGCGCGCCGCGGTCAGGCCGGCAAAGCCGGCGCCGATCACCACCACGTCGGCGTTGGTGTTGCCCGACGGCGAGGTGATGGCGTTGGGATAGGCGGAACGGGTGGCCGGGCCGGCGGCCAGGGTGCGCAGCGGCTGCAGGGCGACGCCCGCGCCCGCCACCGCCATCCCGCCGAGCATCGCGCGCCGCGACAGGCGCGGACCCGAGGGCCGCGCGGAGTCCGATCCAGTCATGCCGAACCTTCCTTCGCGTTGCGCTGAGTGGTCAGCGCTCTGACCAGATGGCGGAGCAGCGTATCACGCAGGGACCGCCACTGTGGAGACGCCTATGGCGGAGCGGGCGTTGCAGGGCTACGGTGCGCTGAGCGCGGCGAGGACCAGGCGGGTCAGCTCCTCGACCACCCTGCGCGACGATGCGCGGCGTCGCGGCGAGGCCTGCCAGTGCACGATGAGCCGGTCGACGGCGCCGACCAGCGCCACCGCGGTCAGCTCGTGGTCGCGTCGCGGCGCCAGGCCGCGATCGGCCATGGCGTCGGCCTGCGCGGCGATGAGCCGGGCGAAGGTGGCCATCCAGGTGTGGCGGCGCCGCTCCACCACGGGACTGATGCCCACCACCTCGACGTAGGCGATGCGCGCCCAGCGCGGGTCGTCGGTCATGGCGGCGACGAACGCCGCCAAGGCGGCGCCCACGCGCGCCGCGGCATCGTCCTCCGGCGCTGTGCGGAGTGCGTCGAGCACCGCCTCCTCGGCGCGGCGCATGGCGATGTCGTGGAGCAGCACCAGCAGGCCTTCGCGGCCGTCGACCAGCTCGTAGAAGTTGCGCGTGGATATCGCCGCGGCGGCGCAGATCTCCTCGATCGAGGTGGCCAGGTAGCCCTGGGTGGCGAAGAGGTCGAGCCCCGCCTCGATGAGGCGCTGGCGGCGCTCCTCGCGGCGCTCGGTGGCCGACTGGCCGCGGTAGACGCGGCCCTCGGCGGTTCGGCGCCGGGTGCGAGCGGGCGATGTTGTCGCGGCCACGACCACGATGGTACGGTATCGGCCGCGCCATCTGGTCAGGATTCCTACCAGATAATTCGGCAGCGCCACGTGAAGGGATCTCCGTGCGATCGAGAGCACTGGTGTGCTGTGCCTGGCTGCTGGCGGCCGCGTTCCCACTGCTTGCCCCGCAGCCGTCGCGGGCGCAGGCGGCTTGGACCACACGGGTCTTCGCCATGGTGCCGGCGCCGGGCTATCCCGCGATGGCCTACGTCAGCCCGCACGGCGACATGTTCGAGGGCACCTACGACAACCCGACGGGAAGCAGCGCGCCCTCGCGCGTGTTCGCGTGGTCGAAGGACGGCACGGCGATCGGCTCGTGGACCGTCCCCGGCGAGAACCTGTCGGGTCCTCACGGCGTGCAGGTGGCCACCAGCGATGCGCGCGGCCGCCTGGTGCTGCTGGAGCTGGGACCGCCGAGCGCGCTGCTGCTCGACACGCACACCGGTTCGTTCACGCAGTACGCAACCTTCGCCGACCTCGCTCCATGCGCATCGGGACAGAGCAGCGGGTGCTCCCCCACCGTGCAGGATCTGCCGCCCGAACCCGACTACGCCGTGTGGGGCGAGGACGGCAGCCTGTACGTCACCGACTACCAACAGGCGCTGATCTGGCGCGTGCCACCGGGCGGCGGTGCGGCGCAGGTGTGGCTCGCCGACCCGCGTCTCGACGGCGAGCAGTTCGGCACCGCGGGGCTGGCGCTGAGCGCCGACCATCACACCATGCTGGTTGCCCAGGGCAGCTCGGCGGGAGCGGCTGGCGCGGGTGGTGGCAACCCGACGACGGGGAAGCTGTATTCCATCGCCATCGGTGCTGACGGAGCGCCCGGTCCGCTGCACCAACTGTGGGAGAGCCGCCCGGCCGACGCGCCCGACGGCATCGCGGTGGCGGCGTCGGGAAACATCTACGTGGCGCTGGTCGGTCCGACGGCCAACCAGATCGTCGAGCTGGCGCCCGACGGCACCGAGACGATGCGGTATCCCTCGCTGCCGGCCAGCGGCGACAACGGCTCGGCGGTGCCGTTCGACGACCCGTCGAGCGTGCGTTTCCTCGGCAGCGACATCGTGGTGGCCAACCAGAGCTACGTCAGCGGCAACCCGCAGCACTGGGCGGTGCTCGACGTCGACGTCGGCGAAGCGGGGCTTGCGGAATACATCCCGCCGGCTGCGGGTGCGAAGCGGTCCGCGTCGGTGGTGCCACTGTCGCAGGCGCAAGCGGCCGCGGGTGCCGCGCCAGCGGCGCGTCTTCCCAACACCGCGGTGGCGCCTGGTGCGTCCGCGGCAGGGCTGGTTCTGGCTGTCGTCTTGCTGGTGGCGATTGCGCGGCTCCGACGGTGTGGGCGCGAGCATGTTCGACGCTGAGCGCGCCGCCCTCGCCGCCGCCAGCCGCCGCCTCGCCGCCGAGGGACTGGTCGCGGGCACCGCGGGAAACCTCAGCGTCCGCTGCGGCGACGGGCTGTTCGCCGTCACCCCAACGGGCGCCACTCTCGCAACCCTAGAGCCCGACCAGGTCACGGTGATCGACGTTGGCGCGCGTGTGGTGCACGGTGGGTTGCAGCCGACGTCGGAAGTCGACCTGCATCTCGGCATCTATGGTCGCTACGACGCGGGGGCGGTGGTGCACACCCACGCGCCGATGTCGACCACGCTGGCGTGCAGCGTCGACGAGGTGCCCTGCATCCACTACCAGATGCTGACCCTCGGCGGCGCCATCCGCGTCGCGCCGTACCACACCTTCGGCACACCGGAGCTGGCTCGTGCGGTGCTCGACGCCCTCGACGGACGCCGCGCCGCGCTGATGGGCAACCACGGCGCGGTGGCGTACGGGAACGACCTGGAGTCCGCCGTCGAGGCGACGCTGCTGCTCGAATGGGCCTGCGGCGTGTACTGGCGCGCGCAGCTCACCGGCACGCCGCGCATTCTCAGCGAGGAGCAGCAGCAGGCGGTGATCCTCGCCGCCATCGAGCGTCGCTACGGCGCGGTGCGCGCGGTCGACGACACGGAAGGAGAGCGATGACCGACCAGATGCGCGCCGTCACCCTGGGAGCGCACCTCCTCGACGTGCTCGCCCGTCCCGTCGACGCCATCCCCGAGGGACAGGGCGGCGCACTGCTCGACCAGATTCGCGTTGCCCCGGCGGGAACAGCCGGCGGCACCGCGGTGATCCTCGCCAAGCTCGGCGCGCAGGTGCGCAGCGTTGGCGCCATCGGCAACGACCCGCTCGGCGACATGCTGCTCACCTTGCTGCAGCGCTATGGCGTGGACACCTCGCTGATGCAGCGCCGCGACGGCGTGCAGACCTCCGCCAGCGTCCTGCCCATCCGCGCCGACGGCTCCCGCCCTGCACTGCACGTCATCGGCGCCAACGCGACGCTCACTCGTGATGATTTCCCGTTGTCCGCTCTGGATGGCGCGACCCACCTCCACGTCGGCGCACCCGAGCTGCTCGACCCGGAGTTCGTGGTGAGCGTGCTGCGCGCTGCGCGCGAACGGGGCGTGACCACCTCGGTCGACATGCTCGCGCCCGGTGATTTCCCGGGCATCCTCGACCTCGTCGCCCCGGTGCTGCCGCATGTCGACCATCTCCTGCCCAACGACGAGCAGGTCCTCGGCTTCACGGCGAGCGACGACGTCGTCGAGGGATGCCGCAGGCTGCTCGCCCATGGCGTGGGCGCGGTCGCGGCGACGTGCGGCGCGGACGGCGCGGCGCTGGTCAGCGCGGATGCGGTGGAGCACGTCCCGGCGTTCGCCGTGGAGGTCGTCGACACCTCCGGCTGCGGCGACGCCTTCAGTGCCGGCTACCTGCGCGGCCTCGCCCTCGGCCGCACGCCTCGCCACGCCGCGGTCCTTGGGTGCGCCACCGCGGCGCTGGTCGCGCAGGGGTTGGGCACGGACCACGGCGACTACGACCTCGCCGCCGTGGAGCACTTCGCCGCGAGCGCACCAGCTCGCGCCGGCGCAGGCGCTTCGAGGTAGGCCGGCCGGCCTGCCTGGTTTTATTACGCGGTGGCGCCGGCCTGCGTTCCAGCCGGCTGCGCTGTCGCGCCGTTCTGTGCCGCCCGCTGGCTGGCCTCGGCGAAGCGGTAGATCCGCAGGGCGTTGCCGGCGAGGATGAGGTCACGCTCGGCGGCGGGGATGTCGGCGAAGTCGGCGTCGATCGAGCGCCACGAGCTGGGCCAGTCGGAGCCCGAGTGCGGGAAGTCGCTGGACCACATCATCCGCTCGAGCCCGACCGCGTGGCGGTTGTGCACCGCGTAGTGGTCGGTGATGTAGGTGTAGTAGAAGTGCTCGTCGATGTTCTCGCTGGGCAGCTTGGTGAGGCGCGCCTGCGGGCCGCTGGCGCGGCGCCGGAAGCGGTTGTCGAGCTGCTCCTTGACGTAGGGAACCCATCCCGCGTCGACCTCGGCGAGCACCACCTGCAGATCGGGCACGCGGGTGAACACGCCGGAGTTGAGGAACTGCACCATGATCAGCGGAGCCTGCAGAAAGCGCAGATCGCCCTGCGCGTGCCCCTGGGTGATGCGTCCCGGCGCGTAGATGTCCTTGGGATATTCGTTCACCAGGCCGACATGGATGTGCAGCGGCAGCTTGCGCTCCGCGACCGCATGCCACACCGGGTCGTCCTCCTCGCCGATGGCGAGGTCGCCGTGCGGGTACGCGCCCGCGAGTGCCCCCACCACGCCCGGCATGGAGCCGACGCGCTCGATCTCGGCGACCGCCGCCTCGACACCGCGGTTGGGGATCAGGAAGATGGCGCCGAGACGGCTGGGATCGTACGAGCAGTACTCGATCAGCCAGTCGTTGTAGGCGCGCACCATCGCCGTGTGCAGCTCGGCGTCGGGGTTGGCGATGATCAGGTGCGACAGCCGAGGCGTGGGATAGAAGACGGCCGCGTCGACCATGTCGACGTCGAGCTCCTTCAGCCGCTCGGCAGGCATGTAACCGCCCGGCGGCACGTCCTCCCAGCGCACCCACGGCGACCGCTTGCTGCGCTCCATCGCCGCCGCGGCGTTCATGCCGAAGTTGATGGGATCGCGACCGCCCTCCGCCACCCACGCGTCACCCTGCTCGAAGTGCTCCATGTGCGGCACGCGATCGCGGAACCGGCTGGGCACGCGCGAGGTCCACAGGTCGGGTGGCTCGTTGACGTGGCTGTCGGCATCCACTAGGCGATAGCGGTTGGCGGGGGCGCCGTTCTGCGCCGTGGGGTTCTGCGCGGTGCCGGTCATGGATTCGTCGCCGCTCCTGTGGGGCTCGTTGGGTCGGTCGGTTCGGGCCTTTACTATATATCTTAGACATAGATTAAGGAAAGGGCCCACCGCGTCACCTGCCTCGTGGGCGGGACGGCCAGTTCGAGTGGCCTGGTTCCGGCCGGCTATCTTGACAACGATGTCAGGGCTCCGCCAGAATGGCCGCCCGGCGTGGGCCCACGGCAGGCCCATGGATCAGCCAAGGAAGGACTCGTGGCCCAGCCTGCTGCTCTCTCGGTCGACCAGCCGCGTGTCGACGCCGAGGACCGCCCGCTTCCAGGATCGAGCACCGGCAGATGAGCGGACAGACGCGCTGCTTCATCGGCGTCGACGTGGGCACGTCGAGCACCAAGGGTGTGCTGGTCAGCGAAGACGGTGCCATCGTCGCGCGTGCGCAGCGCCCCCATCGCACCTCCAACCCGCTGCACGGCTGGTTCGAGCAGGACGCCGAGTGTCTCTGGTGGGCTGAGTTCGCCGAGGTGACGGGCGAATTGCTGCACGGCTGGAGAGGCGACCTGGCAGGAGTCGGTGTCAGCGGCATCGGGCCGTGCCTCCTGCCCACCGACGCATCGGGTCAGCCGCTGCGTCCCGCCATCCTGTACGGAGTCGACACGCGAGCCGCGCGGCAGGTCGACGAGCTGACCGCCGAGCTCGGCGAGAGGAGCATCGTCGCGGTCGGCGGGTCGGAGCTGTCGAGTCAGGCCGTCGGCCCCAAGATGGTGTGGCTCCGCGAGAACGAGCCCGAGGTCTGGCATCGCACCCGCCGCTTCTTCATGGCCAGCTCGTTCCTCGTTCACCGGCTCACCGGTGCGTACATCCTCGACCATCACTCGGCGAGCCAGTGCGATCCGCTCTACGACATCGAGCGCCAGCGCTGGCACGAACCGTGGACGGCGCTCCTCGCCCCGCGCATCGAGATGCCGGAGCTGGTGTGGCCCGGCGACGTCGTCGGTCGCGTCTCGACGGAGGCGGCGGCGCAGTGCGCGATTCCCGCGGGAACGCCGGTCATCGCCGGCACCATCGACGCGTGGGCGGAGGCACTCAGCGTCGGCGTGCGCGACCCCGGGGCCACCATGCTCATGTACGGCACCGCTCTGTTCATCGTGCAGGTGACCGAGCGCCCAGTACGGGCTCCCGGCCTCTGGGCCACCAGCGGTGTCCTGCCCGGCACCTGGGGCCTGGCGTCGGGTCTCGCCTCCGGGGGTGGGCTCACCGCATGGGTGCGCGACCTCACCTCGACCTCGTTCGAGACGCTCTTCGCGGAGGCGGCAGCCCTCACCCGGGGAAGCGACGGGCTGCTGACGCTGCCCTACTTCGCCGGCGAGCGCCGGCCCGACCACGACCCGGACGCGCGCGGGATCTTCTGCGGGCTGACCCTGGCGCACACGCGTGGCCATCTGTTCCTCAGCGCGCTGGAAGCAACCGGCTTCGCGGCGCGGCACATGTTCGAGGCATACGCACGCGCCGGCACGCCCATCGAGCGCGTCGTCGCGGTCGGCGGCGGCACGACCACGGACACGTGGCTCCAGGTGATGTCGGATGTGACCGGTGTGGAGCAGGACGTCCCCGAGGTAACCGTCGGAGCCAGCTACGGAGACGCGATGCTCGCTGCGTGTGCGGCCGGCACCGCCGCCGATCCCTTCGCCTGGCCGCGCATCCACCACGTGGTGTCGCCCGACCCGCGGATCAAGCCGCTGTACGACGAGCAGTACGCGATGTTCCACGAGCTGTACGACGCAACCCGCCCTCTCGTCCACCGCATCGCCGCCACCCGGCCTCGCGACTGACGATCAGGCGGCGACCGCCTTGACCCGGTCGCTCTCCTGCTTGGCGAGCTCCTCGGCGAGCGTTGCCCAAGCGCCGAGATCGCTGCAGGTGAGCGTCTCGATGGCGTAGTGGCCGTCGGGCAGCCACACTCCCTCGCAGATCACGTTCTTGGCGGCCGCCCTGGTGTTGCCGCTGATGACGAACGTGTAGGACCCGGGCAGGCCCTGGTGCGGCGTGACGTAGGTATTGACCGACGCCTGCAGGTTGTCGACCACGGTCTGCACCATCCGCGTGGCGTCGCCGGTGTGGTCGAAGGCGACGGCCAGCAACGTCACGTAGTTGCTGCCCTGGGTCCAGATGCGAACCGACGCGCTGTTGAACGAGGAGTGCGAGAGGAAGCCGTCCACCGTGGCGGGATCGGCCGGGGTCGCGCTGTCGAGGTCGCTCTGGGCCAGGTCATGACTGACCGCCAGCGTTTGCGGCAGTCCGGCGGGGAGCCGTGTCAGGAGGACCTGGCTGGGCGGAGGAAAGGCCGCCCCTCCTCCGCCGCCGGTTCCTTCGCCGCACGCGGACAGCAACACCGCGAGCACGACGGCGGTGACGCATAGGGCGACGCTGCTCCTTCGCCGCACGGCGTGACCGTCATCGGTCCGCCCGGGGGGCGTCTCAACCCCCTCCCGTTTCACGCGACCTCTGCTCCGCGACGGCAACCTCGTGCTCCACCAGCCACGGCCGCTCCTCGACGCCCTCGAGCTTCTCGACCGGCGCGGTGAAGCTCTGGATGTAGACGCGGCGCGGGCTGCCCGTTCGGTTGGGACCTGCGTAGTGCAGCATGCGGCAGTGGTGGACCGTCGCCGCTCCGGCTGGGATGGGGCATGCGACGGCGCCCTCGGGCTGCACCTGGTCGGTGACGAGGCCGTGCACGGTGGGATCGTCATTGATGTGGCGATGCTGCACAACCCGGTGGTTGTGCGTGCCGGGGACGAACTGCATGCACCCGTTCTCGACGGTCGCGTCGTCGAGCGGCATCCACACCGACAGGCCCTCGTAGCGGTAGCCCGCCGGCCAGTACGCCTCGTCCTGGTGCCACGGCGTCTCTGCGCCGTGACGCGGTGGCTTGAGGATCATATGACCGAAGACGTCGAGCTCTACGTCGTCGCCCACCCCGAGCAGCTGCCGGGCCACACGGCGTGTGTTGCGCACGTACACCGTCTCCAGCAGCTGCGGATAGGTCTCCTCCGGGCCGACGATCTGTGGCAGGTCGCTCTCCCCCTTGTGCCCCATCTTGCCGGCGAGGTCCCAGTACTGGCCCTCCTTGCGGACGAAGAGCTCGTCGTACACGTCGCGCAACCATTCGATCTCCGCATCGGTGGTGATGCGCTCGATCTGCAAGTACCCGTTCTCTTTGAAGAAGGCGATCTGGTCCGGGTCCAGCTCCACCACCAAGCTGTCGGTGGGCATCGGCTTCAACTCAGTCTCCTTCTGGTCTCGGTGCGAGGGCGATGTCCGGTGCATTCCACGCCGATACGCAGATCTCCCTGCCGGGTCGCTGTCCCACGGATACCGGCCGCCCCGGGAACAGCGCGGCGATCCAGCCGGCGCCGACCCCGGGGCCGGGCCTGCCGTCGGTCGCGTACACGCGCACGCCGATGATCGGCGCGCCCTCCGCGGAGACGTGCAGGTCTCCGCTGGCGTCCCTGACCGCCGACAGGCGCCCCGGCCTGCACCGCAGCAGTGGCGCCAGCGGCGGTTCGGCGAAGCTCGAGAAGAGGTACTGGTTGGAGGCGACGACTCCGCCATCACCGTCCTCGATGTGAAGGTCGAGGGCCCACAGGGTCGGCTCCTGCGGGATGGTCCACGTGCACGCTCCGACCCGCTGTGCCAGGCCGGTGCCGCCCTCGATGGTGACCGCCTGCTCGTGACGCACGCTTCCGTCACCGACATCGGTGATGGTCCAGCGTGCGGTGCATCCCGCCGGCACTGCACCCGAGCCCCACACGGCCGCGGTGAACTCCTCACCGGGCTCCCACCTGATGCCCCGGAACGCTGCGGAGATGAGCAGCGGCGCGTACGCCCGGGCCACCGCCCAGTACGCCGGCTTGGCACGGCCGCCGTACTGCACGGCGTTCGTCTGCGCACCGTTCGGCCAGGGTTCGTTGAGCTGCCAGGGGATGACACCGGCGCAATGGTCCTCGCGGCGCCGCTGCGCCTCGATGGCGTAGGCCAGGGCGTGTGCCTGCACCCACTGTCCGGCGCGGACGTACTCGATCGGCTCGCGGAGCGGACCGAAGAGCGGCTCCACGTCGCGAATGTCGATCCACCAGTAGCCCGTGTGGTGAACCCACGTCCGGTTGGTCCAGTCCGGCGGCCAATGCGCGCCCGGCATGTACCGCTCCAGCGCGTCGAGGTCGGAGGTGCCCACCGCGCCAAACTCGGAGTAGAGCATCGGCTCGCTGCGGTCGTGGAAACGGTGGTACTCGCCGTCGCCGGTGAAGTGCCAGGGGCCATGCACGTCGTGGCCGGGGACGCCGCCCTCCTTCATCAGATCGAAGCGCGGGCCCGACGGCGAGGTGGGCAGGAAGAGCCGATCCGGGTCCAACCGCGCCACGACGTCGCGCAGCACCCCCACCGCCGGATGCGACGTCGACAGCGGCGTCCGCTCGGGATGGACGGCGAGCTCGTTGCCGCCGCACCAGATCGCCAGCGAGGGGTGCATGCGCCGGCGCGTCACCATGGCCTCCGCCTGCGCCGCGATGTACTCGAGGTATTCGGCGTCGGTCGCAGGCTGCGAGTCCTCGCCCGACGACGACTGGATGAACTCCTGCCAGACCAGGATTCCCGCCTCATCGCACAGGTCGTAGAAGAGCTCTCGTTCGAGGTGGCCACCACCCCACACCCGCAGCAGGTTGCAGCCCGCGGCCTTGGCGTGGTCGATGAGGTTGCGGTAGCGCTCGGGACGGAGGACACCGTACAGCTGGTCGACGGGAACCCAGTTCCATCCGCGGATGAAGATCCGACGGCCGTTCACCACCACCCGGTACGGCAGCGCGTCCTCGCCGGCCCCCGGCGTGCGCTCGAACTCGATGGTTCGGAAGCCCACCGGGAGTGCGGCGGTGTGCAGCACCTCGCCGGAGCGGCGGCGCAGCTCGACCGCGGCGCGGTAGAGGCGCTGCTCGCCGCATCCGTTGACGTTCCAAACATCGACGCCCGGCGCAGGCATCGCAAGGCGCACCGGGCCGGTGCTGACCCGCGTCTGGCTCTGCGCAACAACACGGTCGCCGTCCTTCAGCTCCACGGCCAGCTCGAGGTCGCCGCCGTTGCCGTCGACGTTGCCCAGCACCTCGAGCTGCCAGCCGTCGCCGGTGCGCTCGGTCCGGGTCCACAGATCGCGCAGCGACGCCTCCGAACGCGCCTCCAGCCAGACGCTGTCCCAGATGCCGGTGCTCACCAGGCGCGTGGAGAAGTCCCACCAGTAGGTGAACCGCACCTTCCACGTGCGCACGTCGCGCGTGTTGCCGAGCTGCGCCTGGATGTCCGGCTCGAACGGCGCCTGTTCCAGCGCGACCGAGACGACGTTCTCGCCGTCGCGAAGGTGCTCGGACACGTCGAACTCGAAGGCGCGGTTCATCCCTTCGTGACTGCCGAGCTCGCACCCGTTGAGGAAGACCTTGCAGGCGTCGTCGACGCCCTCGAAGTGGAGAACGACGCGCTCGCGGCGGAAGCCGGCGGGCACGGTGAAGCTGCGGCGGTAGACCCACTCCCGCTGCGCGATCCATTCCGCGGCAAGGCTGTTGAGGGCGGTGTACGGGTCGGGGGCCATGCCGGCTGCCACCACGTCCGCGACCACGTGACCGGGAACGGTGGCGGGGATCCAGCCGGTGATCGACGGTGCCTGGATCTCCTCCGCCGCGCCGATGCGGTGCCATCTCCGGAAGCCGGGAACCAGACCCAGCACCTGCCAGTCGTTCCCGTCGAGGCTCAGCCTGCGCTCGCTCGGTGCTGCCACGGTCACGCCGCCTGCTGTTCGGCGGGGGACGTCCAGCGTCCCTTGCTGGCAGTGAAGATCGTCACGATTTGACTCCCGTTGTCGCCATGGCTGTCGAAATGCAGACCGTTGAGGTCGTCGGTTGGCACCTGGATGGTGGGCACCGCGGCGTCGACCACGTCCCGGCTTGGAATGGCCGTCACCTGCTGCTCCACGAGGACCTGGCTGCCGGTCCGGATGGCTTGGATGAGTGCGTTCGTCGCCAGCCACGTCTCCAGCGCGTAGGGCGGGGCATCGCCGCGATGCAGCCCCGCCCACTCGTGCTCGAATTCGGCGGAGACCAGCGACGGATCGCCGCTCAGAGACGTGACCAGCAGCTGCGCTCCGGTCCAGCTCTGCGCGGCCTCGGCCATCTGCGTGGTGTGCAGCGCGTCCGGCACGATCAGCGGCAGCGACCCGTGGCCGCTGAGCAACCCGCCGAGGTGGGCGACGGCGGGCTCATCCGTGGTGGCCAGGTAGACGACGTCAGGCTTGGCCGCCTGGATCTGCCCCGCCAGGAGGTTGAGGTCCGGGCTGGCGGCGGTGTCGACGGAGGCTCTGCCGGCGATCGTGTCACCCTGGAGCTGCCATTGCGCGGTGAAGTCGTCGGCCATCCGCGTTGCCACCGGAGTGTTGTCGACGACCAGGAAGGCGTTGCTCTTCGCCAGCGCCCCCGAGGCATAGTCCGCTGCCGCCTTGGCCTGCCTGCCCTGCACCGGTGGCACGCGGAAGAAGGTGAGGTCACCCGGCTGCCCGGCCCTGGCGTTGTGCGGACGCAGCGAGTTGGGCTCGCCGCGAGTGCAGAAGCTCTCCTGCTGGGTGAGGCACTCGTCGGTGAGCGTGGGGCTGAACACGGGAAGATCCGCTTGGTTGGCGATCGGCAGCAGCGCGCGCGCCAGCTGCAGGTTGTACGGGCCGACCATGCCGAGGATGGTGCCGTCGTCGAGGCGGTCGTGCAGGTGTGTCTTGGCCGTGCCCGTGTCGATCTGTCCCTCGAAGGTGTCGTCGGCGTAGACGGCCACGACGGTGGTCTGCTCGAACTCGCTGGGATGGAGCCGGTTGATGTCGTCGATGGCCAGCTGCGCCGCGGGACGGAGCTCCGGCGGCAGGTCGACGAGGATCCTCGCCACCAGGTGCTTGTTCGCGTCCGGTCCCTGCGGCAGTTCGAAGGCAGCGCCGCAACCCGAGAGCAGCGTGCTGCCCAGCAGGACCATCGCCATGCGACTCAGCCAGCGCATCAGCCGGGCTGCACCGAGTTGATGGTCAGGGTGCGGTCATTGGTCCAGCTCCCGTCGATCGCCGTCTCCGTGATGTGCTCGGCGACCACGAGTCCACCGTCCTGGGTGGCGATGTCGTACCACCCGTCGATGTTGTAGTCGAGAGTGCTGTTGGTCTCGTAGTGGAAGCTGGATTGCGTCTTGGTCGGTGTCCCGGTGCCGGTGGCCGGCTCCAGCGGACCGAGGTCGATCCGGTAGGCGTCGATGAGCTTGCCGCAGGCATCGACGTGGTCCTTCTCGCCGTGGTAGCCGGCAGCGTCGTCGAACGTCTCCTGGTGCAGACCGTCGACCGACTGGTCGTTCCACGACGGCTGACCGGTTGCCGGCAGCAGCACGATCGGTGCGGGGTCGGGACCCTGTGGCTGGAAGGTGTCGGTGCCATTCGCGGTCTGCACGGTGACCGCGTAGATGTCGATCTCACCGCTGTCCTGGGAGAGCGGCGGAGTTCCCTTGGTGTGCGACAGGCGGAACGTGTACGTGATAGTGGCGTCCACCCACCCGTTGGGGGCGATCGACTTCTCCGTCTGGTCCCAGTAGATCGACGTGTCGGTGGGGTCGTGCTGGCCCTGGGCGACGATGCGTCCGACGTAGGACTGGCCGATGGTGATGTCGACGCTCGGCGGGTAGGCCACCGCGGGCTTGCCCTTCAGCGCATAGCTGCCGGACTGACGGTAGTGGTAGACGCCAGGCTTCGGCGCCGCCTGCACGTCGGCGGCCGCCTGGTCGCTGAGCGGCGCCAGCGGGTCGGCCGTCGGGCAGGGGTGCGGCGTGGGCGGTGCGAAGGCGAAGGGCGTGAAGGTGCTCGGCGCCGAGGGGATCGGCGGCACCAGGAAGCCCGGCGTGCCGGGCTCGATGTTGGCGCCCTTGGCCAGCGGTGCCGGGACCGACGTCGGCGACGTCTGCGCACCCAGCTGCACGTCCTGCGGGTAGGGGTGGGCACCGAACTGCTGCGGAGGCTTGAGGCCGCAGCCGCACAGGCTGACCAGCGCGCCGGCGACGGCCACCCGGCGAATCGCGCTCATCTCTCTCATCCGCTCGCTCCTGTGCTCGCCGAGGGCGACGGCGACGCCCCCTGCGGCTTGCGTCCGTGCTGGTAGTCGACCAGGCCTTTGACCAGGCTCAGGCTGTTCTTGAACTGGAGACGCAGGATCACCAGCTCGATGGCGTTGCTGCGCGGCGGGAACCACAGGTAGACGCGCTGGTTCACCTCCTGCTTGACCCACACCAGCTGGTCGCTGGTGATGAGCACGGGCGTGAACGCGACACCGCCGATGCCGTCGTCCAGCCCGGCGCGCACCGAGGGATCGTCGGCACGCACGTCGGGGGCGAGCAGCGAGATCTGCACCGATCCCTGGATGACATCGCCCTCGTGCACCAGCCAGACCTCTCCCTGGGTCACCACCTTCGACGACGCCGCGGTGAGGTACTGCCGCTCCAGCCTGGCGTTGCGGACCAGGCTGAGGTCGCCGATCGAGGCCGGCGTCAGGCCGCTGCGCAGCGTGTGTGGTCCGCGAAACTGGCTGTCACCGCCACACCCGGCGAGCAGGAACAAGCCCAGGAGTCCAGCGACGCGCGCACGCCAGGTCTTGCGGCGGAGGCTGCGCAGCCGCGCGCGAATCCCCGGGCGAGCAGTGCTGCGACGGCGTGGCCACATGCGCGGTGGCGCATCGGAGAAGGGTTGCCGCAGTGATGTCCGGGCGATCGCCGCCGAGACCAGGTTGACGACGTTCTGCGCGCGCGCCAGCCGCCTGATCAGCGATCGGCTCAGCGCCTCAGCGTGCGCGGCGTCCTCCTCGGTGAGGTCCCTGCGCATGTCACCCCACATCGCGCGGGTCACCAGCCAGGCGAGATCGGCGTGCTCGACGTCGTCCTGGACATAGTTCAGGTATTCCAGCGGCGTCGCGGTGGGGTCGCCGTAGGTGAGGTCGTTGGCAAGGTCGCGGAACTCCGTGTAGGCGACGAGGATGCGCGCCGCTGGTCCTCGTTTCGCGGCCCATCGGCGTCGCGCCACGAAGCGCACCACCTTGACCAGCGCCGGATGGGCGATCAGCAGCAGCACCGCGAGTACCACCCACGGCAGCACGAGGCCGAGGTAATAGCCGACGATCTGGAAGTAGAGCAGCGGCGACGTGTCCCGGGTGGCAACGTAGATCACCACGCTGAGCTCGGACGCGGGCCTGATCAGGTCGTTGCGATTCTTGTCGTTGTTGTCGGCGCTGCTCTTCGCCTGCTGGGGCACGCCCACCACCGGCACCCAGCCGTATCCCTTGAAGTACGCCTCCAGCCAGGTGGCCCCGTTCTTCGGCCGCATCTCGTGGGCGCCGTTCTTCAGTGCGGGCCCGTCGTAGTAGCCGTAGCCGATCCGCGAGGGCACGCCCGCCCATCGAGCCAGCAGGGCTTCCGCCGCGGTGATCTCGTAGGGTGACGCCTGCGCGCCCTTGAGCATCTGGGGTACGCGTGAGACGGGCAGGTCGACCGGCGTGCCCGCGCCGCTGGCGACCACCTTGGTGAGCAGCGCGTTGCGCAGGTACTGCATCCGGTCGAAGGGGTCGGCGGGCGCCTTGCTCAACAGGTCTTGCACCGCCAGGGGCGGCGTCGGCACCTGCAGGAACTGCGCGTAGGCCGCCTCCGGCTTGCCCGCCGTGGCCAGGGCCTGCCCGGTGGGGGGCGCGGCCACCTTGAGCTGGTAGGTCATCCCCCTGCCGACCGGGCGGTCGGACAGCTGGAGGATGCCGGTGCGCGGATCGATCTTGATCGGCGCGGACAGCCCGCTGATCCTGGCGGTGCCGTAGACGGCGGGAAGCACATGGCCCTGGGCGTCGGCGATCGTCACCGTGACGGTGTACGTGCTGCCCTTTGCGGGGGGACCGCCGGGCACCTGGCCGTTGCTGATGTCGTGCAGCCGATTGGTGTCGTAGGGCGGCAGCAGCCAGGCATTCTGCTTGGGGTCGTAGATGTCGATGGTGCCGATGCGGAAGGGGATCTTGTTGCCGTTCTGCACCTGGTAGGTGAACAGCGCACGATCCGCCTGCGGTGGCGCCGCATGCGGCTTCTGCGGTGGCGTGACGTCGTTCCGGTTGGGCTGCGGGAAGAGGAACGACGTCTGGCCCAGCGCGAGGATGGCGACCAGCAGGCCGACCGCCAGGCTCCCGGTGCGCGCCATGCGGCGGAGCTCGAAGGAGCCCGTGCGCACCGCGCCTTCCGCCTGCAGCTCCGCGCCATAGGAGAAACCCAGCGCGCCGACGATGAGCACCGCGGCAACCGCGGTGCCGATCACCTCGGTGGACTTCGGCTGGACGAACTCGGCGAGCATCGCCAGTGGGACGGGGATGACCACGGCGAGGCGCGGCTTGGCGAACGCGGCTGCGCCGGCAAGCGTGCCGGCGCCCAGCCCGCAGGCGATGAGGGTGACGATGAACCTCCAGCCGGGGTCGAACGACACCGGCGGCTGGAGAAGGCCGCCGCCGCGAATCGCGGAGAGGACGGCGTCGACGATGTTGGAGCTTCCCTGGCCGTTGGTCTCGGGCACGACCAGCACAGCGCCGAGGACCGCACCGACCGGGATGGCGGCGAGCTGCGGCCACAGTCGCCGACTCCTGATGCCGTAGGCCACCAACCCCACGCCGACGGCGGGCACGACGACGGCGATCAGCCGGGGCAGCACGCCCTGGAACAGCCCACCCACCAGCAGCATGGCGGCGACCGACGAGCAGAACGCGGCGCCGGCGAGGGACAGCACCTGGGGACGCTGCTCGGCGCCATCGACCGGCTCCGGACCAGGCGCCCGCTGCGGCGAGGGTGGATCGGCTGGAACGCCCTGAAGAACTTCGGGCTCGGCGACCGTTGTCATCGCCGACCGGCTCCGACAGCGTGGGCGAAGGCAGCGGTGAGCGCACCGCCGGCGACCACGGTGGTGACCTCCGCGCCCACCTCGGTGGCTCGGTGCACGCTTCCCTGGTCGCTCTCCTCCCAGCGGATCAGCACCACGCGGACGGAGGCGCCGCGCGCGGTGAGCAGCGCGGTCCTCGCCGCCGCCTGGCCGTCGAAGTACGGCGTGATGATCACGTTGTGGGCGGTGCGTCCCGCCCGCCCGACCAGCAGCTCGACACCCTTGGCGAGCGGCTTCTTGCCACGGCCGACGCGGGCGAGCTCGTCGAGAAGGAGCAGGCGGGCGTTGGGACCTCGCAGCGTGTCGGCGAGCACCTTCTCGCTGCTGAACAGGCTCACCGAGAAGCCGTTCTTGAAGTGCGCGTCCGCCACCGCGGCCGCGGCCTTGACGGCCGTCTCGAAGGTGGGGCTGGGTTCGCCGCGCTGATGCCAGTCCGGGTCGGTGTCGAGGAGGATGTTCACCTGGTCGGTGACGCCCTGCTCGGACTCGCGCACCAGCATGCGGCCGGTGCGCGCGACCGCCTTCCAGACGACACGGCGCAGGTCGTCGCCGGCGACGTAGTCGCGCATGCCGTAGAACTCGAACCCGGCGGGCCACGGCTTGGTCTTGGGCGGCCGGATCGGCGGGTCCTCCAGCTGGCGCGTCAGCGGACGGTCGAGCACCTCGCTCACCGTCGGGTGGACGAGGATCTGGGTGCGCGGCAGCAGCTCCTGCTTGGAGCGCGCCAGGCCCAGTGGATCGGACCAGACCGCGACCAGCGGACCCACCGAGAAGACGCCGCGCAGCCGCGGCCGGATCGTGTAGCGGTAGGTCCACGGCTCGTTGGGGCTCACCTTGTCGATCGACAGCCGCACGGCTTCGCCGAGCTGCTCGTGCAGGTCCTCGACGATCCCGAACATGGAGAGCCGCTGCTTGGCGGTGAGGGTGATCTCGACGGCGACGGTCTGGCCCTCGCGCACCCGTCGCGGCAACTTGGTGCGCTCGGCGCTGAGCGGCCGTCTGCGTCGCGAGAGCGCCACCGCGACGACGAACATGATCACCGCGCCATAGGCGAGGAGGTACAGCCCGCGGCCGCCGAAGACGTAGCCCAGCCCCCAGCCCACGAAGAAGAACGCCAGGAGAATGAATCCTCCCGTGCGCACTCCCGTGAGCTCCTCGATGCGAACGTGAAGAGCTCTGGGGTTGGTCACCTTGCCGCCACGCGCCCGCGGCGCGGTGGCAGACGGAGTCGGCGACGCGGCACCCACGCTCATGGGGAGCTGTCTCTACCCGCCCATGGGCGGCTTGATCCGCCCGATGATCCGCTCGATCACCGACTCGACGGTCTCGTCGCGCAGCACCGCGTCCGGCGTCAGCAGCACGCGGTGCGCCAGGGTGGGGATGGCCACCTGCTTGACGTCGTCGACGTAGACGTCCTCGCGGCCGTTGGAGGCGGCGAGCACGCGCGCCGCACGGTTGATGCCGATGCTGGCGCGGCTGCTCGCACCCATCTGGAGCGAGGGGTCGCTGCGCGTCGCCTGGACGAGGTCGACGATGTACAGCTTCACCGCCTCCGACACCTCGACGTCCTTGGCCCACGCGATCATCGAGTCGAGCGTGTCGGCGTCGACGGCGGGGGTGAGGTCGAGGATGGCGGCCCGTTTGACGTTGGTGTCCATCACCTCCACCTCGTGGAGGCGATCCGGGTAGCCCACCGACAGCTTGAACATGAAGCGGTCGAGCTGCGCTTCAGGAAGGGGGAAGGTGCCAGCCAGCTCGATGGGGTTCTGGGTGGCGATCATCAGGAACGGTTTCGGCAGGGGGTAGGTGACGCCGTCCACCGTCACGTTCTTCTCCTGCATCGCCTCGAGCAGCGCCGACTGCGTCTTCGGCGTGGCTCGGTTGATCTCGTCGACGAGGAGGACGTTGGAGAAGACCGGCCCGTTGCGGAAGACGAACTGGTGGGTGTTCATGTCGAGCACCGGCGCGCCGGTGACGTCGGACGGCAGCAGGTCGGGGGTGCACTGGATGCGGTTGTCGCGCAGGTTCAGCGTCGCCGCCAGGGACCGCGCCAGCATGGTCTTGCCGGTGCCGGGCAGGTCCTCGAGGAGCACGTGCCCCTCGGCGAGCACGGCGACGAGCACCATGCGGACCACGCTGTCCTTGCCCTTGATGACCCGGCCGATGTTGTCGGCGATCAGCTGAAACGTCTCCTGGAAGACGGCGCGGTTCATCGGCGGCCGGGCCTTGGCCGTGGCCGGCTGGGAACCGGTGGTCTCCCTGGTCGTCATCACCGCATCCATCTCGTCACTCCTGCTCATCGATCGACTTCTCTCAGCGTCGCTGTCTCCACTCGACCCTTGCCGTTCGAACCCAGCAGAGGCTCGAGGGCTCGACGCCCGCCCGACCGGTGCAGGCCGGTGCTGGTTCCGCCTGCCAGCAAGGCCTGGACGGCCGGATCGCCGAGGACAGCGGAGGGCTCGCCCTCGGCAAAGACATGTCCCAGCTCCATCACCACGAGTCGCGCGGCGATCGACGCCACCAGACCGAGGTCGTGCTCGGTGATGAGCACGGCACATCTCAGGTCGCGCGCGATGCGCGACACCAGCGGACCGAGCTCCTCCACCTCCGCCTGCGCGAGCCCACTCGACGGCTCGTCGAGCAGCAGCACCCGCGGTCCGCTGGCGATGATGCAGCCGAAGTCGACGATCCGTCGCGTCCCCGTCGACAGCTCGCCGATGAAGCTCTCGGCGTAGCGCTGCAAGCCCAGCGTCTCGATCAGGCTCTCGACGCGGCGCTGCGCGCGCCGTTCGCTGCTGCCATGGGTGGGCAGCCAGAACGCGGCGGCGAGGCTGCTCCGCGACCCGCCCGCCCGGTCGAGCGCGACGGTGAGGTTCTCCCGCACCGTCAAGGCGGGGAAGAGGCGCACGTTCTGGAATGAGCGCCCGAGGCCGAGCTGCGCGCGCACCTCGGGGCGGCTCGCCGTGACGTCGTGGTCGAGCAGCGACACGGTGCCGGAGCGCACCGCCACGAAACCGGAGATGGCGTCGAACAGCGTCGTCTTGCCCGCGCCGTTGGGGCCGACCAAGCCGACGATCTCCCCCGCGCGGACGTCGAGCGACACGCCGTCGAGCGCGGTCACACCGCCGAAGGTGGCGCGCAGGTCCCGGACGCTCAGGGCCGTCTCGTCGCCGGCTGAGAGGTCGGTCCGCGCCCGCGGCCCGCGACTGACCTCAGCACCGCCGGTGAGGAACACGGCGCGGAAGATCTCGCGGTGCTCGTGGATGCGGTCCGCCGGTCCGTCGTAGCGCACCTCGCCGTGGTCCATGAACACCACGCGCGACGCGATCTCCAGGGCGACGTTCACCGACTGCTCGACGAGGATCACGGTGGTGCCGTCCGCGTTGATCTCCCGGACGATGCCGAGCAGCTGCTCCACCACGCGCGGCGCGAGTCCCAGCGACAGCTCGTCGATCATCAGCAGCCGCGGTCGCATCAGCAACGCCTGGGACACGGCGAGCATCTGCTGCTCGCCACCCGACATCGAGCCGGCCATGACCGACAGCCGCTCGCGCAGCTGCGGGAAGCGGGAGAGCACATCGTCGACGCGCTGCTGGACCTCCCGGGCGTCGCTGCGGTCGATCCAGGCGGCGGCACGAAGGTTGTCGGCCACCGTCATCTCCGGGAACACAGCGTGGCCGCCGGGCAGCATCACGATCCCGCGGCGCGCGTTGGCGTGCGGCGGAGCGTGGGTGATGTCCTCCCCGTCGTAGAAGATGCCGCCCGACGAGGCGTGGTGCACACCCGAGATGGCGCGCAGCAGCGTCGACTTGCCGGCTCCGTTGGTGCCGAGCAGGGCCACCACCTCGCCGTCCTCGACGTCGAGGTCGACACCGAACAGAATCTGCGCGCCTCCCACCTCGACCTCGAGGCCGCGGCACACGAGAAGCGTGTTGCGGCCTTGCGCGCGGGCTTCGCCGACCACCGCCTCGGCGATGGTGACCGAGATCGCGCTGCGAATGTCGGGCTCGACCATGCGAGCGGCACGGGCGACGAAGAAGGCGCCGATCAGCATCGCAGGCACATAGCCTGCGACGCTTTTAACTCCGGGCGTGACGGTGATGCCGATGGCGCCGAAGAGCGCGGTCATCACGGTGGGAGCCACCAGGAGATACAGCGGGACCACGATGGCCATGAAGCTCAGCGATTCCACGCCCAGCGTGCGGATGCGAGCGGGGACGATCGCCTGCACCAGGCTCGCCACGGTCTGGGCGACGATCGCGTACACCAGGGCCACGCCCCAGAACGCGGCGAGGGCCAGGGGCAGGCTCGGCGCCACCACCATGCCGATCGCACACAGCGCCTGCCAGACGAGCAGCAGCGCCGACATGCTCAGGAGCCTTCCCTGCTTGTACTCGCTGAAGGAGCGGATCAGGGGCGTGAAGACGATCAGTCCGACGACGGACACCGCGCCCGCCGAGGAGATCGCCAGGCCACGGGTGACAGGCCCCAGCTGCCACTGCGCCGCGAAGTAGATCCCGGAGAACGGGACGACGATGGCGGCGATGGCCAGGAAGGGATAGGCCAGGAGGATGAGCCGCATCGTCCTGATCGACCACAGCATGGCCAGGGCGTGGCCGAAGCTGATCGGCGGCTGGCCCTCCGTGTCCGCGCTCTCCGGCGCGTCGACGCCGCCCTGCCGCGGCTCGCGGAGATGGAAGCTCATCCAGACCACCGGAATGCTGAGCAGGCCGACGAGGACGAGCATCCACTGCCATCCCACCCACACCGTCACCACCCCCGCCAGCGTGGGTCCGATCACGATGGCCAGCTGCTGCAGCTTGGCGTTGAAGAATCCCGCCCGCAGCGTCTGCGCCACGGGATACACGTCTCGCAGGATGCTCACCTGCGGCTGGGCGGCGAGGTTGCCGGCGACACCGATGAGGTTGGCGGTGACGAACGCCGCCGGGCCGGCGGCGAAGCCGATCATCAGTGCACCGACCGTCCTGACGGCAAGGCCGGCGCGCAGAAAGACGACGCGGATGCGGAAGCGGTCAGCCAGGTAGCCGAGGCCGACGCCGCCGATGTTGAAGGCGCCGTTGATGAAGCTCACCAGGACACCCAGCGCGGCGGCGCTGACGCCGATCGCCTGCGCCTGGGGCAGCACCACGGCGAGCGCCTGGCCCTGCACTGCGACGACGAACCCCATGAGGCCGAAAACGAGCATGGGAAAGGGGCTGAATCCTTCGGTCACCCTCCGAGGATCGAGCTCGCGCACAGCGTCGCCACCGCGCCGGCTCAACGGCACCGCCGGCGACCGCTCCTCGGTCCGCACGGCGCGCGGTCTCTGCGACTCGATCGGCGCATGGCCCTCGCTCACCTCGCGCGGGGAGGGCGCCATCGGCCGCTCGCTGGTGGCGACGCGCGGCGTTTCGATCATGGCTCGCCGTCACCCGCGCCGCTGCCGGCGTAGGTCCACTGTGCGGTGATCCGGTAGGGCGCCTCCTCCGCCAGGGTCGCGTCCTGCTTGCGCGGTGCCAGCGGTGCGCGTGCATGGCGGCGATCGGCGACGCTGCCGCGCAGCAGGCTGGGCACGTCGATGCGGTGACGCGTCGCCACCCGCCGCAACACGACGTCGCGCAGCCCGAAGGCGATGCCGCTCAGGCCGCTCGGGTAGAACAGCAGCAGCACCAGCGCCAGCACCGGGATGCCCGCGGTGGAAATGACGGGCAGATTGAGCAGCGGCAGCACGAATCCCACTGCGGCTCCCAGCATCGGCCCGATCACCGAGCCGAGGCCGCCGGTGACGGCGGTGAGGAACTGGAGCAGATTGGAGTCGGCGGTGAAGCTCTCGGTGTGGACGCCGTGCTGCTCGTATGCGAAGAGTCCGCCGGCCAGCGCGGCGATGAAACCGGAGATGGCGAACGCTTTGAGGCGCGCCGCGAACAGGCTGACTCCGAACGACTGCGCCGCGTAGGGGTTGTCGCGCGACGCGATCAGCGCGCGGGCCAGGCGGCTGCGCCGCAGGCCCATGACCGACAGCGCGACGGCGGCCAGCAGGACGAGGATCAGGTAGAAGTACACGTGCGGGTCTTCGCCGTCGAGCCCCAGCAGCCCGGGGCGATTCAGCTTGGTCGGCAGGAAGTGGCCGAGGTAGTTCGGGTTGAGCAGCACGGCCGTCGTGGCGATGGCCACGGCCAGCGTCACCACCGCGAGGTTCAGCCCCGGCAGGCGCAGGGCCGGCAGCCCGATCACCGTCGCCAGCAGGGCGCCGGCGACAGCGCCGACGATGACGGCGAGAAACATCGGCATCCCGGCCGTGCCGCCGAGCAGCGCGGCCATGTACGCGCCGATGCCCGCGAAGGCGAACTGGCCGAGGCTGATCTGGCCGGCCCACCCGGTCAACACCAAGAGTGACAGGCCGATCATCGCGTAGACGATCGCCACCGTCGCACCCTCGATGGTGGCGGGCGGAGCCACCCACGGGAAGAGCACCAGGGTGATGGCGGCGACCGCCCAGAGCAGCCAGCGCAGGTTGCGAACGGTGGGAAACACGCGCAGCACCGGCGGGGTGGGACGAGCCTCACGCGCCGCGGCGAAGGTCTCCTCGGCGACGTCCACCCGCCCGCGCTGCTCGCGACGCACCAGCAGAAAGACGACGATCAGCCCCAGCAGGAACACCTGGAACAGAGCGCTCGAGTTGAGATTCCAGACCAGCGACTGCTCGGTGACCGCCAGGCAGACCGCACCGACCATCACCAGCGGCAGGCTGCGCATCCGGGCCACCACCGCGACGGCGAGCACTGTGACCAGCAGGTCGGCGGGAAAACCGTTGCTGGCCCCGGACTGGCCCCCCACGCCGGTTCCGCTGTTGTTGCTGGAGGCGGCGAGGAGGATGCTGGCGACGCCCGACAGCAGGGCAGCGAGGATCCAGGCGACCGAGGTGACCGTCGCCACCGGCATGCCCAGAGTCTTCGCCCTGTCCGCATTGGCCGACGAGGCTCGCAGCGCGATGCCGATCCGCGAACGGCGCAGGTAGAGGCCAAGTCCGGCGAGAACCAGCGGTCCGATCACGATGGCGGCGACGTCGAGCATGTGCAGCGTCACCGGGCCCACGGTCAGGATGACGTCGAACGGCATCTGGAAGCTGGTCGCGTTGTCGGCCGGCCAGATGGCCTGGAGCTGGGGAAGCTGGAGCAGCGTGGTGACCAGGTACGACATGCCGATGGTGGCCACGGTGACCGTCAGTGGCGGCGCTTTCTGGAACCAGCGGATGACGACGAAGTAGGCGAGCAGCCCCACCAGCAGAGCGATGAGCAGCGCGGCCAGCCCGGCGACCACGAAGTTGAGCACCTGCCACGGGTAGCCAGCGGTGAACACGTTGTCGCCCACCGGCAGGCCGATGTTGCCGAGCAGGTGAAGCAGCTCACGATGCACGACGACGTTGTAGAAGAGGTAGCCGGAGGCGGCACCGAGCGCGCCCTGCGCGAAGTTGATGATGCGGTTCGAGCGGTAGACGAGCACCAGGCCGGCGGCGAGCAACGCCAGGCTGCCCGCCTGTGAGAGCGCGATGACCAGAATCCCAACGGGAACGGTCCTTCCCCCCACCGCGCGGCCCGGGAGTGCGAAGGCACCGAGGGCGACGGCGACGAGGACGACCAGCTCGAGGCGCGGCAGGATCAGCGCACCGAGCTGTTGAACGCGGGGATGCGTCAGCACGGCAGGTGCCCTGTCGCCGTCACCGTCTCACTGGCCGGACCGTGCAGCTGGGCGTCGATATCCCAACCGTGGCCGGGCCGGAATGCCACGCCGCGCCCGAAGAACGAGGGGCCCTTCCACACGTCGAACGACACCGAACCGTCGTCCGAGACGGTCATGGTGCCCACGTCGCGTGTGCTGTTGGGGCCGTACTGGCCCAGCACCGTCGTCGTGCCGGTGCCACAGCTGGCCGGGGGGCCGGGGTGGTAGACGCCGTTGAGCGCGCCCGACAGGTGGATGGGCGCGTTGGTCTCCGCCGGTTCGCCGCAGGCGGCAAGGGTCAGGAGCGCGGTGGTCACGCCGATCAGGACGCCGGCGCGACGCACTGGAACCGTCCCTTGAGGTTGACCGTCGGCGCCCCGCTCACCGGCTGCAGGGTGGTCGAGCCCGTGGAGGACGCGCCCACCTTGACCTCCTGCAGAACCGCGGTGACGCTGCCCGCGGAGTCCGGCGAGACGGTGACGCGGAGGGAGCTGGCCCGGAACGTCCGCGCCTTGGGATCGAGGCCCTGGGAGAGCGTCGCCGGGTTCACTCCCAGCTGCACGACGAGGCCGGCGCGGGACAGGTCGAATGTCCCGGTGTGGGCGGGTGTCCCGGTGGAGGCCTGCGCTGGCCGCACCGACAGGCGGACGAACGACTGGGTCACGCCGTCATCCGCCAGCAGAACGGCGAGGAACAGCTGCTGGCCGCCCGACGAGGAGACGTTGCCGCAGAAGCCGGCCTGGTCGGCGAGGTGTGCGTTGACTCCACCGGAGAGCACGTAGTCACCGCTGGTCACACGCGCCGGCGCGGGCGGCGCGTTGGTGACGAAGCGGATCGAGAGGGGAGTCAGATCCGAGCAACCGGAGACCGACATGCCGGCGCCGATCACGAGCAGTCCGCACATCGCCCGTGTCGCATGCGCGCGACTCCCGTGAATCTGCTGGCGCAAAGCGCGACTCCCAACCTTATGACAACGTTGTCTACGCCGTCCTGAGTGTAGGCGCGGGGACCCCCAATGTCAACGCCCGTCAACGCCGAAACCTACGCGGCTCCGCGTGCCTTCCGTGCGTAGCCGAGGATCCTCGCAGCGCTCGGCGCAGCCGCCGGCGGGCAGGTGGACGAATGCCCGGACAGGACGACGGTGCCGATCTCCGTGGTGGCGATAGGGGCGTACTCCTGCGGCGGCACGCCGGACGTCGTGACGCCGGCGGAGTTGGCGCTGCCGGCGTCGGGACTCACCCCCGGCGTGGCGATCTGTGCGAGCAGGAAGAGCGTTCCAGACGGCAGGCTGCCCTGGGGGGACACCTGCTCCGCCGTCGGCCCGCTGCCGGGGGTCACCAGCGTCGGCACCTGGGTGTAGGTGATGCCGTCGGCAGATGCCCAGAAGGTGACCTGGGTGGGATCCGCCGGCACCTGGTACACCGTTGCGCTGAAGGTGGTCATCCCCGGATCGATCCAGGCGACCGTCGCGGGCAGCGCGTCACCGGCGGCGAACCTGTACCCGCCTCCGCTCGCCGCCTGTGAGCTGTCGATGACCAGGTTGGGGGTGTGGCGCCCGCTGACGATGAAGCTGGCGGCCGTGTCGGTGAGCGCGGGGACGTTGCTGAAGCTGGTCGCCTCATAGAAGCCGCGCGTCGGCGCTACCGTCGGTGAGAGCGGCCTGCCGAAGTAGTCGACGCCACCGTTGGCGGGGTCCACCGCGCCGGTTCCGATGGCGGGAGAACCGGCCGCCACCTCGTAACCGCTCACGTTGCACAGGCCGGACGGCGCCGACGCGGGCGGAGCGACCAGCAGAGGATCCGAGGTGATCGCGTAGGCATCGGGTGGCAGCGTGGGCGTGCTGTTCCCGTAGAAGACGTTGTGGTCGAAGCTGGCCCCGTTGAGCGCGCCCGGATAGGTCCAGCTGCCGGTGCCGAGGTCCTCGACGATGTTGTTGCGGAAGGTGGTCGTGCCGAAGGTCTCGGTGCTGTTGCAGCCCAGGCAGTACATCGGGTTCGCCGGGGAGCCCGCCGGGATGTACACGGTGTTGTTCTCGAACAGCGTGTTGTTGGTCCCGCCGTAGGCGAAGTCGAAGACGCCCAGCTGTCCCGAGTAGGCGTCGTTGACGCTGAGGTTGTACCGGACGATGAGGCCGTTCGACGGCGGCGGCTGGTTGAGCCCGGTTCCCTCCATGAGCAGGAAACCGCCCTGGTTGTCGTGGCTGTAGTTGTACTGGATCTTGGTGTCGCGCGCGGAGAGGTCGTTGTCGAAGCCGGTCCCGTCGACGGTTTGGGTGAGCGTGCCGTAGACCTCGTTGAACTGCTCGGTGGTGTCGATGGTGTGGGTGTTCCAGATGCCGCCGCTCGACGCCTCGGAGTTGCCCACGATGGACTTCTGCGAGGGATGGCCGACGACGTTGCCCTGGATGAGCGCGCCCTCGGTGCCGATGTCGGTGATCCCGTCGGCGTCGGTGTAGGTCACCGTGTTGTTGAGGATGGCGACGTTGGTGCTCATCGACGACTGCAGGTCGGCCTGATGGAAGGGATCGGCGCTGGCGGTCGAGTCGTCCATGACGCTGATGCCCTCGCGGCCGACGTTGCTGACGGTGTTGCCGGAGATGAGCACGTCGTTGAAGCTGTCGCCGCCAACGTTCTGGTAGGCGAGCAGTGCGATGCCGCCATTGGCATGGCCGTCACCCTGGGTGCAGGCGAAGCAGCCGTTGACGTCGTGCACGTCGTTGTTGGTGATGGTGATCCCCGAGACGAGCCCCAGGCCGCTGTTGTCGACCCAGATCCCCGAGCGCCAGCTGCCTGCGGTGGTGGCGCCGAAGTTGTCCTGGCCGTTGTTGCTGGTCACCTCGAAGCCGTTGATCGTCCACCACGACTGGTTGTTGAGGTAGATGGCGCCGGTGCCGGAGGGCACCGAGTTCCCGTTGATGTAGGGCCGGGCGCCGGTGCCGTAGCTGGAGAGGGTGATGGGCGCGCCCGGCGCACCTGAACCCTGCGGGGCCAGCTGCCCGTTCCAGGTCTGGCCGGCGTGGAAGAGCACCTGGTCGCCGGGCTGGAAGGTCGTGGCGTCGACCTTGGCCAGGGTCTGCCACGGCTGGGCGCTGCTCGTCCCGCTGTTCGAGTCGGAGCCCGCGAGGGCATCGACGTAGTAGGTGGTGCCCTGAGCGCTGGCGGTGTGGCCGCCGGCCTGTCCGACGAGCGCCCCCGCAAACGCCAGCCCCCCGATGAGAGCCCGGTGCCCCCACCTCAGCGACCGGTGCGATGCTCCGCGGCCCATGCTGGACACCTCCTGAACGCTTCCTTGCGGCGTCGGCACGAACCGAGCGGCGCCATTATCGGCGGCCGGCCACCCCATGTCAACGTTGTCAACGCCGCTCCGCGACGGCTCTTGACAACGATGTCGCCCGCGGCGAAGAATCGCGGACGGCCCCCGTTCGCCAGGAGGCTGCAGGAGGACGGAGGTGACACCATCGCATGAGGCTTCGGGGTTGAGCGACCGATGAGCGCAGTGACCAACCCGGCCGGCCGCCGTCCCAGCCGCCTCGGCGCCATGGCCAACCTCGGCATGGTGCTGGCGATCGTCGCCGTCATCCTCCCGCTCGCGCTGCACGCCAGCCAACCTCCCCCTCCCACCGTCGCCGAGTTCGCCCCGGCGGCGCAGCAGATCAAGCAGCCCCCGAAGGAACAGGCGGGGCTGGTGGGGAATCAGGGCGGCTCGGGCAAGGCGGGCGGCGGGGCGCGCGCAGGCGGGCCGACGTCGAGTCCCACGCCTGCACCGCCGACCCCGTCGGCGCCCGCGGTCATCGACACCAAGTCGGTGCACCACTGCGTGGGTGACCCGCCGCGGCAGATCGAGGACCCACAGTCGCCCCCCTGCATCCCCTACTGGCAGGGCGACAACCACGGTGCGACCTCGAAGGGAGTTGACGCCAACTCCATCAAGATCTTCGTCTGGCACACCAACTGGAGCGACAACAACAACTACACCTGGGAGCACGACCTGGAGAGTTTCTTCAACAACCGTTTCGAGTTCTACGGCCGCCACATCAAGCTCATCCTCGCCGCCCAGTCGCCGCAGCCCACCAGCTGCGCCCAGGACCTGCCCCAGACGGACCAGCAGCATGCCGCGTACGTGATCTCCCTGGGCGTCTTCGCCTCGACCGCGATCTGCGACGCGGGTGGCCCCGAGCTCTCCTACTACACCGCGCTGCGCAACGCCGGCATCATCAGCACCGTCCACGGGACGACCGCAGCCGGTGAGGGCGACTACTACAGCCAGATGGATCCCTACGTCTGGAGCATCACGCCCGGGCTCGACATCGTCGAGCGCAACATGGCCGAATACGCCTGCCGGGCGCTGGTCGGCAAGCCGGCGCGCTTCGCCGGTGACCCGCTGCTCGCCGGAGCCAAGCGCAAGTTCGCCCTCGCCTACACCACCTTCGACCACATCGGCCCCGCCTACTCGACGCTTCTCGACCAGCTGTCCGCATGCGGGGCACCGATCTCCAGCCAGGACGTCGTCGAGGTGCCCGAGGAGTCGCAGAGCACCTATCCCACCACGATCGCCAAGCTGAAGACGGACAACATCAACAACGTCCTCTGCCTGTGCGAGAGCGGGACCATGGGGTACCTCCAGCATCAAGCGGAGTCGCAGGGGTACGAGCCGGAGTGGTACGTGTCCTCGTTCCTCTACATGGACGACGAGGTGCACGCCGAGGTCCTCTGGCCGGCGAGCGAAGCGTCGCACACCTTCGGAATCAGCTTCATGAACAAGGAGCTGCCGCTGTCGCAGACCCCGTGGTACTGGGGCTGCAAGGAGGTCGACCCCAGCGGCTGCAACGACGGCGTCACCACGGCAGAGGCAACCCAGGTCTTCTACTCAAACCTGCTGATGCTGGCCTCCGGCATCCAGATGGCAGGACCCAACCTCAATCCCGACACATTCAAGAAGGGCCTCGTGACCACCCAGTTCCCCGACCCCGCCTCCGGCGCGCCCCCATACTTCCAGGCCGGAGTCTCGTTCGCCCCGGACCACGCGTTCAACCAGGACGCCACCCTTTTTTGGTTCGATCCCAAGCAGACAAGCGTGGAGAATCCCTACCCCGGCTCCTTCTGCTACGCCAACGGCGGCAGGCGCTACTCGCTGGGCAACTGGCCCGCGACGGACTCGATGCTCTATCAGGGCACATGTCATTGAGCACGCCGCCCATCAGCGAACGGCTCGGAGTGACGCACGCCTCCGGCTGCTACCACCCCGGAACGGGCAGCTTCCTGCTGTCAGGTGCCAGGGACATTCGGCGCCTGGGCTCGTCGGTGATCAAGCTCTGGTTCGACGGCCATCCCGAGCGCAGCTACCGGTTCGACGCGCTCTGGCCGCACATCACCTCGCTCACCGAGCAGGCCAAGGAGCCGCGCTTCCAGGAGGTGTTCTCGATGCCCTTCACCACCTACGTCCTGGAGGCGTTCCGCGCCGTGCCCGACGACAACGGGTACTGGCAGCGCGGCTTCAGCGACGAGGACGAGCAGGCTGAGGTCACCGAGTTTCGCGACCTCACCATGCACCTCCGGCAGACGCTGAACGGGACCGGCAAGACCTTCGTGCTGCAGAACTGGGAGGGTGACTGGGCGGTGCGCGGCCACACCGATCGTGAGCGATTCGCTCCGCGCGATGCCATGGATCGCTTCTCACGCTGGATGATGGCGCGCCAGCGTGGAGTCGAGGAGGGGCGAGCCGCGACGCCCGACAGTGACGTCCGCGTCTGGAATGCGGCCGAGGTGAACCTGGTCAAGAGTGCGATGGATGGGAATGCCGAGCTGACCACCGAAGTGCTGCCGCACCTGCGCTGCGACCTGTACTCGTACTCCGTCTGGGACTGGCCGGGACCGGACGACCTCATCGACCGTCTCGAGTTCATCGCCGCCCACTGCGCACCCTCGGAAGCGTTCGGCCGCAACAACATCTTCCTCGGCGAGTTCGGGTATCCCGAGCGCCGGCTGGGCTGGCTGGAGTCGATCGGCGACGAGGCCGGCGCCGCCATCAGCGCGCGGATGGCGGTCGAAGCCCTGGACTGGGGTTGCCCCTACGCGATCTTCTGGCAGGTCTACGACAACGAGTGCGAGCGCCAGCCACATGGCTGCCCAGGTCTGTGGCTCGTCAAGCCGGACGGCACCGAGTCGGCGACGTGGCGGGCGCTCGCGGAGGTGATCTCCCGTGGCTGAGGTACCGACCCGCCGCCGCATCAGCGGTCCACAGGCGTCCACCGTCGTCCAGGCGCACGCATCCGGGAGCGGCACGGTGCGCTTCACCGTCGAGGGCGGCGGCGACCTGGGCGCCGCTCGCGTCATGGTTGCCGGCGGGGCCAGTGACAGCCACACGGTGGCGCACCGTGCCGTCGGCAATGCCATCGAGGTGGACCTCGAAGCCGGCGGACCGTACACCGTCTCTGTCGAGATCGGCTCCGACCGCCTGGTCGTCGAGGATCTGCTGGTCGGCGAGGTCTGGCTGCTCGGTGGCCAGTCCAACATGCAGGGCGCGGAGCTGGCCACGCCCGACGCGAAGAGCGTTCCGCTGGCCCGCATGTTCAGCGTGGACCGCACCTGGAAGGAGGCGCGCGACCCTCTGCACCGCATCTGGGAGGACCGCAACTCGGTTCAGCTGCGCATCCACCCGGTGATGTACCCGGAGTCGCGGGAGTGGATCGACGCGGAGTTCGAGCGGATCAAGGGAACCCCGGAGCAGGCGGGCGGAGGCGTCGGCCCGGGGCTCGGCTTTGCCTCCGCGCTCATCGAGCTGACCGGCAGACCCGTGGGCCTGGTGCCCACCGCGCTGGGTTCGACCTCGCTCGAGCTCTGGACCAAGGCGTGGGGCGACGCCAATGCCGGACCCGACGACCCCTCGGGAAGCCTGTTCTGGAACCTCATCTGGCGCGGCCGGCACACCGGGGCGACGTCCGGCCTGGCCTGGTACCAGGGCGAGGCGGACAGCGCTGCCGGCGCCGCCGAGACCTACGCAGAGCGCTTCCTCGCATTCCTCAACGACGTGCGTCGCGAGCTCGGCGTTCCCGACCTGCCCGCCCTCGTCGTCCAGATCTCCAGCGTCGACACCTCCGACGAACGCTGGCAGCAGATCGAGAAGCCTGAGACCGTCTACTGCTGGGAGACGGTACGCGAGCAGATCCGCACGCTGCCGGCGCGCGACCCGAGGATCCGCATCGCCGTCGCCGCCGACCTGCCCAAGTACGACTTCGGGCACGTCTCGGCAGATGGTCAGTGGGAGCTGGGCCGGCGCCTGGCGCGCGCCGCACTGGCGCTGCGCGGCCAGGGAACCACACCGGACGTGGCGCGGATCGACGGCTCAGACGCCGCCAGCGGCACGGTTCGAGTGCTCCTCACCGGGGTCAACGGCCGGCTCACCCCCAACCCTGAGATCACGCGGGCCTTCGAGCTGCGCGACGCCGCCAACCATGTCCGCGTGCCGGCCCAGGCGAGGGTGACCGCGGACGCCATCGAGCTGACCTTCGACGGTCCGGTCGACCCCAGCGACCGCCTCGTCCACGGCCCACGCTTCATGCCGCAGCTGGCCGGGACGGACGATCATGGGCTGCCCCTCCCCTGCTTCGGCCCGCTGCCGGTCGGGTCCTGATGACCGTGAGCCAAACGGCCGCGGCGCGGCGAACGCCCGCCGAGGCGATGGAGCACCTCGCCGCCGCCGCGGAGAAGGTGCGGCTCGGGTGGCTGCCGCGGGGCTGGAATCGCGTGGCCGGGCCGGGTCCCGACTTCGTCCCGATGATCCGCACCGACCGCTTCCGGCCGATGGCGGCGTTCGACGGCCTGGTCCTGGAGCCGGGGCGGCGTCTCGAGCTGGAGCTCGAACTGGACCTGCCCGAGGCCATCGAGGGCGTCACGCTCGGCGGCGACGCCCTGCAGATGACCATCGAGTCGCTGTACCCGATGACGCTGTCGGTCGGCGAGCTGGTGATCCTCGACGACAGCACTCCGGTCGCCGCCAGTGGCGCCGCGCTCATCGACGTCCTCCCCCACATCGCCAACGGCTCGAACGGCACGCTGCGCCTGGTGATCCGCGCGCCCGACGCGCAGCTGGAACCGGGCTGGAACCTGCTGACATTCGGAACCCCCGGCCTGCAGCGTCGCTTCGAGATGCTCGACCTCGCGCTGGCGCAGCTGCGCCTGGCCACAGCCCTGGCGCGGGACGACGCCGATCGGGACGCGCTGGCTGCCGCGGCCGCCCTCGTTCCCGACGACCTCACCGCATCCGACGACGTGCTGCAGCCCGCCCTCGATGCGGTGGCACGGGAGCTCGGCCGCTTCGACGCGCGCGCCAAGTCCCTGCACGTCCACGTCATCGGACACAGCCACATCGACATCAACTGGCAGTGGACCTGGCCCGACACCGTCGAGGTCGTCCGCCGCGACGTCCGCAGCGTGCTGTCGATGATGGAGGACTATCCCGAGCTGCGCTTCGTGCACAGCCAGCCTGTGACCTACGAGATCATCCGCCAGCACGAGCCGGAGCTCTTCCAGAAGGTGCTCGCCTACATCCGCGAGGGTCGCTGGGAGGTGGGGACCATGCAGTGGGTGGAGACCGACAGCAACATCCCCTCCGGCGAGTCGCACGCCCGGCAGCTGCAGGAGGGTGTCGCCTACACGCGCGAGGTCCTCGGCGTCGAGCCCTCCCTGTTCATGGCCCCCGACACCTTCGGTCACGCGGGTCAGGTGCCGCAGCTTGCGGCGCAGGCAGGCGCGAAGCTCTACTACCACCACCGCGCCAACCCGGGCAACCGAGAGCGTTCCACCTGGCCCGCCTACTGGTTCGAGAGCCAGGAGGGTGCGCGCGTGCTCGCCGTCACCAACCCGGTGTACGGCGGCTTTCTCACCGCCACCGAGCTGGCCGACGCCGCCATCAAGCTCGGCGTCGAACGCGGCCACGATCACGTGATGTGGTGGCATGGTGCCGTCGACCACGGCGGCGGCCCGACGCGCTACGGGCTCGACGCGCTTCGTCGCCTGCAGAACACACCGGTGATGCCGGCCGCGGAATGCAGCACCATCGCCGCCTACGCGGACGCGGTGCTCGCCTCTGGCGTTGAGCTGCCGGTGCACCACGGCGAGACCGACCTCCTCTGGGAGGGCTGCTACACGACGCACGCCGACATCAAGCGGTGGAACCGCCATGGCGAGAGCCTTCTCGGTACGGCGGAGGCCCTGTCCGCGCTGGCCGGCCTCGACCGCGTCGCGCAGTTGCGCGAGAGCTGGCGGAAGATCCTGCTCAACCAGTTCCACGACATCATCTGCGGCACTGCGATCCGGGGGACATACCAGGACTGCGGGCGCGACTTCGACGAGGTGCGCACCACCGCCGAGAGAGTCACCGCCGAGGCCCTCGACGTCCTCCACGCGGGCATCGAGGCGGGGCGCATCGCCGTCACCAATCCGCTCGGGTTCGACCGCACCGACCTGGTCTGCGTGCCCGTCGCGGAGCTGCACGGACCGCTTCCCGACTCGCCGGCCGTGCGCAGCGCCGACGGCACCACGTCGCCCGCCCAGGTGGTGGACCAACGGCTGCTGTTCGTCGCCACGGTGCCCGCCTTCGGCACCACCGCGTATCAGATCGTCGAGGGCGACGACGCTGCGAGCTCTGTGGTGTCGGTTCGCACTGAGAGAGCGCTCTGGTACAACGTGCCCGGGGACGCCTACCTGGTCATCGACACGCCGCATTTCGAGGCGCGTATGCGCCCGGACAGCGGCGTCATCCTGTCGCTCGTCGACAAGCGCGTCGGCCGACAGCTCGTCGGTCCCGCGACCTGGCGCTGGGGCGATCCCGACGACGAGGTGCGCTCGGACCTCGCGCTGAACGTCTTTCAACTGATTCATGAGGAACCCCACGGGATGGCCGCCTGGGCCATCGGGCGCGTCAAGCGCGAGGAGACATTGCGCGGCAACGCAAGCGCGAGGCTGCTGGCGACGGGCCCGGTGTGTGCGGTCTTCGCCGTGCAGGTCCCGTTCGGCTCCTCGACGCTGCATCAGCGCATTCACTTCTACTCTGAGCTTGCCCGGATCGACTTCCAGACGACCGTGGACTGGAACGAGCCGTGCGGCCCGGAGATCGGCATCCCCAACCTCAAGGTGAGCTTCAACGCCACCATCGACGGCGCGCAGGCGTGGTACGAGACGCCGTTCGGTGCCGCCCGCCGGCCGGCCGACGGACGCGAGCAGAACGCGCAGCGATGGGCCGACGTGGGGACGCCGGAGTACGGCGTCGCCATCCTCAACGAGTCCAAGTACGGCTACGACGCCCTCGGCTCACGGCTGCGACTGACGTTGCTGCGCAACGCGTACTCGCCGGACAGGGAGTCGGACACCGGCCACCATGAGTTCCAGTACAGCCTCGTGCCGCATCCGGGTGATTGGCGCAGTGCACGCATCCCCGAGATGGCGGCCGGCTTCAACCAGCCGTTGCTGGCACGCGTTGCCAGCGGGCCGCACGCGGAACCGCACACAGGCTGGCGCCCACGTCTGGAAGGCGACGAGGGTGTGCTGATCTCCAGCCTCAAGCGCGTCAACGCCGGAGAGGGCATCGCGGTCCGGCTCTACGAGGCGACGGGCCGCAGTGCGCAGGTCCTACTGTGCGGCCTCCCGTCAGGGGCTCGCGTCCACGCCGCGAACATCCTCGAGGAGGAGGGTGACCAGCTCAGCAACCAGGAAGGCGCCGTGGACATCGCGCTGCGCGCGTGGGAGATCCGCACGCTCCTGGTGCGGCCCTAGCCGCGCATCACCAGCTCGACGGGCAGCACGACGTGCTGCGGCGGCCGCGTGTCGCCCTGCAGCCGCGCGAACAGCAGCTCAGCGGCCTGCCGCCCCATCTCCGTGGCGTCGTTGCGGATGATGCCGACCTGCATGGGAAGCATGTCGGAGAAGTCGAAGTCGTCGAAGGCCACGATGCCGATGTCACGGCCGGTGGCGCGCGCCGCGCGCACGGCGCCGAGCATGAGCAGGTTGTTGAAGGCGAAGAAGGCGGTGGGCGGGTCGGGCAGTCCGAGGGCGACGCGAACTGCCGTCTCGGCGCTGGCGGCACTGTGGTGCCTGAGGAGCAGGATGTCGTCGGTGACCGCGAGACCGGCGGCGTGCATGGCCGTGCGATAGCCTTCGAGCCGCTCCGCCATGGTCCCCAGCCGCGGCTCGTCTCCGAGCATTGCGATACGGCGATGTCCCTGGGCGACGAGGTGCTCCACGGCGAGCTGCGCGCCGCGGACGTTGTCGATCACCACGCTGTCCCCGTCCGGACGCGCCGGGCGCCGGTCGACGAACACGAAATGCGTCCCCGCCAATGCCTCGCGGCGAATGTACCCGAGGTCGTCACCGGTCGGCACGACGATCAGCCCCTCCATGCGCCGGCGGCAGAAGGCAAGGATGAGGTCCTCCTCCACGGCGGGGTCCTCGTCGTTGCTCCCGGTGACCAGCAGGTACTGGTGGCTGCGCGCCACCGCCTCGATGGCGCGGGCCATGGTTGCGTAGAAGGGGTTGGAGATGTCGCCGATGACCAGTCCCAGCGTCGCCGAGGCGCGGCCGGGGCGCAGGCTGCGGGCGAGCTCGTTGGGCTGGAAGTCGAGCTGCCTGATCATCTCCATGACGCGCGCCGCCGTGGCGACGGCAACGCCGTTCTCGCCGTTGACGACGCGGGACACCGTCTTGATGCTCACACCCGCCGCCTCGGCGACGTGACGCATCGTCGGGCGACCCGACATCACCCTTCCCTGCCGTGCACCGCTCGTCACTGTGCCTCCTCATCCCCTGGTCCCGCGATAGCTTCCGGTGACTGTGCCACACCCGCCAATGGGATTCGCCATGACGGAGCCCGGCGGCGCTGGTGTTGACGGCTCCCGGCTGGCCATGGCACACTCCTCGGCCATGGCCGACAACGTTGTCAGTGTGGCCCCGTCCGCCCCGATCGTGCTCGGCGCCAACCTCGTGGAACACTTCTATCGGGGTGGCCGAGCCATCTCGCAGCTGCGCGGGATCGCCGACGCCGGGGAGCGGCAGCCCGAGGACTGGGTGGCCGCGACGGTGAGCCGCTTCGGGATGCCGTCGGTGGGACCGACCGTGCTCGACGGTGGCGTGCTTCTCCGCGATGCCGTGGCCGCCGATCCCGAGGCGTGGCTGGGCCCGGCGCACGTCCGCCGCTTCGGTGTGGACACCGAGCTGCTCGTGAAGCTGATCGACGCGGGCGAGCGTCTGCCGGTCCACTGCCATCCGGACCGCGCCTTCGCGCGCAGCCACCTCGACTGCCGCCACGGCAAGACCGAGGCCTGGGTGATCGTGGAGACGGCCGGCGAGGACCCGTCGGTCTACCTCGGATTCCGACGCGCCGTCGACGGCGACCAGCTCGCCGCCTGGGTCCGCCGGCAGGACACCGACGCGCTGCTCGGGGTGATGAACCGACTGCCGGTCAAGCCCGGTGACGCCGTCCTGGTGCCCGCCGGCCTGCCGCATGCCATCGGCGAGGGCCTGCTGATCGTCGAGCTGCAGGAGCCCGCCGACTTGAGCGTGCTCCTGGAGTGGGAGGGCTATGCGCTCGACGGTGCCCGTGACGGCCACCTCGAGCTGGGCTACGACGTCGCCCTGCGGTGCGTCGACCGCTCCGGCTGGGATGCCGACCGGCTCCGGCGACTCCGTGGCCCCAATCCAGGTCGGGGCGGCCGCCGCCTGCTGCCCGCGGAGGCGGATGAGTTCTTCCGCGCCGAGTGGATCGTGGGCGGAGCGGGTGTGACGCTCGACGCAGGCTTCTCGGTGCTGGTGGTCGTCGAGGGCGAGGGCGAACTCACTGACGCCGAGGGTCGCACGCTGCGGCTGCGTCGCGGCATGACGGTCCTGATGCCCTGGGGAGCCGGCGACGCCGTGCTGCGCGGTGCTCTCGACGTGGTGCGCTGCCGGCCGCCGGACCCGGCGTGGGGGCCGCATGCGGCCGGCTGACCAGGCTGGCCTGTCGACCTCAGCGGCCGGCAGGCAGGCAGCGGCTATATCAACGTTGTCAAGAGCGGCCATCCTTGTGGCCGCAACCGCCACAGGTCGAGGGAGATGAGATGCAGAGGGCCAAAGTGGACCTGCCGGAGCTGACCTCCGACTTCGCCATCTCCGACGAGCAGGCGACGGCGTACCGGGAGAAGGGGTTCATCCACCTGCGGAGCGTCTGCTCCCCAGGCGAGGTGAGCGCCTACCGGCCGATCTTCGACGCCGCCGTGGAGCGCCTCAACACCGAGAACCGACCGCTGGAGGAGCGCGACACCTACGGGCGCGCCTTCCTCCAGATTCGCAACCTCTGGCGTGAGGATCAGGACATCGCCCGCTACGTCCTGGCTCGGCGCTTCGCCAAGATCGCGGCCGACCTCATGGGCGTCGACGGCGTCCGCCTGTACCACGACCAGGCCTTGTACAAGGAGCCGGGCGGCGGCTTCACACCGTGGCACCAGGACCGCTTCTACTGGCCGCTCGACACCGACCACACCATCACCATGTGGATGCCGCTGGTCGATGTTCCCGCCGGCATGGAGTTCGCCGTCGGCTCACACCGCATGCGCGACCTGCGTGGCGGTGCGATCTCCGATGACTCGGAGGCCTACTTCAATGAGCGCACCCGGCGGGGCGATGTCGTGGTGGAACCGGTCGGCTCCCTGCGCGCCGGCGATGCGACCTTCCACGACGGCTGGATGCTGCACCGGGCGCCGGGCAATCACACTGACCTGATGCGAAGCGTGATGACGGTGATCTACTTCGCGGACGGCACGCGCGTCGGAGCGGCGGACAGCGAGCCTCGCCGCCAGGACCTGCAGGACTGGATGCCGGGGCTCCAGCCCGGCGACCTCGCGGCATCGCCGCTCAACCCGCTGCTGTTCAGTCGAGCGTCCGCGCCGGCGGCGCGGTGACGTGGGCACGATGATCCACAAGAGTCCCTTTGCCGACCTGGCCATCCCCCAGACCCACCTGACGCCGTTCGTTTTCCGTCATGCCGAGCGGCTCGGCGACACGGTGGCCATCAGCGACCTGAGCACGGGCCGGAGCTACACCTACGCGGAGCTGGCGCGCCAGGCTCGGCGGCTCGCCGCCGGGCTTGCGGCTGCGGGCATCGGAAAGGGAGCCGTGGTCGCGCTTCTCGCGCCCAACATCCCCGAGTACCCGATCGTCTTCCACGGCGTGGCACTTGCGGGTGCGGCGACGACAACGCTCAACCCGGTCTACACGACGCGCGAGATCGCAACCCAGCTCGCCGATGCGCGCGCGCAGATGCTGGTCACCGTTCCTGGGCTGGTGGAGAAGGCGAGGGAGGCGGCGGCGCTTGCGGGGATTGCGCGCGTCGTCGTCATCGGCGGTGATGCCGGCGACGACGACCTCTCCTCGCTGATGGTCGACGGCGACGCACCGCGGGTCGACGTCGACCCGGCCGAGGACGTCGTCGTGCTGCCCTATTCCAGCGGCACCACGGGGCTCTCCAAGGGCGTGATGCTCACCCACCGCAACCTGGTCGCCAATATCGTCCAGATGGGCCCGTGCCACCACGTGCGCGAGGGCGAGGCCATCATCGCCTTCCTGCCCTTCTTCCACATCTACGGCATGCAGGTGCTGATGAACCACACCCTGTACCAGGGCGGCACCTTGTACACCATGGAGCGCTTCGACCTGGCGCGGTATCTGCAGGCGATCCAGGATCATCGCCCCGAGCGCCTGTACCTCGTCCCGCCGGTTGCGCTGGCGCTCGCCAAGCAGCCGGTGGTCGCCGATTACGACCTCTCCAGCGTCCGTCTCGCCTTCTCTGGGGCGGCGCCACTCGACGGCGAGACCGCGCAGGCGTGCGCGGCGCGCGTCGGCTGCATGATGATCCAGGGCTACGGGCTGACCGAGACCAGCCCGGTCACCCACTCGGTGCCCGACACGATGAGCGAGCCGCGGCCCGGCTCGATCGGTCCTGCGCTGCCCAACACCGAGTGCAAGATCGTCGACATCGAGACCGGCGAGGAGCTCGGCGTCGGCGCCGAGGGTGAGCTGTGGATCCGCGGCCCGCAGGTCATGAAGGGCTACCTCAACAATCCCGACGCGACTCGAGCGTGCATCGACTCCGACGGCTTCTTCCACACCGGTGACATCGGCCGCGTCGACGAGCGCGGCGAGTTCTGCATCGTCGACCGGCTGAAGGAGCTGATCAAATTCAAGGGGTTGCAGGTCGCGCCCGCGGAGCTGGAGGCGGTGCTCGTCTCGCATCCCGGCATCAGCGACGCCGCTGTCGTCGGCGTCGCCGACGAGGAGGCCGGCGAGGTGCCCAAGGCGTTCGTCGTGCGCCGTGACGCCGAGCTCGATGCCGATGCCGTCAAGGCGTATGTCGCCGAGCGCGTGGCGCCCTACAAGAAGATCAGGCACCTCGAGTTCGTCGAGGAGATCCCCAAGTCGGCGTCGGGCAAGATCCTCCGCCGTCTCTTGCGAGAGCGGGAGGCCGCCGCCCTGTCCACGTGACGGGCCTCGCGGCGTCGCGGCGGACGCCGGTGCGCGTCGGGCTGGTGGGTACCGGCAGCTGGGCACGCTCCGCCCATGCCCCGCTTCTCACCGGGGGGCCCGAGACGGAGCTGGTGGGGGTGTGGGGGCGCCGGTATGAGGCCGCCGAGGCTCTCGCGGCGGCGCATGGCACCCGGGCCTTCGCATCCCTCGACGACCTCATCGCCGCCAGCGAGGCGGTCGCATTCGCGGTGCCCCCGGACGTCCAGGCGGTGCTGGCGCCACGGGCTGCGGCGGCCGGCCGGCACCTGCTCCTCGACAAACCGCTGGCCCTCGACGTCAGCGGCGCCGAGCGGATCGCCGACGCGGTGGGGTCGGCTCGAGTCGGCAGCCTGGTGCTGCTGACCAACCGGTTCGCACGGGGCCCGCGGGCGTTTCTCGCAGAGACCGCCACCACCCGCGGCGTCGCCGCTCGCGCGTCCTTCCTCGCCGACGTGCTGCTGACGACGCCGCGCGACCTCTCCCCTTGGCGGCACGAGCACGGCGCGCTGCTCGACATCGGGCCGCACACCATCGACATGCTCGACGCGGCGGTGGGACCGGTGGTGCCTGGCTCGGTGCGCGCGGTGGGCGACTCGGCGTCGTGGGTTGCGCTGATCCTCGAGCACGCCAACGGCGCCGTCAGTGACGTCGCCCTCAGCCTGGCGAGCCGACCGGCGACCGGGCTGAACGTCGACGTCCACACACCTGACCGGGTCATCTCCCTGGCCTCGTTTCGCGCCGGCGGGGATGACGTTGCCGACACCCTCGGCAATGTCCGCCGGGATTTCGCGGCGATCGTCGCCGGCACACCCCACCCGTGTGACGCGGCGCACGGCCTGCGCCTGCAGCGGTTGATCGCTGAGGCCGTCTGCGCGATCGCGTCGCAGTGACCTTCCCGCGCCGAACCCGCCGCCACAGAAGGAGACAGTCCTGACCGCAACCGATCGCGCGGCACAGCTGCTGAAGCGGCTCACCCTCGATGAGCGAGCCACGCTCAGCGCCGGCGACGACACCTGGCACCTGCCAGCGCTTCCCGGCGCCGGCATCGGCCGCCTCAAGATGTCCGACGGCCCTTGCGGCGTGCGCGGCGAGTCCTTCGCCATCCACCGCTCGCTGTCCTTCCCGTGCGGCATCGCCGTGGGCTCGACGTGGGACGTCGAGCTGACCGGCCGATACGGTGCCGCGCTGGCGGCGGAGGCCAAGCTCAAGGGCGTGCACGTCCTGCTCGGGCCCACAGTGTGCATACCGCGCATCGCGCTCGGCGGCCGGACCTTCGAGTCGTTCTCCGAGGACCCCCTGCTCACCGCCCGGCTCACCGTGGCCTATGTGCGCGGCGTGCAGGAGGGCGGCGTTGCGTGCTGCGTCAAGCACTTCGCCTGCAACGACCAGGAGCGCGAGCGCATGACCATCAGCGCCCAGGTGGATGAGCGCACCCTGCGCGAGATCCATCTGCCCGCGTTCGAGGCGGCGGTGCGCGAGGCCCGCGTGTGGGCGGTGATGTCGGCGTACAACCGGCTCAACGGCACGTACTGCGGCGAGCACGACTGGCTGCTGACCACGGTGCTCAAGGAGGAGTGGGGCTTCGACGGCGTCGTCATCTCCGACTGGGGCGGCACGCACAGCACCGTCGATGCGGCCAAGGCCGGGCTCGACGTCGAGATGCCGGGACCCGCGCGGCACTTCGGAGCCAAGCTGGCAGCGGCGGTCAGCGCCGGTGACGTCGAGGGCGCCGTCCTCGACGACCACTGCCACCGCGTGCTCCGCCTCGCAGAGCGGACCGGCCTCCTCGACCAGCCCACGGCATCGCCGGAGCGCGAGGAGGACGACCCGGAGCGGCGCGCCCTGGCGCGCGAGATCGCGGTCACGGGCACCGTCCTGCTGCGCAACGACGGCATGCTGCCGCTCGATCCGTCGCTACGGCGCATCGCCCTCATCGGGCCCAACGCCAAGCACCTGATGGAGGGAGGCGGCGGCAGCTCGATGGTGGCGCCGCTGCAGCACACCCCGCTTCTCGACGCGCTGCGCACGCGGCTTGGCGATGCCGAGGTGTGCTACGAGGAAGGCTGCCGCGTCGAGCTCGCCGCGCGACCGCTCGACTCGCACCTCATGCCCGACGGAATGGCCCTCGAGTACTTCGGCAACCCCGAGTGGGCCGGCGAGCCGGTGCATGCGGAGCGGAGCTGGAGCGGCTTCTTCATCACCTTCGGCGCGCCGCAGGGCGGCCGCCCCGGTGAGCCCTTCTCGGTGCGCGCCCGCTGCCGTTTCACGCCCGAACACCCCGGCGCGTGGGAGCTCTCTCTGGCGACAGTCGGCAGGGCGACCGTGCACCTCGACGGACGCCTGGTGCTCGACCACACGACTCCGGAGCAAGGTGACACCTTCTTCGGCCACGGCAGCGCGACGACGTTCGCGCCCATCGACGTCGAGCCCGGCGCCGAGCACGAGCTCGAGGTGCGCTATGTGTCCGAGCAGCCCGGACTGAGCGGGTTCAGCATCGGCGCCCGGCCGCTCGCCGCACCTGGAGGGATCGACCGCGCGGTCGACCTGGCACGGCGTTCCGACGCCGTCGTGGTCGTCGTCGGCAACGACCCGGACTACGAGACGGAGGGCCGCGACCGGCCCAGCCTGGCTCTGCCCGGCGAGCAGGACGAGCTGGTGTGGCGAGTCACCGAGGCCAACCCGCGCACCGTCGTGGTGATCAACGCCGGAGCGCCGGTGGCCATGCCGTGGGCGGACAGGGCTGCCGCGGTGCTGATGGCCTGGTACCCCGGCGAAGAGGGGTCCGCGGCGCTTGTCGACATCCTGACCGGCGCCGCTGAGCCCGGCGGCCGCCTCCCCGTCACCTTCCCGCGCTGCATGGAGGACGTCGCCGCCTGGCGCACCTACCCCGGTGCTGACGGCGCCGTCGAGTACGGGGAGGGAGTTCTGGTCGGATATCGCCAATTCGACAGCGACGGCACCGAGCCGGCGTTCTGCTTCGGGCACGGCCTCGGCTACACGACATTCGAGTACGGCGAGCCGCGTGTCGAGGCGCGCCGCTCCGACGTGGTCGTCAGGGTGCCGGTCACCAACACCGGGTCGCGGCGCGGCAGCGAGGTCGTGCAGCTCTACGTCGCCGCCGGGCCCTGTCCGGTGCTGCGCCCCGAGCAGGAGCTGCGCGGCTTCGCCAGGCTCACGCTCGATCCGGGCGAGACGGGGCACGCCGTCATCCACCTCGACGAGCGTGCCTTCTCCTGCTGGGATCCCGGCGTCCTCGATTGGGTGGCTCCGCCGGGACGCTACGAGCTGCGGCTCGGCGCGTCGTCGCGCGACATCCGGCGGCGCGTCGTGCTGGAATACGAAGGCGCGCGTCCGCAGCAGTCTGGATGACGGCGATGCAGCCGGCGACGATCGAGAATCCGTTCGCGCCCGTCCGCGAGCAGCCCGACGCAGTGGAACGCGCCGTCGGCTGGATCGGCGGTCGCCACGACCTGCGCGACCAACTCCTCCACGACCTACGCAGCGCCTCGGCGCGGCGGTGGTGAGCGTCGCCTACCGCGTCGCGCCGGAGCATGCCTTTCCACGACCACGACGACTGCGAGGCGGCGCCCGCCTCGCCTCTAGGCATCAGGGCTGCATCGGCGCCGGCGCGCGGCGGGTACGGCGCCAGCCGAGCAGCAGCAGGAGCCGGCCCGGAACACGCCGCGAGCAGGGCCGCCAGGGGGACCGTGACGGGGGCGATTCCGGTGGCGCTGGGCGTGCGATCCCCTCCGGCATGGAAGCAGTTGCCACACTTGCGCAGCGGGCGCCCGCAAGATTCGTGACCGAATTGTATGCACGCGGACGATTCGCACCTTATAGTGCGCGCACGGTGGCGGACTGATCGGGCGTCGCGACGCTCACGATACAGGGGGGCTTTCCGGTTGAGTGACCCGTATCCGTACCTCGGCGAGATCAGGATGTTCGGCGGCGTCGACCCGCCACCGCTCCCCGGCTGGGCCGTCTGCGACGGCCGGCTGCTGCAGATCAGCGAGTTCCCCGAGCTCTACAGCGTCATCGGCAACATGTATGGAGGCGACGGGTCCCAAACATTCGCCGTGCCCGACCTGCGCGGGCGCGTTCCGCTGCACGTCTGTGCGGGAACCTACGCTCCGGCGCAGACCGGGGGAGCGGAGCAGGTCATCCTGGACATCACCCAGCTCCCCAGCCACACCCACGTCGCGCTTGCTGCGGCCACCAAGGCGGGGACGGACACGCCGACCGGCAACTTCTGGGCCGGCAGCTCCAAGTACCAGGAATACGCGACGGCGCCGGACGGCACGGTGATGTCGGCCCAGGCCCTCACCGCGTTCGGCGGTGGCCAGGCGCACGACAACATGCATCCCTACCTGCCGATCAACTTCATCATCGCCCTGCACGGCCGCCCGCCGTCGAGGGATGAGGAGGAGGCGTCGTGAGCGAGCCGTTCATCGCCGAGATCAGGCTTTTCGGCGTTAACTTCGCACCCAGGGGTTGGGCCTTCTGTGACGGCCAGATGATTCCCAACTCGCAGAACCCGAACCTCTTCAAGCTCATCGGCTACACCTATGGCGGAGACCGGTCAACACGGTTCGCCCTGCCCGACCTGCGAGGACGAGTGCCCGTCCACCCGGGCAACGGCCTCAACCTCGGCCAGCCGGGTGGAGAGGCGGCGCACGTGCTCACCACCGGCGAGATGCCGGCGCACAACCACGTGCCCATGGCCAACGCGAGCCTCGCCGACAAGGGGTCGCCGAGCGGCAACTTCTGGGCCACCCAGGACGGTGCGGCCTACGCCAGCAGCAACGACCAGGCGATGGCGGGCGCCGCGATCAGCTCGAGCGGCGGCGGCCTGTCACACGAGAACATGGCGCCGTACCTGGTGTTGACCTTCATCATCGCCCTCCAGGGCATCTACCCGCCACCCGGCTGAGGCAGCGAGGTCAGAGAGAAGAGATGTCCGATCCGTACATCGGTGAGATCCGCATCTTCGCGGGCTCGTACGCGCCTCTCGACTGGGCATTCTGCGAGGGGCAGCTCCTGCCGATCGCCCGCAACCCCAAGCTGTTCGCCGTACTGGGCACGACCTACGGCGGCGACGGCAGGACCAACTTCGCGCTGCCCGACCTGCGGGCGGCCACACCGCTGCAGGCGGGCCAGGGGCCGAACCTGAGCAACCGTCCCCTGGGCGTGGGGGGCGGCCAGGCGCAGGTGTGGCTGACCGCGCCACAGACACCGGTCCACACGCACCAGGTCAACGCCAGCAACACCAACGGTTCAACGGACGGTCCCCTGAACGCCGTGTGGGCGGTCTCCGAGTTCCAGCGCATCCAGCAGCCTCTGTACCGCGACACCGGCCCCAACGCCATGAGCCAGGTCGCGACATCGATCGTCGGCGGCTCGAATGGCCACGACAACATGATGCCCTACCTACCTGTGAACTTCATCATCGCGCTGCAGGGTGCCAACCCCACTGCAGCGTAAGGGAGTGCGCAGGCATGCAAAAAGAGTGATAGCAGCGGGCGCATCCTCACCGTCCCAGGATTATTCGGTGAGGAAATAACCCGAACCCAGTTGGCAACGCCACAGGCCGGGGTTATAGTGCCGGAGCCGGCGGCGATTGGCGGTCCCTAAGGGGGGAACGAGCCGTCGGGGGGCAGGATGGCTCAGGGCGGAAGATGGCGGCGCAACGGATTGGTTCGGATCCGACCGACGACCTGCGTGAGGGCCGCGTCCCGTCACGGGCGGTGAAGGCTCAGGCGGGACTGAGTTGAGTGGCGACGTCAGCCTGCGCGCCGTGACCGATGAGGACGATGCGCTGCTGCGCGACATCTACGCCTCAACGCGCGAGGACGAACTGGCCCTTGTCCCCTGGGACGAAGCCACCAGGGCCGCGTTCCTCGACCAGCAGTACCACGCCCAGCGCGTCCACTACACGAGCACCTATCCGCCTGAGGACCTCCAGGTCATCGAACTCGACGGCGAGCCGGTCGGCCGGCTGTACGTCGACCGCAGCGACGCCGAGGTCAACCTGCTCGACATCGCCCTGCTGCCGCCGTACCGCAACCGCGGCATCGGCACCGGGCTGGTCCGCGCCCTCATGGACGAGGCCGCGCACACGGCACGTCCCCTGCGCCTGCACGTCGAGATGTTCAACGCCGGGGCGCGACGTCTGTACGACCGGCTCGGCTTCCGGCCCCTGGAGACCCAGGGCGTCTACATCCGCATGGAATGGACGGATCCCGTCGCAGCCACCAACCCCAAGACGAGGAGAGAAGGAAGGAATTGACCGTCGACATTCAGCAGCCCGTGGCCAGGCAGCGCTTCGCCGAGCTGCTCCACTCCACCTTCAGCATCGACTTCGGCGACGGGGCGAGCGTGCCCGCAGAGCTGGTGGAGTACTCGGAGCATGCGGCGGTGCCGCCGAGCGAGCAGTTCTCGCTGCTGTTCCGCGTCGCCGCGGACGTGCCCGTCAGCCAGGCGATACGCGACGTCGCCCATCCCGACCTCGGCACCCAGCCGCTCTTCCTGGTGCCTGTGAAGCGTGACGACAAGGGCCTGTACCTGGAAGCCGCGTTCAATCGAATCATTCCACCGGCGGGTGAGGGAGGCGAGGATCGATGAGTCAACCGTTCATCGGCGAAATCCGCATGTTCGCCGGCAACTTCGCCCCGCAGGGCTGGGCGCTCTGCCAGGGACAGCTCCTCGCTATCTCGGAAAACGAGGCGCTCTTCAATCTCATCGGCACCACCTACGGCGGCGACGGGCAGAACACCTTCGCGCTGCCGGACCTGCAAAGCCGGGTCCCCATGCACGTCGGGCCGGGCTTCGCGCTGGCACAGACGGGTGGAGCCGAGACGGTGACGCTGACCACCCAGCAGATCCCCGCCCACAGCCACGTGCCCCAGGCCTCGACCAACGCCGCGGGCGCGAGCAGCCCGGCGAACAACCTGTGGGCCGCCAGCCCGAAGTACCCGGAATACGCCGCGGCACCGGACGGAATCACCACCATGGCGGCAACCGCCATCGGCCAGACAGGCGGCAGCCAGCCGCACGACAACATGGTGCCCTTCCTGGTGATCAACTTCATCATCTCGCTGTTCGGCGTCTTCCCGTCGCAGTCATGAGTGTGCAGATGCGCTTCTGCCGAATCGGAGACTTCCCGCGATGAGCGAACCGTTCCTGGGTGAGATCAAGGTCATCAGCTGGAACTTTCCGCCCAAGGGCTGGGCATTCTGCAACGGGACTCTGCTGCCCATCAATCAGAACCAGGCCCTGTTCAGCATCCTGGGCACCACCTACGGCGGGGACGGGCGGACCACCTTCGCGCTGCCCAACCTGCAGGGCCGGACGCCATTCCACGTCGGCAACGGCATCGTCCTCGGCGAGATGGGCGGTGAGACGACGCACACGCTCAACATCAGCGAGCTGCCCGCGCACACCCACGTGCCCAACGCCAACACGGCGACCGCCACCGTCGGCACGCCCGCGGGCAACTTCTGGTCGACCCAGGATGCGGCGGCGTTCGACAGTGCGTCCAACACTGCCATGAACCCTGCCGACATCGGAGTGACCGGCGGCAGCCAGCCGCACGAGAACATGTCGCCCTACCTGGTGCTCAACTTCATCATCGCCCTCCAGGGCATCTTCCCCAGCCAGAACTAGAGGGAGCCGAGATACGCGATGTCCAATCCCTTTCTCGCCGAGATCCGCATCTTCACCGCCGGCTTCGCTCCCAAGGGCTGGGCGCTGTGCGACGGGCAGCTCATGTCGATCTCGCAGAACACCGCGCTGTTCTCGCTCCTCGGCACAACCTACGGCGGGAACGGCACGAGCAACTTCGCCCTGCCCAACCTGCAGGGCTCCGCGCCGATGCAGCAGGGTCAGGGTCCCGGCCTCAGCCTGCGTGACCTGGGGGAGACGGGGGGCGAGCAAACGGTGACCCTCCTGCAGAGCGAGATGCCGGGGCATGGCCATACGGCGAACCCGAACGCCGCCAACGGGACGGCCAACGCCCCGACGAACGGAAGCTGGGCGGAGTCCCTCTTCCAGCGCATCCAGCAGCCTCTCTACAACACCACCAGCAACACGACGATGCACCCGTTCTCGCTGTCGATCGCGGGAGGCGACCAACCGCACAACAACATGATGCCCTTCCTCGGGCTGACCTTCATCATCGCGCTGCAGGGCGTCTTCCCCGCACGACCGTAGGCAGGTACACGGTCTGAGCCCGGGTGATGCTCAGGCGAGGACACATCGGCGGACAGAGGAGAGCCAGACACCATGAAGGACGGAACCACAGCGCAGGGCCGGACGGCCACGACGCGCCTCGGACGGTGGCTGCAGCCGCGCCACCTGGCCACCGTCGGCGTCTCCAGCCTGCTGGTCGGGGGCGGCCTCTTCGGCGTGCTCTCCCATGTCCTGCCGGCCAATGCGGCCAGCTTCAACGTCACCACCACGACGGACTCGGCGCTGTCACCCAGCAACGCCACCACCTGCAACTCCCCGTGCAGCCTGCGCGCCGCCATCGAGGCGAGCAACAACGCGGGCGGGACGAACACCATCAACGTGCCGGCGGGGACATACAACCTCACGTCGAGCCTGGGTGAGCTGCAGATCGGCCCCAGTATCCCCGTCACCGTCACCATCAGCGGTGCGGGCGCGGCGTCGACGATCATCCATGCCCAGCAGCCCTCGACCTGCACATCGTCGGCGCCCGCCACGTGCTTCCGTGTCTTCGACGTCGATCCCGGCGTTGCGGGCAACCGCAACGTGACACTCATCGGGGTGACCGTCTCCGGCGGGAGGACGAACCAGTTCGGCGGCGCCGGGCTGATCACCGGTGCAACGGGGCCGGTGGACAACACGACCATCACCAACTGCATCTTCGACGACAACGTCCTGTACAGCACGGCCACCAACGTCCCCGGTGGCGGAATCAGCCAGGTCTTCGGCGCGCTGACCGTGAGCGGGTCGACCTTCACCAACAACTCCGCAGGCGGCGGCCCGGGCGGAGCCATCGACCTCGAAGAGACGGGTTCCGTCCTCACCCTCAGCAACTCGAGCTTCAGCGGCAACCGCGGAGACGTCGGCGGCGCGGTGGCCCTCTCCAGTGGGAACTCCATCACGTCGAGCATCACCAACTCGACGTTCACCGGCAACACGGCGACCATCTCGGGCGGTGCCCTCGACATGGGCGGCGCCGCGTACACGGTGAACATGAGCGGGTCGACGATGACGGGCAACACCGCGCCCACGGGGGGCGCCGTCCACGATGGTGGAGGCACCCTCAACCTCGACTACAGCCGCATCTACAACAACACCGCCACCACCAACGGCGCGATCAACAACGCGTCGGCCACCGTCAACGCCAACACCGATTGGTGGGGCTTCAACACCGGCCCGGGCACTGCGACGAACTTCACGCCGACCAACTGGCAGGTGCTGACGGTGACTCCGTCGGCGGCGGCCATCCTGGTCAACACAACCGACACCGTGACCGCCGACCTCGACCACACCCACACCGGCGGCACCATCGCGCCGGCGCACCACCTGCCCGACGGCATCCCGGTGAGCTTCGGCAACGGCACGCTGGGCACGGTGTCGCCGACCTCGGGCACCCTCTCGAGCGGCAGCGCCAGCACCACGTACACCGCAGGGAGCACCGGCGGTCTCGACCATCCGACCGCCACCATCGACGGCCAGCAGACGCAGACAACCATCGAGGTCGACCAACCGCCGCACATCACCAGCGGCAGCAGCGCCACCTTCCTGGTGGGCGCCTCGGTGAGCTGTTCGGGGACCCTCTCCAACTGCTTCCACGTCACCGCCGCCGGCTACCCGCCGCCGACCTTCAGTGAGACCGGCGCGCTGCCGCCGGGCGTCACCCTGACCAGCGCCGGCGTGCTGAGCGGGTCACCGACGGCGTGCCACGGTGGCGTCTACAACATCGTCATCACGGCGACGAACCATCTCACCGCCACCAACCAGGACGCCACCGACACCCAGAACTTCACCCTGACGGTCAACGAGGCGCCCTCGATCACCAGCGCCAACAACACGACGTTCACCACCGGCCAGGCCGGCACCTTCACCGTCACCGACTGTGGCTACCCGGCGCCGAGCGTCACCCTGACCAGCGGCTCGCTACCCGGCGGGGTGACCTACGACAGCAGCACGCACGTCCTCAGCGGCACGCCCAGCAGCGGGACGGGCGGCCAGTACGCGCTGCAGTTCACCGCGCACAACAGCAGCGGCACTGATGCCGTGCAGAGCTTCACGCTGACCATCGACCAGCCGCCGGCCATCACGAGTGCGGCCACCACCACGTTCACGGTTGGCAGCGCCGGGACATTCACGGTCACAACGACGGGGTTCCCGCATGCGAGCCTCAATGACGGCGGCGCCACGCTGCCCAGCGGTGTGACCTTCACCGACAACGGCAACGGCACGGCCACGCTCGCCGGCACCCCCGCGGCCGGCACCGGTGGCACGTACAGCTTCACCATCACCGCCAGCAACGGCGTCACCCCGAACGCGACGCAGAGCTTCACCTTGACCGTCGACGAGGCGGCCAGCGTCATCAGCGCAAACCACACGACCTTCACCACCGGACAGGCCGGCACCTTCTCGGTGACCTCGCGCGGCTTCCCGACGCCGACGCTGAGCGACGGCGGCGCCACGCTGCCCAGTGGGGTGACCTTCGTCGACAACGGCGACGGCACCGCGACGCTGGCCGGCACCCCAGCTGCGGGCACGGGCGGCACCTACACCTTCACCATCACCGCCCACAACGGCATCGGCGCTGACGGCACGCAGAGCTTCACCCTCACCGTCGACCAGCCGCCGGCCATCACGAGTGCGGCCACCACCACGTTCACGGTTGGCAGCGCCGGGACATTCACGGTCACCACCACCGGGTTCCCGGCCGGGGCCTCGATGTCGATCACCGAGTCCGGCACGCTGCCCAGCGGGGTGACCTTCACCGACAACCACGACGGCACGGCGACGCTGGCCGGCACGCCGGGCAACAGCACCGCAGGCGACTACCCGGTCAGCATCGGCGCCAGCAACGGCGTGGCGCCCGACGCGTCGCAGAACTTCACCCTGCACGTGCTGGGCACGCCGCACATCACCAGCGCCGACCACACCACCTTCGTGGTGGGACAGGCCGGCACGTTCACCGTCACCACGACGGGCTCGCTGCCGATGACCATCAGTGACGGCGGGGCCACCCTTCCCGGCGGGGTGACCTTCACCGACAACGGCGACGGCACCGCGACCCTGGCGGGCACGCCCGCGGCGGGCAGCGCCGGCACATACAGCTTCACCATCACCGCGCACAACAGCGCACCTCCGGACGCCACCCAGGGCTTCACCCTGCAGGTGAACGAGGCGCCGGCGATCACCAGCGCCGACCACACCACCTTCACCGTGGGGACGGCGGGCACCTTCACGGTGACCACCACCGGCACTCCCACGCCGAGCATCAGTGACGGCAGCGCGACGCTGCCCAGCGGGGTGGCCTTCGTCGACAACGGCGACGGCACCGCCACCCTGAGTGGCACGCCGGCGGCAGGCACCGGCGGCACCTACAGCTTCACCATCACCGCGCACAACGGCGTGGGTAGCGACGCGACGCAGCCCTTCACCCTCACCGTCGACGAGGCGCCGTCGTTGACCAGCGCCGACCACGCCACCTTCACCGTCGGCAGCGCGGGCACCTTCACCGTGCAGACGGCCGGCTTCCCGGCTCCCGGCATCAGCGAGACCGGCACGCTGCCGGGCGGCATCACCTTCACCGACAACGGCGACGGCACCGCGACGCTGAGCGGCACGCCCGCGTCGGGGACTGGCGGAACCTACTCGCTGAGCTTCAAGGCCAGCAACGGCGTCGGCAGCGACGCGACCCAGAGCTTCACGCTGACGGTCGACGAGGCACCGAGCATCGCCAGCGCGGCCAGCACCACCTTCACGGTGGGCACCGCGGGCAGCTTCAACGTGACCACCGGCGGCTTCCCGGCCCCGAGCCTGAGCGACGGCGGAGCAGTGCTGCCCAGCGGTGTGACCTTCGTCGACAACGGCGACGGCACGGCGACCCTGAGCGGGACGCCCGCGACGGGCACGGGCGGCACGTACAGCTTCACCATCGCCGCGCACAACGGGGTGGGCAGTGACGCGACGCAGCCCTTCACCCTCACTGTTAACGAGGCTCCCTCGTTCACCAGCGCCGACCACGCCACCTTCACCGTGGGCACGGCCGGCACCTTCCATGTCAGCACCGACGGCTTCCCGGCGCCGAGCATCGGCGAGTCGGGAGCGCTGCCGGGCGGCGTGACCTTCACCGACAACGGGAACGGCACCGCGACGCTGGCCGGCACGCCCGCAGTGGGCAGCGGCGGAACGTACACGCTGCGCCTCACCGCCAGCAACGGCATCGGCACTGACGCCACCCAGACCTTCACCCTCACCGTCGACGAGGCGGTGGCCATCACCAGCGCCAACAACACCACCTTCACCGTGGGTGCGGCCGGCACCTTCAAGGTCACCACCCGCGGATTCCCGATCCCCAGCCTCAGTGACGGAGGAGCCCTCCTGCCCAGCGGCGTGACCTTCGCCGACAACGGCGACGGCACGGCGACACTGAGCGGCACGCCCGCAGCCGGCACCGGCGGCACCTACAGCTTCACCATCACGGCGCACAACGGGCAGTCGACCGACGCGACTCAGCCGTTCACGCTGACCGTCGACGAGGCGGCGTCGATCACAAGCGCCAGCAGCACCACGTTCACCGTCGGCACCGCCGGAAGCTTCACCGTCACCACCAGCGGCTTCCCGGCGCCGAGCATCGGGGAGTCGGGAGCGCTGCCGGGCGGCGTGACGTTCACCGACAACGGGAACGGCACCGCGACGCTGGCCGGCACGCCCGGCGCGGGCAGCGGCGGCGTCTACCACATCAGCTTCACAGCGCACAACGGCATCGGCTCCGACGGGACGCAGAACTTCACCCTGACCGTCGACCAGGCCGCCGCCATCACCAGCGCCAACAGCACCACCTTCACCGCCGGCAGCAGCAACACCTTCAGCGTCACCACCACCGGCTTCCCGACGCCGAGCATCAGTGAGGTCGGCTCGCTGCCCGGCGGCCTCAGCTTCGTCGACAACGGAAACGGCACCGGCACTCTGAGCGGCACGCCCAACACCGGGACCGGCGGCGTCTACCACATCAGCTTCACCGCCCACAACGGCGTGGGTAGCGACGCCACGCAGAGCTTCACCCTCACCGTCGACGAGGCGGCCGCGATCACCAGCGCCAACACGGTGACCTTCCAGGTCAACACCTTCAACAGCTTCACTGTCACCACCCGCGGCTTCCCAACTCCCAGTCTGAGTGAGAGCGGCACCCTGCCCAGCGGCGTCAGCTTCACCGACAACGGCAACGGCACCGGCACGCTGAGCGGCACTCCCGGCAGCGGCACGTCGAGCAGCTATCCCATCACCTTCACCGCGCACAACGGCGTGGGCAGCGACGGGACGCAGAACTTCACCCTAATCGTCGGCGCCGCGCCGACCACCACCACGGTGACCGCCAGCACCACCACGCCGACCTACGGGTCGAACGTCACCTTCACCGCAACCGTGGCGCCGGTGTCACCGGCGACCGGCACTCCGGCCGGCACCGTCACCTTCTCCGTCGACGGCGTGCAGCAGGCCACGGTGACGCTCAACGGCAGCGCTCAGGCGCAGTGGACCACCAACAGCCTGCAGCAGGGTCCGCACACCATCCGCGCCGACTACAACGGGCAGGCCAACACCTTCAAGCCCAGCTTCGGCACCGTCAACGTGACCGTGGGCTGCACCACCAACTTCACCGGCACCATCAAGGGCGGCGTCACCATCACCGGCGGCTCGGCCTGTGTCGACAACGCCAAGATCAGCGGCGGCGTCAGCATCAGCGGGGGCGCCTCGGTGTCGATCGTCGGCTCGACCATCGGCAACGGCATCACCTCCAACGGCGCCAGGATGCTGGCCGTCTGCGGTGACTCCACCGCGTCGGGCTCCATCCTGGTCGGCAACAGCACCGGCTTCGTGCTCATCGGCGGCGCCGGCGACGACCCGTCCTTCTCCTGCGGCACCAACACCGTGGGCGGCGGCATCACGCTGAGCGGCAACTCGGGCGGGTTCGAGATCGGCGGCAACAGCGTCAAGGGAGCGGTCACCGTCAACAACAACGTACTCAGTCTCGGCACGCCGCTCGACTCCGAGAACGCGACAGCCGAGATCGAGGCCAACACCATCAAGGGCAGCCTGAGCTGCAGCGGCAACAATCCCGCACCGATCGACGACCTCAAGCCGAACCATGTCAGCGGCGGTCGCAGCGGGCAGTGCGGAGCCGCCAACTTCTAGCCGGCGCGGACAACAACTGAAGAACTCGGTTTGACAGTGGTCCGGGGGTTCTCCGGCGAGAGCCCCCGGCCAATCCACCCCACCCAGGTGCAATCTCCATGGTCCAACACACCTTCACTCGGCGTGCCCTGCTCAGGGCCGGAGCGGCGACCGTGGCCCTCGCCGCCCTGCCGGTCCGCCTGCTCAATGCCGTCGCGGCACAGGCCTCGTCGACCGCGACCAACACATGGACCTTCAGCCAATGGAGCGGTCTCGTCGGGTCGCGGTTCCGGACCACGTCCGCCGGCGGTCACCCCACGTCGCTCGAATTGATCGCGGCCAGCAACCTCCTGCCCGCCGGTGCCTCGACGACCTCGGGCCCGCAGACGTTTGCGCTGGTCTTCAACGGCGACTCCGCCCTGTCGCCGGGCCAGCAGACGGTGACACTCGACCATCGGGAGCTCGGCAGCGTGCAGCTCTTCCTCGTTCCCGCCACTGCGACGTCGCGCGGGCAGCACTACGAGGCGATCGTCAACCGCATCTGATCGCCATCGAAGGCGGACAGGACGTGAGCACGGTCACGGATGCCGGCACAGCCGGCGACGCGGCAGCAGCAGTCGCCAGTTCGCAACTCGTCGCCAGCGTCTACGCCAACTATCCCTGCCACCCACCCGACAGAGAACAGAAGATCGTGCCCGACTCGATCGTCAACCTCGGGAAGGCGGGACCGGTCGTGATGTTCTGACAGTGCTCGGCGTGGACGAAGTCGGGCAACCAGGGGCTGAAGGCGGCGCTGCTGGTCAACAACCTGGGCGACTCAGCGCTGTCCACGGCAGGCTTCGTCAATCCGGCGGCGACCCACATGGCGCTGCTGCGACGTCGCGCCCAGGTCCAGCCGCTGCCCGACGGCGAGTCGAGGTTCGGCGTCGTCGCCCCCGGCGTGGTGACCACCGACGCTAACGACATCGTCAACATGGCCATCCTCGACATCAGCGACATCGGCGTGCCGCCGCTGGTGCGCCTGGCGACGTTCGGCTTCGCATCGAGTCCGAGCCTGTACACGCAGCAGAACTTCTCCTGCAGCGGCGGCCCGCTGCTCATCTCGGTGTCGGCGACGGGGTACTCGCAGACCGGCGGCCAGATGCTCGGCGCACTGCTCCAGCTCGACGGCAACCCCAACGCCACCTTCCAGCTTTTCGCCAATCCCGCCAGCAGCCACATGGGCTGGTCGGCGGTGACCGCGTCCGCTCTGCCCCAGCCAAGACCCACGCGCTCCACCTGACACCCATGACCGGCACCACGATCGACAGCAACGACCTCTGGGCGCTGACCGTGCTCGAGCTGCCACCGCCGACGATCGCCACCCAGCTCAAGGGCAACGACGAGTGCGCGACCCGACAGGGCGGCGGCGTCATCGCGTCGGCGCCGTTCACCTCGCAGGGTGGGACGCAGCTGATCTGCCTCTGGGTCTCGGCCTACAGCCACCAGCCCAACCAACTGCTCACCGCCACCGTGCTGATCGACGGCAACCCCGTGGGGCGCGCCCAGATCTTCGCCAACCCGGCCGAAACCCACATGCTGCTCTGCGGTGGCGACATCGTGCCGGGAGGCATTCCGCCAGGGACGCACACCATCCAGGTGGTCGCAGGGGCCAACACCATCACGGACTTCAACGACCGCATCTCGCCGACGGTGCTCGAAGTCTTTCGCTGAGTCGGGCGCTCGCGCTCGTCCGGTGACCTGCGCGCCTCCCGCACCTGCATGGGCATGGACGAAGTCCCACCGCGGTAGCTATACGCGTAGGTATACACCACACCCGCACGGCGTCCCGGAGACGCGTCAGAGCCCTAGTTCGAGCTCAGAGGAATGGCGCGCCCAGGAGGATTTGAACCCCCGCACGCGGATCCGTAGTCCGCTGCTCTATCCGGGCTGAGCTATGGGCGCGCGGCCATCAGGGGCCAGAGAGCCCCGCACGGCAGCCCGGATTCTACACCGAACCCCCGCGCCCCCCGGCACGACGCGGAGCGCGCCGCCCCCACCCGGCCCGGCACAATGCGCCAAACACCCACACACGGAGGCCCAACCCGTGCCCCTGGTGCGCATCGACCTGGTCGGCGGGCGTCCCCCCGAGCTGCTCCGCACCCTGATCGACAACCTCCACCGCACCGTGGTCGACACGCTCGGCGTCCCGCCGGGCGCGGTCACCGTCATCGTCGACGAGCACCCGGCGGAGCTCTGGGCGACCAACGGGGTCACCAAGGCCGAGGAGCGGGCGGGCCACGGGCAGGGGGCCGCGAAGCAGCCGCAGTGAGCAGCGACCCCTGGCTGAGCGGCCTCGTGGCCTGCGCGCTGCACCAGGACGCCGAGGCCGTCCGCGCCGTGCTCCACGCGCGGGGCCTGAAGACCCGCAGCGTCCCCGCCGGCCGGGCCAAGCTCGCCTGGACCTGCGTCACCGACCGCGGCACGCTGGCGGTGGTGGTGGGCGGCAAGGGCGACGAGGCGAGCCGGCAGGCGGCCTCCTTCTGGATGCCCCGCGCCCGCTGGCTGGTCTTCGCCGGCGCCGGCCCCGGCACGGGGATGGCAGAGCCCGGCACGGTGGTCCTCGACGGCGAGCGCGACATGGCGATCCTCGCCGCGGGGGCGGCACCGGCCCCCGACGGCAAAACGCTCACCGGCCGGGTCGCCGCCGTCGCCGAGCCGGTCCTCGGCCAGGCGTCGCGCGACACCCTCAAAGCCGCCGGCTTCGCCGCCTGGGACCCCAACGTCGACGTCTGGCGCGACGCCGCCGCCGCCATGGGTGGGGTCACCCTGGTCTGCCTGGGCATCACCACCAACGACCCCGAGCACGACCGCGACCTGCTCCGCGACGTCCCCGACGGCGCCACCGGCCGCCCCTGGTGGCGCACCGCGCTCGGCTACGTCGCCCCCAGCCTCCGCCGCACCCAGCGCGAGGCGGACCGCCGCCACCACGAGGCGATCAGGGCCGCCGCGGCCTGCGCCGTCGCCGGGCTGCTCGGGCCGGGCTGACGCTGCACTGCCCACCCCCTTCTCGCCATCATGGGGGGTGCGGCACCGCGCCGCCGAGTGGCCGCCGAGCAGCGGAGGAGTTCGCCTCGTGACTGACACCCTGCAGCAGCGCTGCATCGACACCATCCGGGCCCTGGCCATGGACATGGTCGAGAAGGCCAACTCGGGCCACCCGGGGCTCCCGATGGGGGCGTCAGCGATCGCCTACACGCTGTGGACGCGCCAGATGCGCTACGACCCGCGCGACCCGCATTGGCCCAACCGCGACCGCTTCGTCCTCAGCGCCGGCCACGGCTCCGCCCTCCTCTACCTGATGCTCCACCTCACCGGCTACGACTTGCCGATGAGCGAGCTGCAGCGTTTCCGCCAGTTGCATTCCAAAACTCCAGGACATCCCGAGTACCGCGACACGCCGGGCGTCGAGGTGACCACCGGCCCGCTGGGACAGGGCTTCGCCAACGCGGTGGGCATGGCGATCGCCAAGCGCTTCCGCGCCGCGCGCTACAACACGCCCGAGCAGGCCATCATCGACCACGACATCTACGTGCTCTGCAGCGACGGCGACATGATGGAAGGCGTCGCCTCGGAGGCGGCCAGCCTGGCCGGCCACCTCCGGCTCGGCGAGCTCATCTATCTGTACGACGACAACCACATCAGCCTCGACGGTCCCACCGAGGACACCTTCACCGAGGACGTGGTGCAGCGCTTCGACGCCTACGGCTGGCATACCCAGCGCGTCGACGGCGAGGACGTCGACGCCATCGACCGGGCGATCACCAACGCCAAGCAGGACAAGCGCCCCAGCCTGATCGCCTGCCGCACCCACATCGGCTGGGGCAGCCCCAACAAGCAGGACACCGCCAAGGCGCACGGCAGCCCGCTCGGCGCCGACGAGGTGCGGCTCACCAAGGAGCGCATGGGCTGGCCCACCGAGCCTGCCTTCTACGTCCCCGAGGACGCACTCGAGTTCTACCGCACCGCCGGCGCCAGGGGCGCCGAGCTGCGCAGGCAGTGGGAGCAGACGCTCGACGCCTGGAAGCAGGCCAATCCCGACAGGGCGCAGCTCTGGGACGCCGACGAGCGCGGCGAGCTGCCGCACGACTGGCAGCAGCTCCTGCCGCGGTTCGAAGCGGGCAAAGAGGAATCGACACGCGTCGCCTCCGGCAAGGTGATCAACGCCCTGGCTCCGGTGATCACCAACCTGGTCGGCGGCTCGGCGGACCTCAAGTCCTCCAACGAGACCTACATCACCTCGGACGGCTACTTCGGCCCCGACACGGTGCAGCGCAACATCGCCTTCGGCGTGCGCGAGCACGCCATGTGCAGCGCGCTCAACGGCATGTCCATCTACGGCGGCCTGCACGTCTACGGCGGCACCTTCCTCACCTTCAGCGACTACGGGCGCCCGGCCATCCGCCTCGCCTGCCTGATGAACATCCCGGTGACCTACGTGTTCACCCACGACTCGATCGGCCTCGGCGAGGACGGCCCCACCCACCAGCCCATTGAGCACCTCATGGCCCTGCGCGCCATCCCCCACCTCTACGTCGTCCGCCCCGGCGACGCCAACGAAGCCACCGCCGCCTGGCGCATCGCCCTGGAGCACCGCAACGGCCCGACGCTGATGGCGCTGAGCCGCCAGAAGCTGCCGATCTACAGCGAGACGACCAGTCCCGACGTGCTCAGAGGCGCCTACGTGTTGCGCGACTGCGAGGGCACCCCCGAGGTTATCCTCATCGGCACCGGCAGCGAGCTGCAGCTCGTCGTGCGGGCCGGCGAAGCGTTGCAGCAGCAGGGAGTCCGGGCCCGGGTGGTCAGCATGCCCTGCTTCGAGCTCTTCGACCAGCAGGACGCCGAATACCGCGAGTCGGTGCTCCCAAAGGATGTCCTGGCCCGCGTCTCCGTCGAGGCCGGCATCACCTTCGGCTGGGAGCGCTACATCGGCGGCGCCGGAGTTGCGGTCGGCATCGACCGATTCGGGGCCTCCGCCCCCGCCAAGGATCTCTTCGAGTTCTTCGGCTTCACCGTCGACCGCGTCGTCGAGGCGGCCCGCACCGCCATGGAACGGGCTCGCGCGGGCAGCGGCGTGGCCAGCGTGGGCGCGGCGATGGCCGCCAACGCCAGCAGCGAATAGAGGCAGCGCACATGGCAAAGAACCCGCTCCAGGAGCTGGCCGACCACGGCCAGAGCGTCTGGCTCGACTTCATCTCTCGCGAGCTGGTCGTCACCGACCGGCTGCAGCGCTACATCGACGAGGACAACGTCACCGGCCTGACCAGCAACCCCACCATCTTCCAGAAGGCGGTGTCGCAGGGCACCGACTACGACGAGCACCTGCGGCAGCTGGTCGACGCCGGCGTGACCTCGGCCGACGAGCTGTTCCTGAACATCGCCATCAGCGACATCCAGCACGCCACCGACACCCTGCGCGGGGTCTACGACAGGACCGACGGCGCCGACGGCCTGGTGTCGCTGGAGGTGCTTCCCCGCGTCGGCCATGACACCGAGGCCACCGTGGCCATGGCCAAGGACTTCTGGACCCGGGTGGAGCGTCCCAACCTGATGATCAAGGTACCGGCGACGCGCGAGGGCATCCCCGCCATCGAGCGGCTCATCGCCGCCGGCATCAACGTCAACATCACTCTGATCTTCGCGCTCAGCGCCTACGAGGCGGTGGCCGAGGCCTACATCCGCGGTCTCGAACAGCGCCTCGAGCGCGGCGAGTCGGTGCACGTCAACAGCGTCGCGTCCTTCTTCGTGTCGCGCGTCGACACCGCCGTCGACAAGAAGCTCGAGGCCAAGCTCCGGGACGACCCCGACAACGAGGAGCTGCAGAGCCTGCTCGGCACCGCCGCCATCGCCAACGCGGTGCTGGCCTACGAGAAGTTCGAGCAGGTCTTCCTCGGCGAGCGCTTCGCCACGCTGCGCGAGGCCGGCGCGCTGGTGCAGCGCCCGCTGTGGGCCAGCACCAGCGCCAAGAATCCGCGGTACCGCGACGTGGTCTACGCCGAGGCGCTGATCGGCCCGCACACCGTCGACACCATGCCGCCGCAGACCGTCGAGGCCTTCCGCGACCACGGCCGCGTCGAGGCCGACACGGTGCGCAACTACGCCTGGGCGCACGACATCATGCGCCGCCTCGCCGACGCCGGCATCGACATGGACGAGGTCACCCAGGACCTGCTCGACGAGGGCCTGCAGGCCTTCGCCGACTCCTACAACGAGCTGATCCTCGCCATCGCCGAGAAGGCCGACGTGATGCGCGGCGGCCTGGGCCGGCGGCACACGCTGCATCTCGGCGCCGACACCGACGTCACCATGGCGGCGATCACCAGCGACCACGCGCCGCGCATCGTGCAGCGCATCTGGCAGCACGATCCCAACCTCTGGAAGGCCGACGACCCCGCCCACGCCAGGGAGATCACCCAGCGCCTCGGCTGGCTCGACGTCGTCGACTGGACGCGCCCGCACCTGCACGAGATCACCAAGGTCGCCGAGGACGTGCGCGACGAGGGCATCACCGACGTGGTGGTGCTGGGCATGGGCGGCAGCAGCCTCGCTCCCGAGGTGCTGCGCCGCTCCTTCCGCAAGCAGAAGGGTTGGCCGGCGCTGCACGTCCTCGACACCACCGATCCCGACTACATCACCCAGCTCACCACCTCGCTCGACCCGCTGCGCACGGTCTTCGTGGTGTCGAGCAAGTCGGGCGGCACGGTGGAGACGCTGTCGCACTTCGCGCACTTCTTCGAGGTGGTGCGCCAGGCCGGCGCCGACGCGCCCGGCGAGCACTTCGTCGCCGTCACCGACCCGGGCACCTCGCTGGACACGCTGGCCAACGAGAAGCACTTCCGCCACGTCTTCCGCAACCGTCCCGACATCGGCGGCCGCTACTCGGCGCTGAGCTTCTTCGGCATGGTTCCCGCCGCGCTGGCGGGCATCGACATCACGCGAATCCTCGACAGCGCGGCGAAGATGACGGCGCAGTGCCGTCCCGACGTGCATCCGGCGCTCAACGGCGGCCTGGTGCTGGGCACCGCGATGGGCCTGCTGCACGGCGTCGGCCGCGACAAGGTGACCATCCTGGCGCCGCCGGAGATCGAGTCCTTCGGCCTGTGGGCCGAGCAGCTCATCGCCGAGAGCACCGGCAAGGAGGGCCGCGGCCTGGTCCCCGTCGCCGGCGAGCCCGTCGGCGAGCCCGACGCCTACGGTGGCGACCGCCTCTTCGTCGCCCTGCGCCTCGGCGAGAACCCCGACTTCGACGCCCAGGTCGCCGCCCTGGCGAAGTCCGACCAGCCGGTGGTGACGCTGCATCTCGACGAGGTCTTCGACCTCGGTGCCGAGTTCTTCCGCTGGGAGTTCGCCGTCGCCGTCGCCGGCGCGTCGCTGCAGATCGACCCCTTCGACCAGCCCAACGTGCAGGAGTCGAAGGACAACACCAAAGCGGTGCTCGACGCCTACTTGCGCGACGGCACGCTGCCGACAGTCGACACCGCCGACGCGCGTGCACTGTGCACGCTGCTGGACGAGTCGAGCCCCGGCGACTACGTCGCCCTCATGGCCTACGTCCCGCCGACCGACGACAACGAGCGGGCGCTGCAGGACCTGCGCACCGCCATCCGGGACCGCACCAGCCTGGCCACCACGCTCGGCTTCGGCCCGCGTTTCCTGCACAGCACCGGCCAGCTGCACAAGGGCGGCCCCAACACCGGGGTGTTCGTGCAGATCACCGTCGACGATCCCGTCGACGTGCCCATCCCCGGCCAGGACTACAGCTTCTCCATCCTCAAGCAGGCGCAGGCGATCGGCGACCTGCAGTCGCTGCGCAACCACCGGCGCCGCGCCATCAGGATCCACGCCGGCGCTGACCTGGAGCAGGCGCTCGCCGACCTGGCCTCCGCCGTCCGCGAACTCGTGGGAGCGACACCCTGATGCAGATCGGTTTCGTCGGCCTCGGCCGCATGGGCGGCAACATGGTCCACCGCCTCCGCCGCGACGGCAACCACGCCGTCGTCGCCTTCGACCCCAACGCCCAGGCCCGCGCCGCGGTCGAGGAGTTCGGGGCAACCACGGCAGATTCTCTGGAGGCGCTGGTCGACAAGCTGGACGCGCCGAAGGCGGTGTGGGTCATGGTGCCCGCGGGCGAGATCACCGGCAGCACCGTGGCGAGGCTCACAGAGCTGCTCCAGCCCGGCGACACCATCGTCGACGGCGGCAACAGCAACTGGCACGACTCCACCGCCCGGGCGGAGCAGTGCAAGGCCAGGGGCATCCACTTCGTCGACGCCGGCACCAGCGGCGGCATCTGGGGTCTCAGCGTCGGCTACTGCATCATGGCCGGCGGCGACAAGGAGGCGATCGACCGCCTGCTGCCCGTGTTCACCACGCTGGCCCCGCCCGACGGCTTTCTCCACACCGGGCCGCCCGGCTCGGGGCACTTCACCAAGATGGTGCACAACGGCATCGAGTACGCCATGCTCCAGGGCTACGCCGAGGGCTTCGACATCC
>CAZCJX010000005.1:0-70671 GCA_964499205.1 uncultured Actinomycetes bacterium | reverse complement strand
CCTCGGCCTCGGCCCGCTGCCCCCGCTGAGAGCGCCGCTGCACGACCCCACCCCCATGCCGCGCCCGGCCACACCGGCGGCCACGACCCCACCCCCGCTGCCCCCCCGCACTCCGCCGCCGTCCCCCCTCCCCGGCCAGATGCCGCTGCCCGGCACCAGCGTCGAGGACCCGTTCTCGCCGACCTCCACCGACCCCCGCGCCCCGATCCACCGCACCCCCATGCCGCCGCCGCGCCACAGCATCGGCTCGGTGCTCGGCGAGATCAGCCCGCCGCGACCGCCCCTGCCCCCGGCGATGCCGCCGGCGTCCCCGCCCAAGCCCGACCCGCTGGGTGAGGCGCTGGCCGGCTTCGATCGCGATCACGGCACCGTCTACGAACCGCGCCCCTGGCGGCCGCGCGAGCTGGCGGAGGACGTCCAGGCCCCGCCGCATCGCCACGCCGCCCCGCCGCCCGACACGGCCGAGCGCCCCCGTCGCAGCCCCTCCCAACTCCGCGACGGACGCCGGCTGCTCGCCGTGTTCGGGGCGGCCACCCTGGTGATGTTCGTCGTCGGCGTGGTCAGCGGGAGGACCACCTCGCCGACGCCGACCTCGACGACCACGGCACCGCCCAGGGCCAGCGCGCCCGCCACCGTCAAGCCCAAGACCAGCGCGCCCGCGGCGCAGTCGAGCGCGCCGGCGCAGAGCAGGCCGCAGCCGTCGGTGGCGCCGAGCGCAGCCGCACCGCAGCTGACCAGCGTCAAGGTGCTCGGCGACAGCGGCACCGGCTACCAGGTCAAGGACTTCCGCTACGGCATCCATCCCAACGACTTCCGCATCGTCCTCGACCTCGACAGCGCGGGCACGGCCTCGGGCACGCCCCGGGCGACGGTTGGCTTCCTCGACCCGACCACGCTCTACGTCGTCCTGGACGGCGTGGTGCCGGCAGGGTCGACCGGCCAGCTGCCGAGCAGCAACCCGGCGACGTCGGTGAGCCTGGTCCAGCCGTCGCCCTTCAACGGTGCGACCACCTACCAGATCAAGCTCGCCCACCCCGTGCAGTTCACGGCCGTGTACGCCAGCAGCCCGCTGCGCCTGGTCATCGACCTGGCCGGCTGACACGCCGCAACACCCCGCGGCAATGGCCAGACCGGCCGAGGGCCGACCACGCTGTACCATCCGCCGCGCATGGACCGGCTTCGCGTCGCGCTCGCCGCGGCCGCCCTCAGCGGCCTGCTGGCGGCCTGCTCGGACTCCAACCCGCCGTCACCCTTCCCGGCAACGCCCAGCGGCACCGCGCCGACGCTGGCGCCGCAGACCATGGTGCTCCGCCCCAACCAGCTCGCCGGCTACGTGCGCACCGACGACTCCACCGTCGACGCCGGCACCCTCGCCGACCAGGAGAGCGACCCGTCGCTGGCCGCCACGCTGAAGACCGAGGGCCTGCAGGTCGGCGCCCGGGCCACCTACGCCGACCCCAACCGCGGCGCCAAGCCGACGCCCTTCGCCACGGTGATCTCCCAGGTGCTCTTCTTCCGCGACGCCCAGGGCGCGAGCAGCTTCTTCGCCGACGAGCAGCGCCGGCGGGCCAAGGCGCCCGACGGCGGCACCCTCACCACCCTGACCCTCCCCGCCGGTGGCGCCGACGCCATCGCCGGCCTGGTCGCCACCGTGCCGGCGCAGGCCAGCGGCGACCCGTCGTCCCGCGCGCTCTTCGCGCTGATCCGCCGCGGACGCTACGTCGCCGAGCTGCTCGGCGGCGGCCCGCAGTCCACCGCCACCGACGCCAACTTCACCGCGCTGGTGGCACTGCAGGAGCAGCAGCTGTCGGCGACGCTGGCCGGCTGAGCATCGACCGCGCCGCGCTGGCGGAGGTGCTGGCCCGGGCCGGCTTCATCGCCGCCGAGGAGGAGGCGGAGCAGCTGTCGGCCGCGGCCGGCGGCGACCCGTCCGTGCTCGACGCCATGCTGCGCCGCCGCCTCACCGGCGAGCCGCTGGCCTGGATCACCGGCCATGCCCGCTTCTGTGGGATCGACCTGCGCGTCGACCGCGGCGTCTACGTGCCGCGCTGGCTCAGCGAACCCCTCGCCCTGCGCGCTGCCGAGCGGCTGCCCGCCGGCGGCGCCGCCCTCGACCTCTGCACCGGCTGCGGCGCCGTCGCCCGGGTGCTGATGCAGCACCGTCCCGGCGCACGCGTGGTCGGCACCGACATCGACCCCGCCGCCGTCGCCTGCGCCATGGCCAACGGCGTCGAGGCCTACCGCGGCGACCTCTTCGGCCCGGTGCCCGAGGAGCTGCGCGGCGCCGTCGACCTCGTCGTCGCCGTGGTTCCCTACGTGCCCACCGCCGAGCTGCCGCTGCTGCAACGCGACACCTTCACCTTCGAATCCGCCCTCGCCTACGACGGCGGCCCCGACGGCACCGAGCTGCTGCGCCGCGTCCTCCGCGAGGGGCGCCGCTTCCTCCGCCCCGGCGGCGCGGTGCTGCAGGAGATCGGCGGCAGCCAGGACCGCCTGCTCCGCGACGACCTCGACCGCCTCGGCTATCGCGACGTCGCCGTGCTCCGCGACGAGGACGGCGACGTCCGCGGCGTCGAGGCGACCTGGGTCAGTGGTTGAGGTAGACCTCGCGCACCTGGCCGCAGCGCTTGCAGGACTCGAAGATGACACTGACCAGCTGCTGCTCGCAGGGGATGGCGGCGTGGTCGGCGAGGTCGGTCTCCAGGCCGGCGTCGCAGTCGCAGTCCCTGGGGTAATGGTCGAGTTCGACGGAAACGCTCTGCCGGCAGGCCGGGCACCAGAGCAGCAGCACGGTGGGGAAGCGGTAGCCGCGGTTGGTGCTGAGCACCGTCTCCAACGTGTCGGTGCGCAGCGGGGTGCGGCACGCTGGGCAGGCGGGCGGGCGGGTCCGCCGCTCGGTCCGCGCCGCGTGCCCGCGGTACATCACGCGCCCGGCGACGGCTGCGGTGTGCCGCTCTGCGGCTGCTCGTGCTGCACCTGCTCGACGGTGGCGCCGCCGAAACGCTCGCGCAGCTCGAACTTGAGCACCTTGCCGGCGGGGTTGCGCGGCAGCGCGTCGGTGAAGACGACCGAGCGGGGCTGCTTGTAGCGGGCCAGCTGGCCCTGAGTGAAGTCGATGATGTCCTGCTCGGTGGGGGAGGTGCCCGGCTTGGGCACCACGATGGCGCACACCGTCTCGCCCCAGCGCTGGTCGGGCACGCCGATCACCGCCACCTCGGCGACGTCGGGATGCTTGTAGATGCAGTCCTCGACCTCGGCGGGATAGATGTTCTCGCCGCCGCTGATGATCATGTCCTTCTTGCGGTCGACGATGTAGAGGTAGCCCTCGTCGTCCATCACGCCGACGTCGCCGCTGTGGAACCAGCCGCCGTTGCGGATCGCCTCGGCGGTGGCCTCGGGCCGGTTCCAGTAGCCCTTCATCACGTTGGGGCCTTTGATGACCACTTCTCCGCGCTCGCCGATGGGCACCGGCTCGTCGCGGTCGTCGACGCAGCGCACGTCGGTGAAGAAGGGCGGCACGCCCGCCGAGCCCACCTTGTCGAGGGCGCGCGGGATGGGCACCAGCGAGGCGAACGGCGCCGTCTCGGTGAGCCCGTAGCCCTGGGCGAAGGTGATGCCGCGCTGCCCGTAGAGCCGGATCAGCGCCTCGGGCACCGGTGCGCCGCCGCAGATGAAGCTGCGCACGCTGCTCAGGTCGGTCTCGGCGAACTGCGGCATCTGCGAGATGAACAGGAACATCGCCGGCACGCCGAACATGGTGGTGATGCGGTGTTTGGGGATCAGCTGCAGCACGCGCTGCGGGTCGAACTGGCGCTCCAGCACCACCGTCGCGCCCTTGAGGAAGGCCAGCAGCGGGGTGACGTTGAGGCCGCCGATGTGGAACAGCGGCGCCACCACCAGGGTGCGATCGTCCATCAGCGTGTCGTAGCCGAGCAGCGCGTTGATGTTGTTCCACAGGAAGTTGCCGTGGGTCAACATCGCGCCCTTGGGACGGCCGGTGGTGCCCGAGGTGTACATGATCACCGCGACGTCGTCGGGCGAGACGATGGTGTCGAGGTCGCTGTCGCGCTGGTCGTGGCCCAGCTCGCTCCAGGGGCGCACACCGTCGCGGGGCGTGGGGCAGATGTGGTTTTGCACCGGGAGGTCGCCACGGATGGCGTCGACCAGCGGCGCGAACATCTCGTCGTGCACCAGGGTGTGCACGCCGGCGTCGCGGATGATGAAGCTGAGCTCGGGGCCGGTGAGCCGGAAGTTGAGCGGCACGAAGATGGCGCCCAGCTTGGCGGCGGCGAACATGGTGACGAAGAAGCGCGGGTGGTTGAGGTCGAGATAGGCGACCCGGTCGCCCTGGTTGACGCCGAGCGCGCGCAGGCCGTGCGCCACCTGGTTGATCTCGCGGTTGAGCTCACCGTAGGTGCGCTGCGCGTCCTCGTAGATCAGCGCGGTGCGCTCGGGGGTGAGCGCCGCGCGGCGCGTCATCCAGTAGCCGATGCCCTGGTCGTTGGCCATGGTGTGCGGTCCTCCTGGGCTCAGACCTTACGCCGTCGCGCCGCCGTCGACCACCAGCACCGCGCCGGTCACGTATGACGCCGCGTCACTGCAGAGGAAGAGCGCCACCGACGCGATCTCGTCGGGCTCTCCGACGCGGCCGACGCAGGTCGCGCCGACAGCGCGGTCGTGGATCTCCGGCGTCTCCACCAGAACGCGCGCGAAGTCGGTGCGGATCAACCCCGGGGCGATGGCGTTGACGCGGATGCCCTGGCCCCCCATCTCGCGCGCCAGCGTCCTGGTGATGCTGACCACGGCCGCCTTGCTCGCCCCGTAGGCGCCGAGGAACGGCTCGGACTTGAGGCCGCCGATGGAGGCGATGTTGAGGATGGTGCCGCCGTTGGCGCCCATCCAGGCGCGGTGCGCCTCGCGCGCGAACAGCCACGGGCCCTTGACGTTGACCTCGGTGACCTTGTCGAAGGCGGTCTCGCTGGTGTCGATCATGGGACCGAACTGCGGGTTGGTGGCGGCGTTGTTGACCAGGATGTCGAGGCGGCCGAACTGCTCCATCACCGTGTTGACCGTGCGCGCGATCTCCTCGGCGCGCCCCGCGTGGCCGGGAATTGCCACGGCGGTGCCGCCGGCGGCGGTGATCTCGTCGACCACGGCCTGGCAGGCCTCGGCCTTGCGCGAGCTGACGGCGACCTGCGCTCCGGCTCCGGCGAGCGCCAGCGCGATGGCGCGGCCGATGCCGCGGCTGCCGCCCGTCACCAGGGCGGCGCGACCCTGCAGGGAGAAACGGTCGAGCGTGGACACGGTCACCTCTTGATCAACCCACAGCGGGCGGACACGACCCGCGGATGATAATCGTCCGCACCTCATGCCCCTGCCCCTCACCACGCGGTGGCGGCGCGCCCGCTCCCGGCGCATCGCCGCGGCCGTCGTCCTCGCCTGCCTGGGTGGCGCCGGCGCGGCTTTCGTGGCCACCGGCCCCGCCGCGCCCGTGCGCACCGCGGCCCAGGTGTGCGCCCCGCCGCTGATCACCTGCCAACCCTCGCCGCCGCCGCCGACCTCGCCACCGCCGACCAGGTCGGCGACGCCGAAGCCCCCGCCCAGCAACCCGCCGCCGACGCGCAGCGCGGTGCCCGGATCGACCGCGCCTGCATATGTGCCGCCCGGCGGCACGCCGCTGCCCACCCTGCCCCCGCCCAGCCCCGGTGCGCCGCCGCAGCCGCCGACGCTGGAGGTGCAGACCATCCAGCTGGCGCTGGCCTCCTCGGCGCCGCCGGCGCCGGGCAGCGAGGTGCTGGTGCAGGCCACCCTGGAGGCGCAGCGCGGCAGCGACACCTACGCGGTGCCGCACGCCACGGTGAGCTTCAGCATCACCTCGGCGCCGGGCAGCGGCGCGGCGGTCGACCCCGCCCAGGCGGACAGCGGCGACACCGGCGTGGTGGTGGTGACCGTGCGCACCGGTGACCAGCCGGGCGACACCGTGGTGCACGCGGTGTCGGGCAACGCGGCCACCGACATCAGCCTGCACGCCGAGGCCCGGTCCACCCCGTCGCCGACGCCGCACCCGACGACCGCGCCCGTTGCCGTCACATCTGGCAACAACAGTGGGAAAGGGTCGCGGCCGCTGCTGGTCGCCGGGCTGGCCTCGCTGCTGGCGGCGATGGTCGGCGGATATGCGGCGGCGCTGGTGCTCGGACGGTTGCCCAACCCGTTCCAGCGAGGGCGGGTATGGGGACGGCGCTCGCGCTTCTGACCTCGTTCGCGCGTCGTGCCGCGCGCCGCGGCTGCGGCAGTTCAGTTCGGCGAGATGCCGGCGATGCGCGGGTTGCTGCGGGCCAGGCGGCGCTCCAGCAGCGCCTCCTCGCGGCGCAGCAGCTCGGCGCACATGGCCAGGCGCCGCTGCGTCGAGTCGGCTTCGAGCAGGCGCTGCTTGTGCGCCGTCTCGATCTGCAGCGCTGCGGCGACGAGGTAGCCGAGCAGCTCGGGGTCGTCGGGAAGCTCGTCGAGCGCCGGCAGGTCGCGCGCGGAGAGCTGCTGCAGCGAGGCGACGTAGCGGCGGAAGGCGGGCAGCACTTCGGCGGCGAGGCGCTGCATCGCCGCCTCGTCGCCGGCCGCGTCGCTCAGGTACTCCACCTCGCCTGCTGGGTATTGGCGATCGCTGATGCGGCGCACCACGCGAAAGCGGGTGGCACCGGTGACCAGCAGGTTGGCGCGCCCGTCGTCGAGGCGTTCCAGGCGGCGGATCTGGGCCAGCGTGCCGACGTCGTAGGCGACGGCGCCGCCGCCCACCTCGACGCCCTCGCGGATGCCGACGACGCCGAAGCCGATGCCCTGCTCCTCGCAGTCGCGCAGCATGGCGCGGTAGCGCTCCTCGAACACGTGCAGCCCCAGCGGCATGTGCGGGAAGAGCACGACGCCCAGCTCGAAGAGGGGGATCTCCACGGCCATCGTCGAGCCAGTCTAGTCATCGCGACCGTCGTGGCCGCCGGTTGGCCTGGCCCGCCCCGCGGGGTTACGAGGTGAAGGCGCGCTCGCCGCGCAGCCAGTGCGGCAGCGCACCGGCCAGCGCCTCGGGACGCGTCTGCGCCTTGACCATGTACTCCAGCGCGCCCAGCGAGAGCGCGTCGTCGACGAGCTGCTTCTCCATGAAGTTGCTCAGCACCACCACGGGCAGGTCGCGCAGCGCGCTGGAGCGCACCGCCTGCAGGAAGGCAATGCCGTTCATGCGCGGCATCATGATGTCGAGCAGCACCAGGTCGGGACGCTTCTCGTTGGCGCGGTCGAGGCCCTCGAGGCCGTCGGCGGCGACGCGCACGGTGTAGCCGCGGCTCTCCAGCAGCACCTTGTAGAGCTTGGTGATGGTGGGGTCGTCCTCGACCAGCAGGATGTCGCCGGTGCTGGGCAGGTCGTCGACGGCGTCGTCGTTGCTGTCGAGCATGGCCATATCCCAGGCGACGGCGGCATGGGTGACGCCGTTGCTCTGGCTGTGGCCGTTGCCGTTGCCGTTGGCGTGGGAGGGGCGCGGGGCGGGGACGAAGCTGGCCAGCGCCTCGGGGTCGCTGATCACGGCGAAGTCGGGGGCGGGCTCGACGGGGACGGAGCTGCCCGACCAGCCGAGGGTGGTGGGGGCCGGCGTCTGCGGCGCCGGTGTTTGCGGCGCCGGTGCGGGCATGAGCTCCGCGGGCGCGGGGGTGGGCTCTGCGGGCGCAGTCCCGCCACCCAGGTCCGCGGGCGACCAGTTGAGCACCGGGCGCGGCGGGGTGGGCAGGCCGGGCGGCTGTGCCTGGCCTGCGGGCGTCTGCGCGTGGCCGGTGGGCGTCTGCGCGTGGCCGGCGGGCGCGCCGTCCGGCTGGCTCGCCGCCACCTCGGGCAGCACCCAGGCGGCGGCCTTCTCGGCGACGGGGGTGGTGTACTCGGCGGGCTGCTCAGGGTGGGCCGGTTGCGGTGTGGCAGCGGCAGTCGGGGCTGTGGCGGGTGCGGCCGGGGCGATGCGGTTGGGCGCCGCCGGGGGCGCCGGGGGAAGGGCAGTGGTCCGTCCACCCGCCGAGTACACCTGGCGCTCGCCGTCGCGCACGGTGACGCCGCCGGCGAGCTCGTCGCGCGACGCGTCGGCGACGCGATACGTCTGGGGAAGCTGCTTGGCCTTGGCCTCGGCGGCCGCGGCGCGGGCGCCGGCCCGCTCGCTCTCAGCCAGCGCCGCGTCGAGACGGCGCTGCACCCGGATGGCCCGGCGCGCCCAGAGGACGATGATCGCCCCCTCGACCAGGACGAGGACGGCGAGGGCAAGCAGGACGTAGTCCCGGTTGTCGCCGAGCAGGCTGATGAAGCTGTCGAGTGCTGTGCGCATGCGGGATCGGATCTCCGTTCGGGGGGCAATCTGCGCGCCCCACCCACCTGGGATCCGAAGCTAGCACCGGGTCGGCGCCGCTTCTCCGCGTCGATCCGACTCGTGCTCGCCGCGTTACTGCGGCGCTACACGCTCCGCAGACGCGGAACCCGGACAGAGAGCCGGCGAGCGTAGGCGACTTCACGTCGCGCAGACCCGGAAAGAACCCGCCGGCGTAGGCGACTTCACGTCGCCGCAGCCGGCACACCGGCCACCGCTGAGAATCGCGGCGGCCGGGGGCGGATTCTCAGCGGATCAGGCCGCCTTCCCGCAGTTGCGGGCGTGCTTGACGATGCGCTCCCGCTTGGGCTCACCCGGCTTGCGGGTGTGGCGGAAGGCGATCTCCACGCTGATCTCGTTCTGCCGCATCAGGTTGTTGCAGACGGGGCAGCGGACGTTGGTGATGATGTCCTTCTGGGAGTTGACTCCCTTGGACTCCTTGATGTTGTTGGCCATGGCCGAACAGCTCCCGGTACAGGCGAAACAGGCACACGGGCCCGGTCGCCCGGGCACAGGGCGCAATTGTACGGGGCTTCGGGGGGCCATCCGTCGCAACGCCGTCAACAGTCGATCAAGAGCGGAGTGCAGTCGCGGGCCGGCCGCCTGCCGCTACCATGCACCGCCATGATTTCCGCCCTGCGCCGCTCCGGCCTGCTCCTCGGCCTTCTCGCCACTGTCCTGCTCGCCGCCTGCGGCGCCAACGGCGAGGGTGCGCCCGCCGCCTCGGGCTGCCCCGTCGGCGCCGCCGCGTCCACCTGCACCAGCGGCAGCGAGTCGACCAGCGCCGGGTCGAGCAGCACCGGCACCTGCACCCAGAGCCCCCAGCCCGGCCCCAACGACGACAACTTCTGCCGCCTGGTCGGCATCAGCACCGACCAGCCCGACGGCCTCCAGTACGGCGACATCACCGTCGGCACCGGCCCGGTGGTCAAGACCGGCGACAAGGTGACCATGCAGTACACGGGCTGGCTGCAGTCCACCGGGGTGCGCTTCGACACCTCGCGGCAGGCGGGCCGGGGCCCCTTCCCGCTCACCCTGGGCCAGCACCAGGTCATCCAGGGCTGGGAGGAGGGCATCCCGGGCATGCGCGTCGGCGGCAAGCGCCGGCTGATCATCCCGCCCGCGCTGGGCTACGGCGCCCAGGGCTACCCGCCCACCATCCCCGCCAACTCCACGCTGGTGTTCGACGTCGAGGTGGTGTCGATCGGCTGACCCGCTGAGCGCGGGCGCTCAGCCCCGGGCGGCGCGCAGCACGCGTCGCATCACGCCGGGGTGGGTGGCGACCATCCGCGCGATCGCCGCCGGCCGGAAGCGCGTGCTCAGCGCCTCGGCGACGAACCAGGGCGGCAGCTCCCCGATCGCCCACACCGCGCGGTCCCAGGAGGCGTCGCCGAAGCGGGCCATGCTCAGGCTGAGCCGGTAGGCGACGGCGAAGTCGCGGCGGTGGCGGGCGCGCCAGGCGTCGTCGAAGGCGCGCAGCGGGGTGTCGTCGCCGCGCCTGACCGACTCGGCCACGGCCCGCCCGGCGCCGGTGCCGGCGCGCATCACGAAGCGAATTCCCTCGCCGACCAGCGTCGAGGCCTGCGCCGAGGCGTCGCCGATTGCCAGCAGCCGCGGCGCGACCATCGCCGAGCGCAGCGGCTCGGCGGGGATGAGGCCGGCGTGCACCTCGACCGGCTGGGCGGCGCCGAGCACGGCGCGGAGCTCGGGCAGGGCCATCAGCGCGTCGAGGTGGTCGCGCGGGTCGGCATCCGCGTCGGGCCGGAGCACGCCGACGCCGACGCGCACCCGTCCCTCGCGGTAGGGGAAGACCCAGCCGTATCCCGACGGCGCCACGCTGCTGCCCATGATCAGCCAGCAGGTGTCCATGGGAAAGCCGGGCGCGGCCACGTCGAGCTCGGCTCCGACGCCACGGCGCACGAAGGACGGCCGGCTCGCCCTGCTCAGCACCGCGGCCACCCCGGTGGCGTCCACCGCGTAGCGCGCCGCCGCGCGCCACTCGCCGCCGTGCCCCCGCACGCTGACCACCACCCCGTCGGGCCGCGTCTCCACCCCGGTCACGGTGGAGCGCAGGTGCAGCTCGCAGCCCTCCTCGGCGGCCCGCTCGGCCAGCCACTGGTAGAGCCCGCGCACGTCGAGCACGCCGACCACCGGCGGGTCGAGGACCACCTCGGTGGCCGCGGTTGGCCCGAGGAAGCGGACGCGGCGGATGGGGTTGAGCAGGCGGTCGGGCACGCCGAGCCGGCGCATGTCGGCGAGGAAGGTGCCGCCGCTGGTGCGGGTGGGGATGCCGAAGGCGCCCTCGCGCTCCAGCACGGCGACGCTCATGCCCTCGCGGGCGGCGCTGAGCGCGGTGCTGAGCCCGGCCGGGCCGCCGCCGGCGACCACCACGTCGTACATCGCCGCCCATCATGCCCTGTCCCAGCCGCCCCACCTCGTTTCGCTACGCTTGGCCGCGACCATGTCCAGCCAGTACCCCACGCCCGTCGACGACAAGCACCGGCTGCTGATCTACAAGATCGAGGACAGCATCCTGCAGGGCATGCCCTACGACGACGAGAAGTGCGGCACCTGCCGCTACTACGTCGGCATCGGCGACATCGCCTACTGCAACCACATGAAGCTGCGCATCCTGGTTGGGGAGCGCTGGTGGTGCCAGTGGTGGGAGCCGGTGGAGGACGAGGGGTGAGCGCCAGCCGCGAGGAGCTGATGGAGCAGGAGAACCAGCAGCTCCAGGCCCTGATCCGCGAGGCCAAGCTGAAGGGTTCTCCCAGCGGCGACCAGCGCTGCGACAACTGCCGCTACTTCGTCGGCGAATACAAGAAGATCGCCTACTGCGACCACCCCAAGCTGGAGATCCTGGTCGGCGACGACTGGTGGTGCCAGTGGTGGGAGGCGCGCGAGGACTGACCGGCTCGGCGCGCGGCGGTGCCGGTCAGGCGAGCAGCGGCTCGACCTCGTCGGCGATGCGCGCGGCGATGGCCAGGCAGGCGGTGGCGGCGGGGCTTGGCGCGTTGCGCACGTGCAGGGTGCGGCCGGCGCGGCTGAGCACGAAGTCGTCGACCATGCGGCCGTCGCGGGTGACCGCCTGGGCGCGGATGCCGCACGGGCCGGGCTGGACGTCGGCAACGCTCAGCTCGGGGAGGTAGCGGCGCAGGGCGCGGACCAGCAGGCGCGGGCTGCGGTCGCGGGCCAGCTCGACGGCGCCGGCGCGCCAGTGGCGGGCCATGAGGCGGAGGAGGCGGGTGTCCCGGGCCATGTCGCGGAGGTCGTCGCGGTCGATGGCGCCGCGGCGGTAGCCCTCGCGAGCCAGGGCGGGCACCGCGTTGGGGCCGAGCCAGACCTGCTCGTCGGCACGGCGGGTGGCGTGGACGCCGAGGAAGGGGAGGGCGGGGTCGGGGACGGGGTAGACCAGGCCGCGGACGAGGTGGGCGCGGTCGGGGCGGAGGAGCCAGTAGTCGCCGCGGAAGGGGACCACCGCGGGGGCGTCGCGGTCGGGGTCGGGATCGTCGGCGGCGCGTGCGAGGCGGTCGGACTGCAGGCCGGCGCAGGCGACCACGGCGTCGACGAGCCAGTCGCCCTGGTCGGTCTCCACCACCGCGTGCGTGCGGCCCGCGTCGGCCCCGGCGTCCGCTGACCCCGCGATCCGCTGCACGCGCACCCCGCACCGCACCAGGCCGCCGCGCTGGTGCACCTCGTCGGCCAGCGCCCGAGCCACCGCCACGAAGTCCACCGTCGCCGTGCTCGGCACGTGCAGCGCTCGCACCCCGGCCACGTGCGGCTCGATCTCGGCCATCTCCTCCGGCCCGACCACGCGCGTCGCCACCCCGTTGGCCTCGCCGCGCCGCCGCAGCTCCTCCAACCGCGCCAGCTCGCGCGGGTGCACGGCGACGATGAGCTTTCCCCGCCGCTGCACCGGCACGCCGCGCTCAGCGCACCAGGCGACCAGCGCCGCCGCGCCGGCGACGCAGAGGCGCGCCCGCAGCGAGCCGGGTGCGTAGTACACGCCGGAATGGATGACGCCGGAGTTGTGCCCGGTCTGGTGCCGGGCGACGTCCATCTCCTTCTCCAGCACGGTGAGCTCGAGGCCCGGGTGCCGGAGGAGCAGCTCACGGGCCGCCGCCAGCCCGACGATGCCCGCGCCCACCACCACGGCGGAGCGCCGGGCGGCCATCGCGGGCTAGTGCTTGGAGTGCTCGAAGCGGCCCCACACCACGTAGAGCCCGTAGCAGATCAGGACCGAGACCAGCAGCGAACCGCCGGGGATGCCCAGGACGTAGAGCAGGTTGGGTGCCGTGGCCGAGAGCATGGATGACGACTCCACGGTGGTGGTGGTGCTTCGGTCGGCCGGGCTGCGGCCGTGGTGCGTCCCCTTAAGTAGCAGGTGCGCAGTCGCGCGCGCAATCGTCGGCGCAATTGCCGCGGCAGAGTCGTGTGTTGCGTGGCCTTCGTCCAACTGGACGCATCAGCTCCGCGTTCTTGACACATATGGGCAACTTCGCGTCGAGAGTTGCGCAGCGCGGTGCCGATCCGCAGAATGAGCACGTCCGGCGCGCATCGCTCATGCAGCAACGACACATTGCGAGCACGTCCTGGACTCGTCGGCATCACGTCAGGGGATGATGCCGAGAGGCGGAATCTCGAGGTCGAGGAAGGAGTCAGCACCTCATGAAGCACATTGCCAAGCAGCGCCGGACACTCGGCGCCGCCGCGACGGTCACCATCACCCTGGGCGCGGCGCTCGGCGGCAGCGCGCTGGCCGCGGGTGGCGGCGGCTCGGTGGCCACCGGCTTCACCGCGCCGGTGGCGATCCCCAACTCCAGCGGGCTCGGTGAGCCCAGCCTGGCCGTCGACAGCGCGGGACGCCTGTTCGTCACCGCGCCGCAGAGCCTGGGCACCGTCACCGGCGGCGGCAGCCCGGTGTGGACGTCGACCAACGCCGGCTCCACCTGGAACAACGGCGTCGCTCCCACCGGCGACCCGGTGAGCGGCGGCGACACCGACCTGGCCATCGACGCCGCCGACGACGTCTACCAGGCCGACCTCTGGCTGGGGAACTCGGCGCTGGCGGTGTCCACCGACCACGGCGCCAGCTTCATCGCCAACGAGTACGGCCACACCACGCCGGGCGACGACCGCCCCTGGCTGGCCTACTCCAAGAAGGACAACGCGCTCTACATGGTGTGGGACGGCGTGACCGCGCTGTACGCGCAGAAGAGCGCGCCGCTGACCGCGCCGCAGCTGGGCATCCTGCCGGGGCAGACCACCCCGGTGATTCCCGAGACGGCGGTGAGCGTCGGCCTCAGCGTCGGCGGCACCTCGTCGGCGCGTGAGTGCGTCTGCCCGCCGGGTGGCGTCGCCGTCGACAATTCTGCCAATGGTGGCAACATCTACGTCACCTACAGCAAGCAGAACGGCGGCAGCAACGGCGGCGGCGTTGGTGTCGGGATCAGCAGCAACAGCGGGCTGACCTGGACCAACACCTCGATCCCCGGCACCGGCAGCACCGGCAGCGCCTTCGACACCGAGTACAACTTCGCCCCGGTGAAGGTCGACAGCAACGGCACGGTGTACGTCGCCTGGGCCGAGGGCAGGAACATCAAGACCGACGCCAACGGCAACAGCGTCGCCACCGGCGGCGTGGTCGTCAAGTACGCGTACAGCAGCAACCACGGCACGTCGTGGAGCACCCCGGTGACGCTGTCGACCACCAGCAACACCGCCACCTTCCCCACCCTCGACGTGGTTTCGCCCGGCGTCATCGACGTCGCCTGGTACGGCAGCTCGGCGACCGGCGATCCCAACCTGGTCGGCTCCAGCGCGTCGTGGGACGTCGACTGGGCGCAGGTGACCGGTGCCAACACCGCAACGCCGAGCTTCACCCCGTCGGCGGCGGTGACCGGCATCCACACCGGCTGCATCCAGACCGGCGGCTCGGGCAGCTCGCTGTGCACCGACCGCAGCCTGCTCGACTTCTTCCAGCTGGTGGTCGATCACAACGGCAAGGCCAACATCATCTACACCGCGGGCAACGCATCGTCGGGGACGACGCTGTTCTTCACCCGCCAGAGCTAGATCCCTTCCGACGCGGCGCTCGTCCCGGAGCGCCACGTCTGACGACCCCCCTCTCGGGGCCGGGCACCGCAAGGCGCCCGGCCCTTTTTCCTTCCCTTTCCCCTCGCGTGCCCCCGGCACGCCGGCTCCGGCCGGAGTTTTCCCTGTCCCGCAGCTCAGATCGGCGACGGCGCCGAGAGCAGATGGCCGACGACAGTGCCCAGGATGGAGGCGCCCAGCACGGCGCTGCCCAGCAGCACCATGGCGCGGCGACGGGGACTCAGCAGCGGCATGCGCGGGCCGGCGACGATGCCATGCGCGTCGATGCCGCGTGCGCTGAAGCTCGCAGGCGTGCGCGAGCTGACTGAGTTCAGTCCCATCTCTGCCTCCGTCGCGCCGCCATCCGGTCACTGTCGGAAGCCGGCGCCATCCCCTGTTTCTGCACGGTTGCCGCCATGGCGTCGGGGCTCGCGGCGCCATGACCGAACCGTCAGCGAGTGTAGGGTCGTTGCGGGCCGGCGACGCGGGCCCGAGACACGGCCGTCATACGGATTCGAACGGAGCTTTACGGCAGGGCGGCGCTTTCCCCGTTCCACGCTCGCCCACGCCTTCATGGGTCTTTACCGCCGCCGCCTCTATGATCGAGCGCGGCATGGCGACCCTCCACGTCCGGGCGCGGCCGGAGCGCATCCGCGACGTTCTCGCGGTGGCGCTGGCGGTCGCCTCGGGTGCGACGGATGCTCTCGGGTTCGTCCGCCTCGGTGGAGTGTTCTCCAGCGTGATGACGGGGAACCTGGTGCTGCTCGGCGTGTCGGCCGGGAAGGGCGACCGCTCGCTGGCGCTGCACGCCGGTGCCGCACTCGGCGGCTATGTCGTGGGGGCTTGGGTGGGCGCACGTGTTGCCGGCCACCCGGCGAGTGGAGAATCGGTGTGGCCCCGTTCGGTCACGACGGCTTTGGCGGTTGAGCTGGGGCTGTTCGCTGTGTTCGCCGCGTGGTGGGTGGCGTCCGGCGGGCAGCCGCTGGGCGGAGCCGGCTACGCGCTCAACGGCGTCAGCGCGGGTGCGCTGGGAATCCAGAGCAGCGCCGTGCTGGGGTTGGGGATTCCGGGGATTTCGACGACGTACGGGACCGGCATGCTGACCCAGCTCGTTGCCAGCATCGCCAGCCGGCGCGCGCGGTTTCCCACCCGCAGCCTGGTCGTCCTGGGCGGCATGTTGGCTGGGGCGCTCGTGGGGGCGGTGCTGACGTTCGACGTTCCTCGCGCCGCCGCTGCGCTGCCGCTCGGCGGGGTCGCCGTTGTCCTGCTCGTTGCCGCCGTTGGGTTCCGTGGTTCGGCGGTCGTGCGCTGAGTGGTGGATCAGCCTGGCGCAGGCAGCGTCGCCGGCAGGGTGGCCCAGTTGGGCACGCCGATACCACTCGCCGGGTCGTAGCCCGGGGTGGCCTGGCAGCATCCCACGCCGGCGAGATCGTTGCTGCCCTGGGTGACGTCGAAGAAGGTCGAGGCCGCCTGCGACGCGGCCTTGTAGAACCAGCCGTTTGCCAGTCCGATGCGGGGGTGACCGGCGTTGCGCTGTGCGGCGTCCACCAGCGCGGTGGCGGCGGCGGTCAACGGCGTCGAGCCGCTGGTTCCGCCGACGGTCTGCAGTGTCGACTTGATGACGTCGGGCCAGCCGGGCACGATGTCGGCCAGGGCGCTGACATCGGGGACGGCGCGGTGGTTCTGCGGGTTGACGCCGTTCTGGTATGCCGGCCGCGGCTCAACGCGGGTGATGCCGCCGCCTCCGGCCGCACTCGACCCGTACACCGAGTCGTTCCAGACCACCTCGGAGACCCTGGTGTTGCCCGCGCCGAGAGCGAGCCGGGTGCCGCCCACCGCGGTGACGAAGGGCGACACCGCCGGATAGGAGAGCGTGGTTCCGGGCACGCTGGTCCCGCAGGTGGTCGATCCGGAGTCGCCCGCGGCGACGAAGGAGGACACGCCGGTGAGCGCGATCATCGCCAGGACGGCGTCGAGCACCGAGGTGAACGCGGGCAGGTTCTGGTTCTCGGCGAGCGCGCAGCCGCCGTAGGACAGGGAGATGACGTCCGGCGCGCCGCGACTGTCGCCGACCGCTCGACTGAACGCGTCCAGCATGCCGGCGGTGGTGCTCTGCACCACGCGCAGTTGCGCGTGCGGCGCCACCGCTGCAGCGGTCTGGAGATCCAGCGAGGTCTCGTCGTCGGCGTTGGCGATGGCGCTGGCCACGCCGTCGCCCTGGCTCTGGCTGACGCTGGGCGGGGAGTATCCGAAGCACTGCCCGGCCAACTTGAGGTCGCCGGACAGCCAACCGCCGCCGAGGTCGACAACGGTGATCACCGGTGTGCCGGCGGCGTGCGCCTGCAGGGTGTTGATGCCATACGCAGTCTGAACTTGCTGCTCGGCGTAGACGCGGCGCTGCTGCAAAAGCGGCGCCAAGCAGTTGGCAAGCAGCGGGGTGCCGGTGTTGAACGGCCATGCCTGGGTCGCCACGGCCGGCACGGTTCTGAAGGACGTCGGCGTCGGCGTGGGACGGTTCCCGGTGGGCGGCCGGTTTCCCTCGGCCGTGGGGTCGTACACCAGGGCCAGCGGCAGCAGCAGGCTGGTGCCCGACGGCTGCAGCGCGCCGGGCGTGTTGGCGGGGAGGGTGTAGCTGATGAATGGGTTGGCAGCGGTCGCCGCCCGCATGGACAGCGGAGTCCCTCCCAGTGCCTTCTGCCATTGCTGCGTCGTGCCGGTCACGCGCCCGAACAACCTCGTGGGGTCGGCGACGAATTGCAGACCGAGGGACGTGATCGATGCCGCCACCGCGTTGATCTGCTTGTCGGTGGCGCCGTACTGGCTGGCGGCGCCGGACAACGAGCTGAAGTGGCGGTACTGCGAGGTTCCCGGCGTCGACACTGCGGCCGCTGACGTGGCGAGCGCTGCCTTCGAGCTGGGGAGCGAAAGGTAGAAGGTGATCTGGCCTGCCTGGGTCACCGGGAGATACACCGGCGCCGTCGGGGTGTTCGACGTGCACGCTGCGAGCGGCAGCAACACCACGGCGAGTGCCACCAAGGCCACCACATGTCGCGGCCGTGAGGCCAGATACCGCGCAAAACGGGTGACTCCTGCCCCCCAAATTGGCGGTACCACCGACCGTGCTCCGGGCTCAGGACACTTCGACGTTCGCGGTGATGGTGGGCCGTGTTCAGGCGTCGGTCAAGGGCGCCTGCGCGGCCGATTCGACGCAGCACCACCGCCATGCCATACTCCGCCACGCTGTGCGACTGGAGCCGGTGACCAGCGAGTGGGCCGAAGCCCTTGCCGCCGGCGATGACGCCATCCGCGAACGCTTCGGCATCGAGGTGGCACCGGGTTGGGCGGTTGTTCCCGAAACGATTCCCATGCTGCTTCATGCGCTCCGCAACGGCACACCGCCCGACTGGCGACCACATCTCGTCTTCGATGACGATGGCGCCCTCGTCGGGACCGCCGGGTGGAAGGGAGCTCCGGTCAACGGCGTCGCCGAACTCGGCTACGCGGTGGCCCCGTCACGGCGCGGGCGCGGCATCGCCACCGCCGCCGTCGAGGTGCTGATCCGCCGCGCCCGCCGCGCTGGCGTGCGCGTCGTCGTCGCCCACACCCTCCCAAGGGACTCAGCGTCCACGACGGTGCTACGCCGGTGCGCGTTCGTCCACGTCGGCGAGTTCCTCGACCCCGACGAGGGACCGATGTGGCGTTGGGAAGTGGCCCTCCGCGCGGCGGGCGAGCTGGTGGAGCAGCGTCCGGACACCTGATCGTCATCCCTCCCGCGGGTCGCACCCGTCCGAGCTGGTTTGCTATATTCTGTAATCTCAGAACGTTAGGAAATCAGGCGAGGAAACTGATGGACCGGGTGACGGCGTTGTTCGTGGAGGGCATGGGTGCTGCGGCTGCCACCTCGGGCGTCCTCACCCAGCTGCAGGGACGCATCTTCGCGGCGCTGTACATGCACGAAGGTCCGATGTCCCTCGACGAGATCACCGAGGAACTGCAGCAGAGCAAGAGCAATGTCTCGGTGAGCGTGCGCGGACTGGTCGATTGGCAGCTGGTGCGGCGGCTGCACATTCCCGGATCACGGAAGGATCACTACGAGGCCGCCACCGACTTCTGGCGTGTGATGCAGGAGATCATGGAACGCCGGTTTCGCTGGAACCTCCGGCAGGTGGTGGCCGCTGCTGAGGAGACGGAGCGCGCGATCGCGGCGGCCGGGAGGCGCCGCGGGCAGAACGACATTCGCGTGCGGCGGCTGGCGGCACTCCGCGAGTTCTTCACCGCCGTCGACGCCGGACTAAGCGCATTCAGCCAGGGTGAGCCGTTCGCCCCACAGCCTCTGCGTCGCGCCCTGGTGCCACTCCCCATCGAAGGGCCATCGTCTCGTTCTGACCGCCGCGGGGCGGGGGGACACAAGGAGGGAAGCGCATGAACGTCGGGTTGGGGATCGCCGGGCTGATCTGCGTGGGTCTCGCGCTCGGCCACGCGACTGTTGGTCTGGCCTGGGTCCTCCCCGGCCTTGCAGCGGAGCGACTCCCGACGACGCCGTTCGGGCCGCCGTCGATGACCGAGGGAATGGTCCGTGTGACGTGGCACATCATCACCGTCTTCTGCCTGGCCTTCGGCACGCTGCTCATGACGCTCGCCTGGGGTGCGACCGCCGATCCGAAGACGCTGTTGCTGCGCTGGCTTGCCGGGATGTTCCTCGCTGTGACGGCCTTGGCCTTCTGGGTCGGGCGGCACCGCGCACGCTACCTGCTGCGTCCACCCGCTGTGGTGGTGTGGTCGCTGTGGGTGGTGATCGCCGTGCTGTGCTGGAAGGCGTCCAGATGAAAGATGAGTCGCACCGGTGGGTGATCGCGCAGATGGCGCGCGATTTCGAACTGCTCGACGTTTGGGCACTGCCGGTCCACGGGACTCGCGACGACTTCCCCTCGTTCCTGGCAATGATCGAGTCGTTCGATCCCGCCAGATCGGACTCAGCGGCCACGCGCACACTCTTCGCGTTGCGCTATCGCCTGGGGGCCTGGTTCGGCTGGGACGATGCCACCCGTAAACGTCCCATCCCCGGCTGCACCGAAACCACGCTGCGTGCTCGCCTTCCCGACCATCTTCGAGGTAGCGCCCAGAGTCCCGCGAGCAGCGACGCGATGTTGCGAGCCGAAGGCGGCTTTGTCCCCCTGTATCGCACCGACGACGAGTGGGCTGCCGAGATATCCAACGCCACCGTGCACGGCGTTCTGCACCTTGCATGGGTCGAGCAAGGCGATGGCCGTTATCGCGCGCAGATGGCGGTCTACGTCAAGCCCCGCGGGCTGCTGGGCCAGGCTTACCTGATGCTCATCCAGCCTTTCCGCCACCTCATCGTCTACCCGGCACTGATGCGCCAGGTCGGACGCCGATGGGATTCTCGCGGCGTCGCAAGGGCCTGAGGGTGAGCCGCCGCCCTCGCCGGGCTCCTCGCGTGCCGCCCGCGGAGGCGTACGCTGAGACCTGGCTGACCAGGGCGGAGACGGACGATGGCACCACGGGTCCGGTGGGGTCGGATCGCGGCACGGTGTGCCGGGCTGGCCCTTTGCCTCTTCGGCGCCGGTCTCCTGGCGGCCGGGCCGCCGCGCTCGGTGCATGGAGCCGGTGAGCACGTCCTGCTGGCCACCCTCAAGGGCGAGATCGACCCGATCACCGACGCGTACGTCGGTCGAGCCGTCGACCAGGCGACGAGAGACGGCGCCAACGCACTGATCATCGCGCTCGACACCCCCGGCGGCCTCGACACGTCGATGAGGAGCATCAACCAGCGCATCCTGTCGGCCCCGCTGCCGGTGGTCGTCTACGTCTCTCCGTCCGGTGCGCGCGCAGCGTCGGCCGGGCTGTTCGTCACCGAGGCTGCCGACATCGCCGCGATGGCGCCCGGCACCAACATCGGGTCGGCGCACCCGGCCGATATCGGTGGGGCGAACCTTGCGCCGCAGGCCTCGGCGACGCCCGGCGCGGCTAACCAGGACGTGCTCAGCCAGAAGGTGGAGAACGACGCGGTCGCCTACATCCGGGCGCTGGCGACTCTGCATCAGCACAACGCCGACTGGGCCGAGCAGGCGGTGCGCCAGAGCGTCAACGTGCCAGCTGACGTCGCCGTTCAGCTCAAGGTCGTCGACCTCCAGAGCCGCGACCTCGGCACCCTGCTCACCGCGCTCGACGGGAAGCAGGTGGTCAAGCAGGGCCACACCTACAGCCTGCACACGGCAGGCGCCGCGGTGGAGCGCATCGACCTGGCCGGCTTCGATTCGCTGCTGCAGACCGCAGCCGACCCTACCGTGGCCTACCTGCTGCTGCTGCTGGCCATCGTCACCATCGGCGTCTGGATCGCGCACCCGGGTCTCGTCGTGCCCGGGGTCGTCGGCGCGGTCGCGGCGATCCTCGCCTTCATGAGCTTCGCCAATCTGCCCGTCACCCTCGCGGGCATCCTGCTCATCGTGCTCGCCATCGCGCTCTTCGTCGTCGACATCAAGGCCCCCACACACGGAGCGCTCACCGTCGGCGGCATCATCGCCATGGCCCTCGGCGGCATGCTCCTCATCGACACCGGCATGCTCGACGAGGGCGTCAACCGGGGGGTGATCTTCGGGACCACCCTGGCCCTGGCCGCGTGCTTCGGCTACGTCGTTCGCAAGGTCGTCGCCGCCCGGCATCGTCCCGTCGCCATCGGCCCCGAGGAGCTCGTCGGCGCCACCGGCACGGTGCGGGAGGCGCTTGCACCGGAGGGCCTGGTGTTCGTCGACGGTGCGCTGTGGCGGGCGAGGTTCAGGGCGGGAATGCTGGAACCCGGCGCGTCGGTGCGCGTTGTGCGCATTGACGGGCTGACCCTGCAGGTCGAGCCAGCCGGCATCACCGCCACCGCCGCCGGCGACGAGGTGTCGCGGAGGACCCCGAACGGCCTGCGACGGTGGTCGCTGAAAAGGAGAACCTCATGGTTGCCGCATTGACGGTCGTGGTGGTGCTCGTCTTCCTGGGATTGATCGCGCTCGCCGCGTCCGTCCGGATCATCACCGAGTACCAACGGGGGGTCATGTTCCGACTCGGACGACTCATGGACCTGAAGGGGCCCGGACTGCGGCTGATCATCCCCTTCGGCATCGACCGACTCGTCAAGGTCGACCTTCGAACCGTCACCCTGGAGGTTCCGCAGCAGGAGGTCATCACCCTCGACAACGTCACCGTCAAGGTCAGCGCCGTCAACTACTTCCGCGTCGTGGACGCCAACAGTGCGGTCGTGAAGGTGGTGAACTACGTCAGCGCGACCTCCCAGATCGCGCAGACGACGCTGCGCAGTGTGCTCGGACAGTCGTCGCTGGACGAGCTGCTGGCCAATCGCGAACAGATCAACGCGAAGCTGCAGCGCATCATCGACGAGCAGACCGAACCGTGGGGGATCAAGGTTTCGACGGTGGAGATCAAGGATGTCGAGCTGCCGCCCACGATGCAGCGGGCGATGGCCAAGCAGGCCGAGGCCGAGCGCGAGAAGCGGGCCAAGATCATCCACGCCGAAGGCGAGTTCGTCGCCGCCAAGCAGCTCACCGAAGCCGCCACGGTGATCGCTGCCCAACCGAGCGCCCTGCAGCTTCGCTATCTGCAGACGCTCACCGAGATCGGCGTCGAGCACAACTCCGTGATCATCTTCCCCATGCCCATCGACCTGCTGCAGCCGCTGCTGGAGATGCGCACCCGTCCGTCGGGCCCCGATGGCAGCGCGCCTCCGGCCACCCAGCCCACAGCGCCCGACAGCGCGCCCTCGCCGGAGCCCGCGACGGGCCCACGCCGCTGAGCCGATTTCCGGTCCTGTTCAGCGGTCGGGTTGGGTCGTTGTCTTCTCGCTGTCCTCTAGGTAATCCAGAAAAGCGCCTGGCTGCAGTATCTGCGCGTCTGCGTACTGACCCAGAGTAAGCAGATCCTTGTCTCCAGTCACGATGGTGTTCACCTGTCCCCAATGGGCGACCGCGAGGACCTCGTTGTCGTCCGGATCACGGCAGATCGAAGGCCTGTTCAGGGGCGGCACGACATCAGCGACGTCTTCAACCAGAAGACGCGCAGCACGCGCCTGTGACGGCTCCCAGTCGCAGACCTCGACCAAGACTTCCTCCAACTCGGTGAGGAGCGCCGGGCTGATCACGAGGCGATGCTGTCCGTGCAGGACGAGCTCCAGCGCCTTCCTCGGATTCGAGCTTTCAAAGTGCAGGGCCGACACCAGTACGTTGGTGTCTAGGAGCAGGCGCATTCAGCGCGGTTGTTGAGCACGAGCCCGGCGGCGTACCTTCACCGCGTTGGAAATGGCTTCCTCTGTCAGCTTGCGGCGAGCGGCCGAGCGGCGACCCAGCGTGAAGAGTTGTTCCCAACGCCGCTGCCTCTCCATGTACTGGCGAAAGGCCTCCCGCAGCAGTTCGCTCCTCGTCCGATGCTCAGTCGCCGCCAGCCGATCGACCTCTTCCATGAGCTCCGGCGGGAGGGAGATGGTGATGGTCTCAGAGGTGCGCATGTGGAAAGAGTAACACTTAGTCTTACCTGGCATGCGCCTGGCGCTGTGACGGGCTTCGCGGCCGGACGCCGGTAGGCGGACCCTAGTTGTGGCGTCCAAGGCGTGGGCCCCTCTCGGCTCAATCCGCCGCTGCGCCGGTGGCGCCGCCGAGGAAGCGCAGCACCGCGGCCGCGTCGGTCTCGAGCGCGTTGCGGTCGGCGCGGGCGATCGGTGACAACGGTGCCAGCTCGACCCGGCCACCCGCCATCGACCACGTCGCCGCCACTCGCCCGCGAACCAGCGCGAAGGGTCGGAACAGCCCATTGCTGGTGACCAGCCGCTGCTCGTGCTCGGCGACGATCAGTCGCCGCGACGCCCAGCCGAGCAGCAGCGGCTCGTACGCGCCGAGCAGGCGGGGTGGAGGCAGCTCGGCGGCGGGTGGCCGGCCGCGGAGATCGACGAGCCCGTCGGGACGCTCGTCGAGCTGCGACGCGATGGCCCGCAGCCCGGCGCGCGCTTCGCCCAGAGCCACCCCGGACCAGCGCGCCAGGTCGCGCTGGTCGGCGGGGCCGTGGCCAGCGAGGTAGCGGCGGGCCAGCTCGGCGAGGGCGAGGTCGCGCTCGACCGGCTCGGGCTCGCCCAGCCAGTCTCGGGTGAGCGCGAAGCAGTGCTGGCGGCCGCGCATCGGCCCGCGGACGATGAGCCCGCGCAGAGCGGCACGGAAGAGGATGTGGATGAGCGCCTGCCCCTCGGTGCGGATGCCCGCGGCGCGGATGCGGTCGCGCAGCTGCTCGCGGGTGAGCGGCCCCTCGCTGGCCAGCGAACGCTCGACAACCGCCACGCCACGCTCGGCCGCTTCGGGCGGCACGCCTTCCTGGGAAAGACGACGCGTATTGCCGGTGATCAGCCGCGGTGTGGTCAGCGCCTGCAGCCAGGGGTAGTCCTCGCGGCGGACCAGATGCAGGGTGCCGCGGTTGAGCCAGGTGATCACCAGCGAGCGATCGTCGGTGAGGGCGCGGTCGACGTCGGCCGCCGTCAATCCCTCGCTGCGCGAGCGGATGGCCAGCCGCGCACCGCGCGGATCCTGCGCCTGCACCGCGAGCAGCCGCTCCACCACGGCGACCGGATCGCGCGCCGGCGGGCCGGCGAGAAGCTGTGCGGTGAGGCGTTCCTTGATCATGCTTCGGACACGGCGCAGTATGCCGCGGCGCGACGCTGGATCGAGCGGGGCGTTGAACAGCGTCAACGGCGCGTGGCCACCCCAGAGTCGCCGGATGCTGCGCCGGGCGAGGATCGGTCTTCCCTCGGTGCAAGGTCCCGATTGCGCCGGATCGCGCGGCGAGTGAGACTCGGTGTCGATGGCAGCTGCAGCCACGACCTGGCAGCGCATGCGGCCGCGGGTCATCATGGCGGACCCCGGGCTCAGCAATCTGCGAACGGCCGCGCGCGTCGCGGTCGTCAATCCCCTTGTATTCGCCTTCGCGCTGTTGGTCCTGGACAACGGACAGGTGACGTTGTTCGCCTTCTTCGCCGTGTTCGCCCTGCTGGTGCTGGGCAACTTCGGTGGCGCACCGGCGCACCGCCTGGGCGCGCTCGCCGGAACGACCCTTGCCGGCGCAGCGCTGGTGGCGCTGGGCACCGTCGCATCGCCATATCCGTGGACGGCCGCAGTGGCGACTCTGGGGGTCGTCTTCGTCATCCAGTTCGCTGCTATGTTCGGCGGGTACATCGCGGCATCGACCGTTCCACTCATCCTCGCCTTCGTCATCTCTGCATCGCTGCAGGCGCCTGTCACCCAGGTGCCACAGCGCGTGGCCGGCTGGATGCTGGGCGGCGCTGCAGCGACGCCGGCGGCCATGCTGCTGTGGCCCAACCGCGACCGCGACGTGCTGCGCCGCTCCGCCGCGGACGCCCTCGACGCCGTGGCCGCGTTCGTCGCGCGGATGCGAGTGGATGCCGATCTCACCGAGCCGCTGCGACGTGCCGACGATGCGCTCGCCAGGTTGCGCGCAGATATGGCCGGGAACCGCAGGCTTGCCGGGCCGGCCCGTCGCAAACGCGCCCTCGCCGAGTTGGTCATGGAGCTGCAGCGGGCGGTGCGGTTCGCCACTGCATGGACAGTGCGACACGGCGACTCCCGGATTCCCGAGGGCGACGTCCTCGCAGCCTGCGTGGTCGCGGTCCTCTCCGCGAGCGGCGCGGCGTTGTGTGGAGGACCGCCACCAGACCTGGAGCGCTTGGAAGAGGCGCGCATCGCTCATCGGCAGGCGCTCGACGCCTGGGCGAGCAGCCACCTGCGTGCAGGCGACGACGGCGCGCAGGTGCTCGATGGTTTGGAGGTCGAGCACCGTGTTCGCGTCCTCTCCTTTCTGACCCTGGCCATGGGGACCAATGCCGCGATCGCCGGAGGGCGCGACGTCGACACGCACAGCCTGCAGGTTCCCTACGGCGCGACGGTCCAACACGGCGTTCGCGCCGCTGCATCGCGCGTCTGGCGAACCGCCGCGGCGCACTTCTCGTGGACCTCGTCGCTGTTGCACACCAGCGTGCGCGCGGCCATCGGACTGGCCGCGGCGGTGGTTGTGGCGCGCTCGTTCTCACTGGACCGCGCCTTCTGGGTGGTGCTGGGAACCCTGTCCGTGTTGCGCTCGAGTGTTCTCGCGACCGGACGCAGCACCGTGCAGGCGCTGGCAGGCACGGTGATCGGCTTTGTCGTCGGCGGGCTTTTCACCTATTGGTTCGCCCAGGACTCTGCAGTGCTCTGGGCAGTCCTGCCCCTTGCAGTCTTCTTCGCCGCGTACGCGCCGTCGGCGATCTCGTTCACGGTCGGGCAGGCGGCGTTCACCATTCTTCTCATCGTCGTCTTCAACCTGCTCGTCCCCACCGGCTGGCAGGTGGGCCTCGTGCGCGTCGAGGACATCGCCATCGGGACCGGCATCGGGCTTCTCGTCTCCCTGCTGGTCTGGCCGCGAGGCGCGCGCGCCGATTTCGCCAGCGCCGTTTCTCGCCTTTACCGCCATGCGGCCGTGTACTTCGCCGAATCACTCAATGTGCAGGTGGGTAAAGGCAGCATGGCCGCCACCACGGATGCGCGCGCCGACGTGGAGGAGGCGCAGGAGAAGCTGGGCGAAGCCCTCGATCAGCTGCTCGGAGAACGCAGCGCACACCACGTTGCGCCCGAAACCGCGGAGATGCTGGTGGGCGCCAGTGACCAGCTGGTGATGGCATCCGAGACCCTGGACGTGCTGGTGGACCAGGGATACGTCGCGGCCGATTGCCATGAGGGCGCGCGCCAAATCTCCGCACAGGGGAGTGCCGTCGTCGCCTCCTGGTTCATGCTGGCCGAGCGCATCGATGGTCTCCCCGCCGTGCACATCGTGGCGGTCGATCGCGCGGAGCTGCGCCAGGCGGCGCTGCAGTGCCTCGACGCATGGAGAGCTGCGCCGTCGATGAGCATCCGGCCGGCGATGGCGGTGGCCTGGACCTGCGACTGGCTGGAGCTGATCGACAAGGACCTGCGCGATTTGGAGGCGCCCGCGGACCAGGTCGCGCTCAGTGCATCCGTGCCGTGGTGGAAATAGAGCCCGGGGCGTCACGAGGCGCTGACCGATCCGCAGAGGCCGCATCGCCGACCACGAGTTCACGCCCTTCTTCGCAGCGCTGTATGGCGCGAATGAGGGTTTGAATAACGAGATTTGGTACACCCAATCAGGTCTTATTCAAGACCTCAGCGACCTCGATGAGAAGCTTGGCAAGCTCCTGAGCGCCGCCGCCGACGGGTCCCTGTGAGTCCGGTTGACGCCCCAACCGGGCGCGAATACACTACAATTGTGTGTAGGTAACAAGCCGAAAGAGGCCCCGCGGAGTTGGTCCCTCCGCGAGGCCGAGCCGCAACCTGATTAGGAGGTCACGGCCTTGACTGACTCTAGAGTCCCTGTGTTCGCGCAGTCACGCAGGCGGCGCGACGACGGCTGGCCGCCGCCTGGCGTCACGGTTCGTCCCGTCCGGCTGCCGCTGACCGTACCGACCAAGAGCCCCGCCGACGCGCCCACCATCGAGGTCGTCGCGAGGCGGTACCGGTTCCAGCTCGGGACTGGCTGGTTCTTCGCGGAGTGCAGCTCGCAGCTGCGCGCCGTCGCGCTGGTGGCTGAGATGGCACAGCAGATCATCGGCGGGCAGACCGATGAGTCGGTGCTCGCCTTCTTCTTCGATGTGCACCGCCGGTTCATGGGCTACACGGAGGTGGCACGCGGAACGCTGAACCGGGCGAGCGTAGATCCCCGGGACGTACTGCGACCGGCGTTCCTCGTCGGAGCGACGGGCACGATCCTGGCGCACAACCACCCGACAGGCAACCCGTACCCCTCCCAGGCCGACCGCCTCCAGACACGCAGATTCGACCTTTGGCTCAAGCGCCTTGGTGTCCCCCTCATCGAGCACCTAGTCGTGACCCGCTCCACCTGGTACGCGATCATGACCGACGAGCTGTATACGACATGCGCCACGCTCGCGTAGTCACACTGGCTCCGCCCGACGCGTCGTCGCGCGACGACCTGCCGCCGGCGCGCGACCTCCTCGCCGCGGTCCTCGGCTCCGGCCTTCCTCTGCAGAGGGCCCACGAGATCGCCGACGCGCTGCTGCGCGACTGGGGCGGACTCCATGGCCTGTCGAAGGCTCGTGCCGAAGACCTGATGTGGACACGGGGAGTTGGGCCAGCCAAGGCATCGGCATTGGTCGCAGCCTTCACGCTGGCCCGACGTGCTTTGTCCGACCCCCGTGAATGCATCACCCTGACCTCCCCGGAGGCCACGGCTCGCGTGGCGTTCCGAGAGTTGGGCCACCGCGACCGCGAATGCCTGCTGCTTCTGGTGGCCAACGCCAACCTCCGCCTGATCCACACCGAGATCGTGGCCACGGGAACAGCTGACTGGGCCCCCGTCTCCCCGAGCGAGGTTCTCGGGTGCGTGCTGCGACACAAAGGCCGCGCCTTTGCATTGGCGCATAACCACCCCAGCGGGGAGGCCCGGCCAAGCGTGGAGGACGGCGCCGTCACTAGCCGCATGGCGACGGCGGGTGACATGGTCGGCTTGCTGTTCCTGCACCACGTCGTCATCGGGGAACGCGACTGGTGCAAGGTCGAGCCGGGGCCCGAGGTGCCCTGGTTCCAGCGCCGACCGGCTGTGTAGCTCCCCCTTTTGTTCCCAACATCGGGAAGCTGCCAATTGCGAGAGCAATGGATTTAGAGGCGGCACAGCCACCACCAAAAGGTGTATACTCACAAATGTAGTGACCCCGCGGTGTTGACGCACCCGGGGTCGTGGCCAATCACGAGTGAGGTGATTGACATGGTGGACTCTACTCACGTCCTGCGGTCGGCGCCCGACACCTGGGCATCGCGGTGGAATGCCGAGAGGCGGCGACGGTATGCGGTTCGCCGTGACCTGACCGTGGACATCGACACGCGCTGCGTGAACGCGGTCATGCGGCAGGTCGGACGCGATGCGCCGCCACACGTCGATGCCCGTGCCACGGCGGCGCTGCACGTCGCTTGTCAGACCGCCCTGATCCTGGGTTGCCTGTGGAACCGCAAGCGGTCGATGCGGCCGGTGGAGGCCAGCGCCTTCCGCATGCTTGGCGCCCTAGCGGCACGGGCTGGGCTGGCCGAGCACGAGGTCATCGGCGCCATGACGTCGGGCATCGAGGGGGCGATCGCCACTGCACGCGGCGATCTGAAGAGCGGTTCGGCGCCGTACCGCACGCAGCTGGGCGTGCTCGACCACCTGAAGTCGGAGGCGGAGGCTTTCGCCGTCGAGGCCGAGAGGGAACTGCGCCAGGGGATGCACAGCCCCACCCCCGACGGGAAGGACAAGTCCAGTGTCCTGCTGCGACTGCTCGACGGGCGCCTGTCCGACGATGAGTTGGGTGCCGCTTCGGCCGCAGCCGGGCTGGACGCCTCTCGTGAACATGGCGTCGTCCTCCTCGTCCACCCCACGGGCAGCACGTCCCCGTTGGATGCTGCCGCACGCGACATTGAGGCGACCGTCCAAGGCGCCGTCGACCTCGGGCTCAGCGACGGGCTGCCCGTGTCCCGCCGTCTCGTGTTCCCCGTGCTGACGCACGGGCGCTGGATCGAGGCGCGGACCAACTTCCACGACATCGCCACCAAGCACGGCGTCCTCGCTATCGCTCCCATCCAGGCGCCAACCCTGCGTCGCCTTGCGGAGACGTATCGCACGACGGAGCGCGACCTGGCCCGCGTGGTCGAGGGGTGCGGCTACACAAGCGGCATCATCGACCCGGCCTGCGTTGGCCCAGCCTGCGAAGCCGAGGGCACCTCCCCTGCACCTCAGACCGCGTGGGCGCTGGAAGGGGCGCCCATGCCCGCCGCCTGATCGTCTCCGCTGCTCCCGCCGCCGTCGTGTTCTTTGCCCTTGAGTGCGGCGGGAGCAGCCCTCACCGACCATCACCACTCACAGCGCCGTCCCCACCGCGACCTTTCGGATCGCTGCGCGAGGTCGTCCGCGAGTCCGGTTAGCGGAGCGGGGCCATCGTCAGCCAGCGAGACCCGCTCACCCGACGCACAGCTCCCGTCGCCGCGTAGGAGAGCGGCCCAGGGCTGCTCGGGACCAACGCCGAGCCACCGCCACAAGCCATCACATGACCGCCACGGCCAGGCCACCGGCACGGGCTCGGTGCGTCCCGAGGCCTCCCAGGCCACCCACCATCGCGCGCGCACGTCCCGGAACACCGCGGCGCCGCGGCCCCTGGCAAGCGGCGTTGGTCCCAGTCCCACTTCCTCCTTGTCGAAATAGGCGCTGGTGTTCCACAGACGTCCGGGAGCGGTCGCGCGCAGGGGTACGGACGCCGCGACAGGTGGGGTGCAGGGGCGTGCCGCCCCTGCCGGTGCACCCCGCGACGCGTGGTCGATGGGAAGGGTGCGCGGGTTGGACGATTCATCTGCGCGTGAGCCACAGCCACAGCGGCCGGTGACGCAGGATGGAAGAGAGACCCGGTCGTCAGGAGGGAGGAGGCAGGTGAGCGCGGCGACGGCACGGTTTCGCTAGCGACGGCGGCTGAGGAAATGGGAACGCTGCACGCCAATCGCTGACTGCCGGTCAGCGTCGGTCGCTAGCCAACTTCCCGCGGCAACCCGGCTGCGGCGATTGACACCTTTCCGGGACAACCGCTAGGATGCGGCGACGTCGGCGAGGGTCCGATACATGCGGCGGGTTCGACGCGCATACCTCGTCGGCAAGGAAGGGAGCATGAGATGACGTCTACGTTCGGAAGGTCTCTCCTAGTCGGCGGTGTGTTAATGGGCCTCATCGCCACGCCAGCCCTGGCTGCCTCACCATCGACTGTGGCGGCGCGAGGCGAAGCAACTCCCAAGACCTTTCTTTCCGCGACGACCCAGGTAGGTCGCGACCAGCGATTCCGCGCTACGTTCGGGCTCAACACCGATCCGCACTTCATCGCCTCTCTGATCGCAGGTCGTTCGCTCGCGGTGGAACAACGGCAGGAGTGGGGCGTCTTCCTCACGCCGGCCGAAACTGCGGACATGAGCCATCGGATGGAGGTGGATCATGCCATCCAGAATCCGGCGTTTCAGCGCTACATCCATGCGCAGTCGGACTTTGCGGGCATCTGGACCGATCAGCGCAACGGCGGAGTTGTGAACGTACTCTTCACAAAATCGAGTTCTCCGCTGCGCCTGAGTACAATCCAAGAACTCCTTCCCTTCGGCGACCAGGTGCGCGTTGTGCGAGTTTCACGCACGGAGGCCGAATTGGAGTCGATCCAGAGCCATGTGGTGGCGGCACGGGCAACGCTTGCAGATCACGGTATTTCACTCTCGAAGGTCGCCGTCGATACACCGCACAATGGGATTGCGGTTGGCGTGACCAGCCAGCCGAGCACGGCACTGGCGACGCTCCAAGGGCTCTTCGGGTCTGCCATTGTGTCGGTCGAGCAGGTCGATGTCTCCGAGACATACCAGAAGCTGCCATGTGACATGGTCGGCCAGAATACGCCGAAGTGCGGCTACGTCGACACTCCACCGTTCGGCGGCGGGGATGAGATCGTCGACAACGTCAACGGTGCCATCTGCTCGGCGGGCTTCCCGGTGTATTCGCCGAACTCCCTCAATTTCAACCTGAGCAACTTCTACATCCTCACCGCGGGCCATTGCATGACTGGATCGGCCAGCGACCCGTGGGTCCAGGAAGTGACGCCCATGGGGACGGTCGCCGCAAACGGCGTCCCGATCAGCCGAGACGGAATGATCATCAACATCAATACGCATCCCGGCATCATCGATACTGTGTTGCTGTACGCCACGCCCGTGAACTCGCCGACCTATGTGCAGGTGAACCATGCGCAGGCGCAGGACGGTGATTACGTGGGTGAACCGATGTGCCAGGCTGGCATCTCGTCGAACTACAACTGCGGCGACGAGGCCATCCACAATGAGTCTGTCTGCTACCCGAATAACCAGTGCTTCACGTACATGCGCGAAGCGTCGTATGGTTCAATTCCCGGCGATAGCGGTGGACCCAACTTCGACTCCACGGCGGCTGTGGGGATCACCTCTGGCAACGCAACCTACACGTTCGGCAATAGCCAAGATATCTTCCAGCATATCTACGATGAGCTGACAGCACTGGGTGTTCAGTTTTATCCGTACAACTTCGCGTCCTAAGAAGGCAGGCCGGCAGAGCACAGGCGCGGCGGCCATGATGGCCGCCTGCGCCTGCGGCTGGCTCGTGTCACTGGCTGGGTGCGGCCCCGCAGGTGACGTGTCCGACGCGGCGTGCCTCGTCGCCTCCCCGACGATGGGCCCCACCGCGCCGCCCGGCTCTCCCCTCGCCGGCAGCATCCTGAGGTCTCCGTGCCCTCAGCTCAGCAACCCCCATCAGGTTGCTGCCGAGGCGGTTCGTGGCTCGGACGATCGGACCGTGTACGTTCGCTTTGTGGCCGCGCCGATCGGCGATGCCTGCGATCAACTCCAGCGAATTGACGTCCAGGAGGACAACAGCGAGATTGACCTCTCGGTGTACCTAGGCGACGCACCCGGCGCAAACCAGGGGGGGCGCCGCGTCTGCAGCAGCGTTGCGGCGCGGGGGGTCGCAATGGTTCGCCTGGCGAGCCCGGTTGCCCAGAGGCGGGTCGTTGTGCGCAATCCGAGCTCGTAGCAGCGCCGAGTCCGTCGCGGACCTCACGCTGACCGCGGGCCTCGTTGGCGCCTGGGCCGGCATTCCTGTCTCCGAGGGATGCACCGCTCCAAGGGCGTCCAGCGACAGGATTGCTTACGGCAGGAGCTCCGCGGGCCTTCTCTGGGTAGTGGTGGGCCCGTCGAGCTGATGGCAGCCACACAGGCATCCGAGGATGCTGGAACTAGCCGGTACCCCGTGGCATAGTGGCTCCACACCGCGAGAGGGCGGGCCGTGCAGCTCGCGGCGCACGAGGAAGGATCGGAGATGGGAGAGGCAGACCCCACAGTGCGTGGGCCGCTGTCCGCCAGCGCCCCTGTGCCCGCGGCCGAGCGCCGATCGGATGTCGAGCTCACCGGCCACGCCCAACCGCCAGGTGTTCCGCGTTCCCGGAGCGGCCGCCCGCCCCGCGTCCTGATCGGGCTGGCCGGCCTCGTGGCAGCGGCCGCGATCGCCGTGGTCGCCCTGAAAGTCGTCAGCGGCGCCGGCGGCTCGACACCCGAATCGACAGTCCGCGAGTTCTTCGCCGCCTGGTCGCGGGGGGACGCCGGCACGGTAGCGCGGGACAGCGTGCTCCAGCGGAGCGGCCAGGCGCAGACCGGGATCGCCTGGGATCAGAAGGCGCTGGCCTCGATGCTGAGCCTGCCGCAGAACCGCCGGCTGATGATGGACGTCAAGATCACCGACACGGCGACGCAGGCCGACGTGACCAGCGTCACCGTGACGATGCGCTACAACGGTGTGCCGTACTTCATGCGGCTCGACGTGCGCCGGGTGCAGGGGCATTGGCAGATCGCCATGTACCCGAGCATCCTGAGCGTCGAGCTTCCCGACCTGGACACCACCGTCACCGTCGACGGCGTGCCGGTGCATGGCAACGCCAATGGTGGTGTGGAGCTCGACGTGTTCCCCGGTGCCCACCGCGTCCACATGAACGGCTCAGCCATCGTCAACGCACTCGACGTGGTGTCGACGCCCGTGGAGCCGTACAAGACCGCAGACGTGACTCTCACGCCGACGTTCACTCCAGCCGCGACGGCCGCTGCCCATCAGGCCATCCACGCGTGGCTAACGAAATGCGCCGGCGCCACGCAGCTCCAGCCTGGGAACGGGTGCCCGCAGAACGTGTACCGATCGGACAGCATCACCAACGTCCACTGGACGCTGACGCAGGACGGTAGCGACGCCACCATGCAGGTGGCGACGCTCACCAGCGCCACAGCGACCGGCAACTGGGCGATGACCGTGGCCTTCGACGACACCTACCACGGCCCCTTCGAAACGCTGCAGGAGCACCAGCAGGACAAGGACGGCGGCGGGTTCACGGTGACCCTCACGTGGAATGGGTCGGGCTTCGACCTCCAGCCGCAGCAGTGATCGAGCGCACGCCGGGCAGGCTTCCGGGTGAATCCGAGGCCCGTGTACCCCTTGGCGGGGGTCCGCGGGTACTAGGTAGGTGGAACCGAATCAGCGAGCCATCCCGGACCGAAGTACGGCGCCGTGTACGGGTTCGCAGGCTCCGGCGAGTACTTCATAGGTGGAGGGCCGGATCAGCGGAGAGCTGACCGTAAGATCCGGCCGCCGTCCGGATCTAAGGGTGGTCACACCACCCCCAAGGGAGGATCGGTCATGAGCGAGCAGACACATGTGGACGTGCCTGCGTGGATGCAGGAGGCTCGCGCCGCCCGGGCGGGACAGCCGAGGCCGGAGATTAACCAGCTGGTGCCCCCCGCGGGACGAGCTGCTGGACCGGCTCAAGCGGGAGATCGCGGCAGACCCCGCGGTCGCGGCCAGCATCGGGCGGCGATTCGCCGGCGGCGTGGTCGACGTCGCGCTGGTCGGCCTGGTCAACCGAGGGCTGACGGCCTTCCTGCAGGGAGGCGCGTCGCCCTATGGACCCAGCCCCGACAACCTCGCGCTGGGCGCGCTGCTCATCACCTCTGTCATCGCGGCCGGGTACTTCATCGGGTGCTGGATGCTCTTCGAGGCGACCCTCGGCATGAAGCTGGCGCGCATCTACGTCGCCGATGCCCGCACCCGCGGTCCCATCAGCGGACGGCAGGCGTGGCGCCGCTTCGTCGTGCTCTACCTCGCCGGCAGCCTCGCCTTCCTGGTGATGCTGCTCGGCCGCGACCCCAAGCGGCAGACCTGGTACGACCGTGCGGGAGGCACCGTGGTGCTCGGCGCCTAGGTGGTGTGGGGAGGCGGGCGCTGACCGTAATCGCAGTGCCCGTCTCCGATCCAACCCTCCATCACCAGCACCACGGGAGGACGAATGCATGACGGAGACGCAGATCCCGGCGGCCACGCCGGCGCACCAGCGGCCGACGGACGCCGAGCTCGCGGCGCGTGCTCGCGACGGTGACGGCGATGCCTTCGGCGCCCTGTACGAGCGCCATGCCAGCCGTGTCTACAACTTCCTCATCGACCTGGTGCAGGACGAGACCGACGCCGAAGACCTCATGCAGACGACGTTCCTGCGGGCATTGCGCGGCATCGGGAAGCTGCGCGACACCGAGCTCGTCAGCACCTGGCTGTTCAGCATCGCCTACAACTGCGCCCGCCACCACAAGGGCGGCCGGTACACCGAGTCCCTGGATGCGCTCGTCGAGGAACGCGGTGTGGAGCCCGCCGTCCAGGGACACGGCCCCGAGGACACTGCCGTGTCGCGGGACATGGCCGCGCGGGTCTGGACTGCCGCTCGCAGCCTCGACGCGCGGCAGTTCACCATCCTCGACCTCAACCTGCGCCACGGCATGGGCTCGACGGAGATCGCGGGTGTCATCGGCACGACACCGGCGCACACCTCCGTCCTTCTTCATCGCGCCCGCGAGGCCTTCGGCGTCGCCTTCCGCGTCGACACCGTCGCGCGGTTGCAGACGGTCTGCCCGCGGTTGCGCGAGCTGGTCCCCGTGGGAGAGACCGGCCCACTCACCCCGTCCCAGCGTCGCAGCGTCGAGCACCATATGCGCTCCTGCGACGAGTGCCGGTCACTCGCCGACCGGATGACCGCACCGGCCGAGCTTCTGTCGGGGCTGGTGTTCCTGCCGCTGCCCGCCGCCCTGGCCAAGCCCCACTGGCTGCACGGCGCGGCGCGGGCCGCGCGGCCGTCGCTGTGGGACCGGGGCATGCGTCGCATCGGCCGCGGCGGTCGGTTCCCGTTGGCAGCCCTGGGCGTCGCAGGTGTGGTCGCGACGGCAGGAATCGCCGGTGGCATTGCCGCGGTCACACATCGGACGGTGACGCCCCTCACCGGCGCGTCGGCCACGGCACCGCGGTCGACATCACCGTCTAGCGCCGCAGCCCCGACGACGGCACCAACCGCGACGCCGACGCCCGGCGCGCAGGACGAGAGCGGCAAGAGCGCGGACGCGGCGTGGGCTGACATGGCATCCACCGTCCGCGCCGCGCAGAGCTACCACATCGCTTTCACCACCACGTCGCTCAGCGACGAGGTCACGCAGTTCGACGTGCACTTCGCGCGAAGTGGCGACTACGCCGGGACGGCGACGCTCGCCCTGGCCGGTCCCAACGCCTTCGGGGTACGCAAGGTGAACGGCACCCTATACGCGCAGGGCGGCGCGGCGATCCAGCACCAGCCGGACATCTTCGGCCTGACACCGGACCAGGCAGCGCAGCTCGGTACGGGCTGGCTGCAGCTCACCGGCGACCAGGCGCGCTCCGACACCGCCACCATCATCGACCGCACCCTGTCGATGTGGGCCGATCCCCACCAGCTTGCCGACACGCTGCTGCAACCGGACGGCGCTGTGCACTTCGATGGCACGGACAGCGCCAACGGCGAGCAGCTGGTCGTTCTCCGAGACGACACCGGAACGATGTCGGTCACACGCTTCGGCGCCGAACCGCGCCGCGCCAGCAACGGCATCGACACGGTGACCTTCTCGGACTTCAACGTCCCCGTGACCGTCGCCGCGCCATCCGGCGCGCTCGTTCTCTCGTAGGTCACGGCCCAAGCCGGCGGGCGGCCGCTGCCGCCCGCCGCACCAGGGTCCGCAGCAGCGGACCGGCACGTCGCCATGACGGCGAAGGGCGTGCACATCGCATCCACACGCAGGAGGACTGTGCATGCTGCATCTGGCCGACATCAACCTGACCCCGGACCCGCAGGCGCTACCCGGCGGGTCCACCTTGCAGGCCATCGCCAACGGCGTCATGGCGCTTGCGCTGATCGTCACCGGCATCGGGTTCTTGGTGAGCGCCGCGATCTGGGGCCTCAGCGGACCCAGTGGGAACTTCCAGTACGCGTCGATCGGTCGCCGTGGCGTCGGCGCCTCGATCATCGCCGCGCTGCTCATTGGTGCCGCCGCCGCGATCATCAACTTCTTCTTCAAGGCGGGGCAGGCGCTGCACTGATGCGACGCTCCACCTACGCCCCCGACATGGACGTCAGCGTCTCCTGGCGCGGCATCCGCATCGCCCTGACGACGGCCGCCGCAGTTGCTGTGGCGGGGTCCGGGTTCGCCTTCGGGCGCGCCACGTCGACCTGCACCGTCACGGTGACGCACCGCCCACCGGGCGCCGTCCCGAGCGCGTCGCCGTCGCCCTCCACCGCGCCCGACACCGCGCAGGAGGCATCGGCGCGGGACTTGACCACGCACACGGCCGCCGGTGCAGCCGAGGCGGCGACCGCCATGGCCGCGATCCTCAGCGGTCCCACAGTCACGCAGGCGGACGCCTACCGCACCGCCGTCGCTGCCATCGCCGCAGCGTCCCACCGCGACGCGCTGCTCGCCCGCGCGGAGCAGCTGGTCGCCGCCGTCGACGCGCAGCTCGGGGTGGTCAGCGCTGCGGCGCAGAACGCCCAGGTCGCCGTGCGCGCGGTCCCGGTGAGCTGGCACGTCGAGCGCTACAGCGGCACCGCGGCAACAGTACGGATCTGGGCGGTCGGTCTCGTCGCCGAGGACGGCAGCCTCCCCGCGACGGCGGTGTGGGCCAGTGGTGAGTTCGACGTCGAGTGGACGGACGGCGGGTGGCGTCTCGACGACGTGCGCACGATCGCCGGGCCGGTGCCGCAGGCGCAGCAGCAGGCCACCGTCTCGGCGGCCCTGCCGCCGGAGATCGGCAGCTTCCAGGAGTACCGGCATGTCCCGGCTCCGTAGCTGGTGGGCTGCCGTGGCTTCGTGGGCGCCGCAGGCGTTGGTGCGCACGCCAGTGCGCACGGGGCGCGCAGCCGCGATACCGCGGCCCGTGGGATGGCGGCGCCGCACAGCCGTTGTCGTCCTCCTCGGAACATTCCTGGCCGGCGCGGCCTTGGTGATGCCGCAGGCTTACCCCGCGCGCGCCGCGGCGCGCGCTGTCGAAGAGTCGCCTGCGGCGTCTGTCGATACCCCGGCCGCGCCGACTATCCCACCATCGCTGTCGCCGTCCCCAAACCCTGACCCGTCTCCGACTCCTGAACCGTCACCGTCATCGACCGACTCGCCAGATGACGCGGGGCCGTGCGGTGTCTCGCCCATCCTGCGCGCGTTCTGCAGCGCCGGGCATGCCATCCAGAACGCGCCTGGGGCCATCGTCGGCGGTGTGGCATCAAGCGTCGGGGACTCGATCATCGGCGCGATGACCCGATGGGTCGCGGACGGCGCCGCCTGGGTGCTCAACCAGGTCACTACGCTCATGGACAACGGCACCACGCCGGACCTGACGGCGCAGTGGTTCCGGCGCAACTACGCGACCATGGTCACCCTCGCCGGCGTACTGCTCGCCGTTTTCCTGTTCTTCGCCACAGTGCAAGGGATCGTCGCCAACAAGCCGTCGATGATCCTGCGCGCCTACCTGCTCCACGCGCCCATCGCGGCCCTCGGCACGGTGCTGGCCATCGCACTCGTCTCGCACGGCCTCCAGGCGACCGACGCGATGAGCACCGCGGTGTCGGCGCATCTGCACCACGACGTCGCGCGCATCGCCGAGCGGGTGGGCAAGGCGGTGGTTCTGGCGAGCCGGGTCACCGGCGACGGATCGCTCTTCGTCGCCTTCCTCGGCGCCCTCGTCGCCGTCGTGGTGGCGGTGATCCTCTGGCTCGAGCTCCTGGTCCGGCAGGCCGCCATCGACCTGTGCGTCCTGTTCCTGCCGCTGGTCCTCGCAGCCTTCGTCTGGCCGGCGACGTCCCGGTGGCTGCGCCGGTTCTTGAACACGCTGGCCGCCATCGTGCTCTCCAAGTTCGTCATTGTCGCCGTGCTGGCGCTCTCGGCGTCAGCCCTCGCTGACAACACCAACGACGGCGGGATCAAGGCCATCTTGGTCGGTGTCGTCCTGCTGCTCCTGGCCGCCGTGTGTCCCTATCTCGTCTTTCGCCTGCTCCCCGGCGTCGAGATGGCCGTGACGGGGCGCTGGCTGCATGGTGGCATGCGGGTCGCATCGCGCGGTGCGCCGACACCAACGGGACGCGGACCCTGGCGCGGAGGTCGTCCTACACCGAGGGGCAGCTCGGGCGTTACCGTCGCGGCTTGGTCCACACCGGCAACGGCAGCAGCCGCGACGGCAGCACGCGCCGCCCGCACAGCAACGACAGCCGTCAGGAACACGGCGGCGGCCGCGTCCGGAGCGTCGACAGTCCGCCGAGCGACACCACCGGGCATCTCCGGCCGACCGAAACCGCCACCGCGTCGCGACGCCGGACCGCAGACACCAGGAGGGAGCGTCGATGGCTGAGCAGCGCTATCGCTTCGGTCCTCTGGAGCGCCGCGGACTTCTCCTCGGCCTCCGTCTCGGACAGCTCGCCATCATGATCGGCGGTTGCGTCGTCGCCGTCTGCATGCTGGCCGTCTCCACATCCCCTGCGGCGATCGTCGTTGCGCTGGGAGCCCTCGGTGGCGGTGTCACGGTCTCAGTCCTTCCCGTCGCGGGACGGACGGCCGACGAATGGATGCCCACCTGCACCAGCTGGTGGTGGCGCGCGGTCTCCGGTGAGCGGAGATACGTCTCGGGTGCGCATCACCGAGGGCACGTCGCGAACGGGGCCACACTGCGGAGGCCGTCGACGGACGCTCCACCGCCATTGCGCGGCGTCACCATCCTCAGCGCGCCGCTGCCCCACGGTGCCGACATGGGAGTCGTCAAGGACGCCATGAGCGGCACGTACACGGCTGTCATCGCGGTGCGCGGTTCCGGCTTCACGCTGCTCGACGAGCACGACAAGGCACGCCGGTTGGCCTGGTGGGGCGGACTTCTCGATGGCCTGTCCCGCGATGGCGGCCATGTCCAGCGCGTGCAGTGGGTGGAGCGGGCCATCCCCGAGACGAGCGACGCACTTGTTGGCTACCTCAACGAGCATCACCCGCCCGACGATGACTCCCCGGTCGTGCAGTCGTACCGCGAGCTGGTCAGCGGCGCGGCGGCGAGCACGCAGCGACACGAGACCTACTTGGCCGTGCAGATCCGCATGGCGTCGTCCCGTCGGGCTATCCGCCGCGCCGGTGGTGGCGACCGTGGGGCGTGCGCGGTCCTGGAGCGCGAGCTCACGGCGCTGTGGTCGCAGCTCGGTGGCGGCGAGGTCACCGTCGACGGAATCCTTGGCCCCCGGCACCTGGCGACGGTCCTGCGCACGGCTGCCGACCCAACCTGCATCGACACCCCGCCGGACGTCTGCTGGCCCACGGCGACCGTGGCCTCGTGGCGCTCCTACCGAACCGACGGTGCCGTGCACGCGACGTACTGGGTGCGGGAGTGGCCGCGGATGGACGTCGGCGCCGACGTGCTGGCGCCGCTCCTCCTGCAGACGACGGTGCGCCGCACGGTCGCCATGACCATGCAGGTCGAGCCACCGCTGCGGGCGCAGCGTGAGGCAGAAGCCGCCCTGACCGCCGACCTGGCCGACGACGACGTGCGCCGGCGCGGGGGGTTCATCACCGGGTTCCGGCGCCAGCGGGAGCAGGAGAACGTCGTGCGGCGCGGCGAGGAGATCGCAGACGGCCACGCCTCCGTGCGGTTCTCCGCCTACGTCACCGTCACCGCGACGACGGCCGAGGAGCTGGAGGAGGCGTGCGCCGACGTCGAGCAGCGCGCCCAGCAATCCCAGCTCCAGCTTCACCGCTTGGTCGGCGAGCAGGACGTGGCTTGGACCTACACACTGCCGCTGGCGCGAGGCCTGCGATGAGGACACGCTCCCGCCAGCCCGCCCACCGCGCCACGACCGCGACCCTCCGCGCCGCCTACCCCTTCATGGCCGAGGACGGCCTCGGCTCCCGCGGCGTCTACATCGGCACCGACCTCTGCGGCGGCGGTGGCTCTTTCGTCTACGACCCCTGGGAGCTCACCGGCTGCGTCCTGACCGGCCCCGGAATGATCGTGCTCGGCGAGCTCGGCGAGGGGAAGTCGGCCATCGTCAAAGCCTATGTGCACCGGCAGATCGCCATGGGGCGCCGCGCTGTGATGCTGAGCGTCAAGCCCGGCGAGAACGACCGCCTCTGCGAGGTGGTCGGGGTGGTGCCCATCCGGCTGGAGCCTGGCGGCGCCGTCCGCCTTAACCCCCTAGACCCGGCGGTCGCCGGCTCCGACGCCGCGCCGGAGCGGATCGCCCTCGACCAGCTCGGCGTTCTGCAGGCGCTCACCGCGGCGAGCCTGGGCCGGGACCTCACAGCAGTGGAGCGGGCGGCCTGCGAACTGGCTCTCGCCGAGGTGGCCGCTCGCACGCCCGAGCCGGTCATCCCGGAGGTGGTGGCGGCCATGCTGCGCCCCACAGCCGACGCCGCTGACCGCATCGCCATGCGGCGCGACCAGCTCGCCGAGCAGAGCCGGGCCGCCGCCCTGGAGCTCCGCCGTCTCTGCGACGGCGACCTCCGCGGCATGTTCGACGGTCCCACGACCGGCGGCATCGACTTGGAGAACCCCCTGGTCTCCCTCGACCTGTCCGCCGTCTACTCCTCGTCCGCCCTCGGCGTCCTCATGGCCTGCGCCGCGGCCTGGCTGCACCGCTCCGTCACCCGTCGAGGCGGCGGGCGCCACATCCTCGTCGTCGACGAGGCCTGGGCCATCCTCCGCAACCTGGGCGTCGCCCGCTGGCTGGCGGCTTCCTGGAAGCTGGCCCGCGCGCACGGCGTGCAGTGCATCGCCGTCACCCACCGCCTTTCCGACCTGACCGCCGCCGGCGATGCGGGCAGCGAGCAGGTGCAGCTGGCTCGCGGGCTCCTGGCCGACTCCGAGACGCGGGTCATCCACTCGCTGCCGCCGGAGGAGGTCACAGCCACAAGGGAGCTGCTGGGCCTGAGCGCGGCAGAGGCAGAGGTGGTGTCCGGGTTGCCGCGCGGGTGCGCCCTGTGGAAAGTCGGTCACCGCAGCCGAGTAGTAGAGCATCGCTACAGCCGCTCTGAACGCTGGCTGATGGACACGGGACCCTGACCGCCGGTCAAGTGACACCACCCGAGTGCTCGGCGATTTATGATGCTCGGCCATGGCAGGGGCGGAGTTTGTGCGGGCAGACCTCCATGTTCATACGGTGCCCGACAATCCTGGCGCCCGCGAGCATCCGGTTGCCGACTTTATTCAGGCAGCGGTCGCACAAGGCATCCGCATTCTCGGTATTACGGATCACAACCGAGTTGACCGGGTGCGCGCCGCCATTGACGCTGCGGCAGGAGTCGATCTTCTCGTCCTGCCAGGCATTGAGGTGACGACCCATGAGGGCCACCTGCTTGCTCTCTTCGACCCCGACCACGTCGACGCACTGGAAGAGTTTGCAACACAAGGCGTGTTGCATCTCATTCGTGATCCACGTGACCAGGCCACTCGATCGCAGCGGGGGATGCTCGATCTCGTCAGTGAGATTGGCAAGCGTGGCGGTCTGGCAATCGCTGCCCATGTGGATGCTCAGGACGGACTACTCGCCGGAACGACAAGTCAGGCACTCGCCAGCCTTCTGGCATCGCCGGACCTCGCCGCGCTGGAGTTCACTCGCGCCGAGTCCTTACGCGACTGGATCACCGCGACTGATAGCGATGGGGCGCGTCAAGGCGCATGGATGGCGCGGCAGGCTGTGCCAGAGCTCAAGGAACGAGGGCTTGCGCGCATCATGTCGTCGGACGCGCACTCACCCGACAAGGTTGGGCTGGATCGGAACTCACGGACACTCACACGACTGCGCATTGATGATCTCAACTTCACAGCCGTGCGAAACGCACTGGTGTATGCGCCAAGAGCACGCTGCAAGGCGGAGGTAAACCTACCCCCGGCGTATCCACGAATCTTGAAGGCTGAGTTCGAAGGAGGTTTCCTCGACGGGGTCGTCATGGACTTCTCCCAGAACCTCAATTGCTTGATCGGCGGGCGTGGCTCGGGAAAGTCTACGGCGCTGCTTGCGATCAGGACTGCCCTCGGAGAAACCGTAGATCCGATAAGCGGCGACGATCCGGATGACCCATATCGGATGCCCACAAGAACGCGAGTGACGTTCATTGATGCCTTTGGCACGGCACGCATAGCCGTTCGGAGGCGGGGAGGCGACCCGGTCGATGCGACCAGCGACGCACCTATTAGCCTCACGCTCCAAGGCTTTGGCCAGGACGAACCGGGCCGTCTGGCGCGAGGGTACGACACGTCCCCCCAGAACATCGTTGAGTTCATGGAGCAATTTGTCGATTTGGGGACATATGACAGCCGCGAGAACGAGCTGATGGCGGCTTTGGCGGACAACGGCGCCGAAGTCGTGCGCAGCAGTACAGGGCTGTCGAAGTTGCCTGAGCTTGAGAAGAAGCTCCGCGCGCAAGAGAGTCAGCTTGCCGCTGCGCAGAGCAGCCGCCTTGAGTCTGTCGCACAGTGGGCAGCGCTGCTCGCCTCGGAAGGTCCACTTCTAGAGAGTATTCGGTCTGCCGTGGAGGCCTTTGTCTCAGACCGTCCTCGGGCGACGATCGACCTGGATAAGCTGGCGGCGCGGGTCGGGGTCGATCCCAACAGCGCTCGAGCCATGAAATTTCTTGGCGGGGATGACGGGCTGCGAGCGAAAGTCGCAGCCCTGGAAAGTCAGCGACAGGTCGCGGGGAAAGCATGGGGGGAGGTTGTGGCGGGTGCCGCTGAAAGTGTGCGACAAGCCCTCTCCGGCTGGGAGGACGATCACCGGGCACTGAAGAAGCAGCTGGAGGCGAAGCAGAAGGAGCTGACCGCACAAGGGCTCAAGGTACAGGTCGGCGCCGTCAAGGCGGTGGCAGATGGGATCGAGGCGCTGCGCAAGGAAATCGACATCCTGAAGCAGCGTCAGGCTGAACACAACCAGGCGCGTGCATACCGTCGGGGACTACTCTCCGATCTTCGGGCTAACCGCGATGCTCGATTCCAGAGGCGTCGCGCAGCATTGAAGAAGGTGGTCGATGCCGCCAATGCCGCGGCCGATGGCCTGACCATTCATCTGCGGTATGAGAAGACAGGCATCCGCGAACCCTGGGAAAGCTGGCTCGGACGATCCTTCAAGTTCCGGTCTCCGCGCGTTGAGCGTGTGGCGCGTGCTATCACGCCTGCTCAGATGGCGGAGCACATACTACAGGGTGGACAAGGCCTACAGGCGGTCGAGTGGCGCGGCGAGAAGTTCTTTGACTTGGCGTTGATCTCGGAGTGTGTGCCAGATCTCCGGAACTGGGAAGGCATTTTCGCCTTGGAGACGATGCGTTTGGAGGACCTACTCCGCATCGAGGTACGCGAGGCGGGAGGGACCGTCAACCGCAAGTTCGATCAGCTATCAGCGGGTCAACAACGATCAATCCTGTTGAGTCTCTTGTTGTGTGCCGAAGGTAGTGACCCCCTCGTCGTTGACCAGCCGGAGGACCACTTGGACGCACAGTACATCGCGACGGCCCTCGTGGGGCACCTTGAAGCGGCGAAAGAACGACGTCAGGTGATCCTCGCGACCCACAGCCCAAACCTAACCGTTCTCGGTGACGCTGAATTGGTGATACCCATGTACGCGGACGCAGGGCACGGTGAGCCGCGTGATCCCGGAGCGGTTGACCGTCTCACTACGCGCGCACATGTCTGCGCGCTACTTGAAGGCGGCCTCGACGCCTTCCGTCGACGTGGCCAGCGCTATGGTCTGCGGTTTCAGGACTAGCGCGGACGTCGGAGAGGGCTAGTCGAACTCCCCGCGGAGTGCATTCCGCAAGGGAGGCGTCTCCACGTACTGCGCGGCCCAGTGGATCAGGCGCCGCTTCTCGGTCTCGGCGACGCCGTTGACCGTGAGAATGCGTGATCCCAGATCGACGACGATGTCGATCGCGTGCTTGAGGATCATCGCACGAAATCCCGCGCGCACTTCGCCGCCCACGATGGTGAAACCTTCCGGGCCAGGGCGATAGAGTCGGCTCGGGAAGTACGAATGAGCCGCGCCCGAGCTCCAAATCCACTGGTCGTGCAGCATGCCGTAAGAGCGATCGTCCTCACCAATCTCACGAAGGGTCTGCACGGCAGCGGAATAGCGCCTACCTGGACATGTACAGCCGGTGCCGGTGTGGAGGGCTTGTATTTGCGCGAGGCGCCTGTCAGCTTGCTGCACATAGAAGTCTCGTTCCTGCTCGTCCATGACGAGGAACCGATCGCGCACCTCCAATCTGCGCTGCTTCTCTATTCCCAACTCAAGGCACAAGGCGCGTGTGGCAGCGTTCTGTTCGGCCGCATTGGGTATGCCAGCGTCGATGAAGATCACTTGGCCCAATGCGTCGAGCATCGGTCGCAACAGAATCTCCGCCTCGCCGGCGCACTGCGGGTGCGCAAGCACTGCGAGTAGCGCCTGGAACTGTAGGACCGCGGCGGTTCGCAGCCAGCCGAGCGTGACAGCCGGAAAGTCGTCCGGCTGCGTGGGGCCCGGATAAGTTGGATCGAGATCGAGGAGGAGGCGAGGCAGTTCGTTCGCGGTCGCTAGGAGCTTGGAGAACCCCTTCTCAAAAAGTGCATCTGCCACCGTCTACCCACCCCAGTTCGCGACAACTGTCCACATGGTCGCAGTGTTACCACGAAATCGGCTAGCGGAGGGCACCGCGAGCGCCAGCGACCTTCACGGCAGACCGTAAGGCTGGGGCCCCTCCTGTGATCTAACCCGCTGTCCCGCACGGGTCTACGGATACCGGCACCGCGATGCAAAGGAGGACAGCGCATGAAGATGACGGATCGGGGCATGGCTGCCGATAGTCGACGCGCGCGACGCCGTTGGCTGTCAGAGCGTGCAGCACACCGCAAGGCGTGGGTGTTGGTGCTGCGCGTACGGCGCGAGGGGCGCGCATGAACAGCGTCGACCTGGTTGGTAAGGTCGCCTCGGAGATCAAGCTGCAGGAGTTCGCCGCCCGCACCGGCGGCGAGGCGCGCGTCAAGGCGACGTTCCTCATCGCGGTTCGGCGTGTCGGCGGTCGTCGCACCGAGGGTCGGCCCAAGGCCGACATGATCCGGGTCGAGACCTGGGGCACGCAGGCGCGCAACCTCGTCAAGTTCAACGACAAGGGGTCGCGCGTCGCCGTCAAGGGCCGCATCCGCGGCGAGTTCTACAACCCGGACGGAGGCGACCGTGGTGGTCAGCTCCGCACCGTCGTCGTCGCCGAGGAGATCGTCTACCTCACCCCGCCCGCGACGGACGACACGGCCGCCGCCGCCAAGGGAGCGGCGAAGGCCCGGTGACTCAGTCAGCGGGCGCCCCGCCCCGCCGCAGCCTTGTGGACGCCCTGGTCGACGGCGCCGTGCACGCCGCGACCACCCCAGCCGCGCTTGCGGGGATCGCGGCACTCCTCGTCGTCAGGGGGCTCCGGCTCCCTGGCGGCGTCTCCCTCGCCGCCTGCGCCGTCGTCACATCAGCCGTCGGCGCGGTGACCCTCTGGACGATGGTCCTGTCGACACCGGCGCAGCTCCGCCGCGCGATGGTCGACGTGGGCCTCCACCAGCGCACCGGCGTCGACCACGTCCGGGCACCGGTCCAGAAGGGGCGCCCACGCCGCCGCGGCGACACGCTTTTCACCCGCTGGCTCCTGCCGCCAGGGTTGGGCCTGCGCGCCGTGCAGGAGCGTCAGGACATCATCGAGCAGCGCCTGTCCTGCGAGCTGTCGTGCTGGATGGACGGCGGCCTGCTCCACATCGAGCTGCTGCGCCGCCGCATCCCGAGCCGCGTCGAGTTCGTCGACTTCTACGGCGGTCCGCGCCCAGCCTCGCCGCTGGCCGTGGGTCTCGGGGTCGGGCGCCGCGGCCCGCTGTGGGCGGACCTGTCGACCGTGCCCCACCTGCTGGTGGGCGGCATGACAGGCGGCGGCAAGTCCGTCTTCCTCGCGCAAGCCCTGACCGGCCTACTGCTCAGCGCCACACCGGACGAGCTGCAGCTGGTCTGCATTGACCTGAAGGGTGGCGTTGAGCTAACCCCGTTCGGCCGCCTGCCCCACGCGCTCACGCCCGTCGCCGACACGGTCGAGGCGGCCAACGAGGTGCTGACCCTGGTGCGGGCCGAGCTGGATCGCCGGCTGGCGGCCCTGCGAGCGACCGGGCATCGCGACCTCGAGGCCAGGGCGGCCGCCGGGCTGCCCCGCTGGCCGCGCGTCCTGGTCGCCGTGGACGAGCTGGCCGAGCTCACGCTGCGGGACCTCGGGCAAGACAAAGCCGCCCGCGAGCACCAACAAGGGGCGAGCGCGCGGCTGTGCGAGATCGCCCGTCTGGGACGCGCGGCGGGAATCCACCTGCTCTGCTGCACGCAGCGACCCGACGCCGAGGCCGTGCCGGGGCAGCTCAAGGCCAACCTGGCCGGGACGGTCGCGTTCCGCGTGCGCTCGCGGGTCAACAGCCAGATCCTGCTCGACTCCGACCGGGCCGCCATGTTGCCGCCTCGACCGGGCCGTGCCGTGTGGGCGCACGAGCGCATGGAGGAGTTCCAGGCGGTCTACATCAGCGCCGCGGAGAGTGAGCAGCTGCTCCGGGATCGGTGGGGCACGGTCCCTGTAACACCGTGCCCCCAAAGTGCAGCGGCGTGGGCGCCCCTTAACTATGGAGACGACTCCATGCATGCCGAGCAGTCGCGATGACGCGGGTGGTACGCGTTCTCGCGGCAGGCCTCGACAGCGTCTACGTGTCGGCACGCGGGGTGCTGCGCCCTGGCCTTGTGACCGTCCTGCAGAGCATCCAGCGCAGCGCGGCCGAGGACCGGGAGCCCGCGGTCATCGAGTTCCGCGAGGACGCCGGCGCCTTCCTCCTGCAGCCGCACGGCTGGCGCGGCTACCCAATTCGGATGGACGCGCCGAACTACACCGTCTGCATCGGCGCCGCCAAGCCCTTCCCTCCAGTGTACGTCATGGTGCGGTCGTCGTTCCTGCACCACGTCGGTGCAGAGGACGCCCTCGCTCTGACGCACGAGATGGTCGAGCGCGACCTCTTCGCCACTCCCGTCCCGCTCCAAGCGTCCCGTGCCGACGTCTACGCGGACGTCCAAGGCTGGCAGCCGCATCCGCGCGACCTGCACCGCTTCCTATGCCGCGCATCCTGGCGCCGCCTCTTCGAGGAGCCCGCGGCCACGACCGAGGTGCCGCGCCGCCTGCACTGCATCGGGCGCCGGTTCTCGGGATTCGTGTTCGGCAAGGGCGACATCGTCGCCCGCATCTACGACAAGACGTTGGAGCTGGTGCACAGTGGCGAGACATGGCCCGAAGTGATCTGGAACGACCGCGACCCCGAGCAGCCGGTCTGGCGAGTGGAATTCCAGTACCGCCGGCGTGCCCTGCACGAGTTCGGCATCGGCCACGTGCACGAGCTGCTCGCCGGGCGCCAGGACCTCTGGGAGTACGGAACGCACTGGCTGTCGCTGCGCCGACCCATTCACCGCCTCCAGCCGTGCCGCTGGCCGGAGCTTCGCGTCTGGCGTGCCATCCGCGCCGCACAGATGGGATCGCCGCGGAGCGGGTTGGTCCGCCAGCGCATCAACGAGGCCAGCGTCGAGCGCCTGGTCCGTGGCTTCGTGGGATACGGGACATCCCTCGCCGCCGCGGACGCCTTCGCCGATGTGGAATCGGTGATCGCTTCAGTCCCCGTAGCGCAGCGCTATGTGGTGCGCAGCGGCATGTCACTCGATGAGGTCATCGCGCGTAAGCGCGCTCTCCGACGAAGTGTCCAACCGTCCTTGACAGTCAGACGGTGCCAACAAGGGGATTTGCGCGGCCGCACAGGGGAAAGTCCCAAATGACTCAAGGGCACCGCCGCTACAGCTACGACGAGCGCGTCGCTCATGTTCCTGCCGACGTGCGCGCCGCGGCCATCCGCGGCCTTGCGCGTGCGTTCCTCGACGTGGCGATTCAGGCGTGTGCAGAAGAGGACGAGTTGCGTTCGCTGCTCGGCAGCGGGCGCGGTCGTCAGCGTCGCTGACGCACCCGGACGCAAACATGATTTGGTATAATTTGTCGCAAACATACAAAAGGGGCCGCGCCGCTCGAACGGCCGACCCCACGGTCTAACCCTTAGTGGAGGGTAGACATGAGTCAGTGTAGCCCGACACAGTGCAGTGGAGCGAGCATCCCATGCGCTGCGTGATCTACCTCCGCGTCTCAGCCAAAGAACAGGCCGAGCGCGACGACACCGAAGAGGGCTATTCGCTCCCGGCGCAGCGTGACGCGTGCCTCCAGTTCATTCGGGAGCAGGGCTGGTCCTGCATCGACGAGTACGTGGATCGCGGCGAGTCCGCCTCCAAGCGGTCAGCGGATCGGCCGCAGTTCAGCCAGATGCTCCGCCGCATTCGCGACCAGGGTGACGTCGATGCCGTCATCGTCCACAAGCTGGACCGCTTCTCACGCGATGCGGCGCTGCACCTCATGGTGCGAGCCACCCTCCGCAAGCAGGGCGTCGCCCTGATCTCGGTCACCGAGAAGATCGAGGAGACGGCCTCGGGACGGTTGGTCGAAGGGATTCAGGCTCTTGTCAACGAGTACCACTCGGCGAACCTCGCGACGGAGGTCAAGAAGGGAATGCGCAAGAAGGCCGAGCTTGGTGGTGCGCCGTTCCGGGCGCCGCTGGGCTACGTCAACCGGCGGGAGTGGATCGAGGGGCGCCGCGTGTCCTACGTCGAGGTGGACGCCGACCGCGCCGGCCTCATCAAGAAGGCCTTCCAGCTCTACGCGACCGGCGAGTACACGCTGGAGGCGTTGGCCGAAGAGTTGCGAGTTCGCGGCCTGATGACGCGCGGTCGCCGTGGCACGCCGCCGAGACCCATTCCGGTCGGCGGCCTCGGACACATTCTCGGGAATAAGTTCTACATCGGCACCGTGGAGTGGAACGGCATCGAGAGCCCAGGGCGTCACGAGCCCCTGATCGATCCGCAGACCTTCCACAAGGTCCAGGCGATCCTCGAGTCCCGGTCGGTGCGGGACGTCCGCAACCGGCGTCACCATCACCCCTTGAAGGGACTGCTGTTCTGCGGCGTCTGCAAGCGCCGCATGTCGCTCCAGGTGGCGAAGGGCCAGCTCTACTTCTTCTGCCTCGGTCGCCGTGACGCCCGCAAGCCGTCGGACTGCCGCGAGCCCTTCGTCCTGGCCGAGAAGCTGGACGCTGACATGGAGGCCCTGTGGGAGAAGGTGCAGCTCCCCGCCGACATGGCCGTGGAACTCATCGACGGCATGGAGCAGGAGCTGGTCGGTCGCGAGGACCGCAACGCCGCGGAGCGCGACTTCCAGACTCGGCGTCTCGCCCGCCTGGAGCAGAAGCGGCGCAAGATCATCGACGCCTACTACGCCGGGGCGGTGGATATCGCCATGCTCAAGTCCGAGCAGCAGACGATCGACCGCGAGGTCACGCAGATCAACGACCGGCTCAAGGTGGTGGACGCGAAGCTGGAGCAGTGGCGCCGCATCCTCAACAAGGCCCGCGCCTTCGTCCCGCACTGCGCTCTCGGCTACCGCAAGGGCAACCCGCGCGTCCGCCAGCAGTTCGCCACGACCGTCTTCGCGCAACTCTCGGTCCGCGGAGGCCGCATCGCCGACCACGAGTTCACGCCCTTCTTCGCAGCGCTGTATGGCGCGAATGAGGGTTTGAATAACGAGATTTGGTACCCCGTATCGGATTCGAACCGATGATCTCCGCCTTGAGAGGGCGGTGTCCTGGACCACTAGACGAACGGGGCGGGCTGGCGGGCAGCGGGGCCGAATTATACGTGCGGCGACGGCGCGGGCCGAGGCGAAGTGGCGCCGAAGCGGCTCCAGAGGGGACAATGCGCCGCCGTGGACGTCCGTCACTGCGTCATACCCGCCGCCGGCCTGGGCACCAGGTTCCTGCCGGCCACCAAGGCGCTCCCCAAGGAGCTGCTGCCGGTGCTCGACAAGCCGGTGATCCAGTGGGGGGTCGAGGAGGCGGTGGCGGCGGGGATCGAGACCATGGTGATGGTCATCGCCCGGGGCAAGGAGCTACTGGCCAGCCACTTCGACAGCGCCCCCGAGCTGGAGCGCACCCTGGAGGCCCGCGGCAAGCTGGAGGGCCTCGAGTCCGTCCGCCACGCCGAGCACCTCGCCAACTTCGCCTACGTCTACCAGGCCGAGCCGCTCGGCCTCGGCCACGCCGTGCTCCAGGCGGCGCCGGTGGTGGGCGACCGCCCCTTCGCCTGCCTGCTCCCCGACGACCTCAGCTGGGGAAGGACGCCGGTCCTCGCTCAGCTGGTCCAGGCGTACGAAAGACTGCGCACCCCTATCCTCGCGCTCATGCGCGTCACCCCCGACCAGATCACCCGCTACGGCGCCGTCGCGGTGGCCGAGTCGCGCGGCCGGCTGCACCGGGTCACCGCCATGGTCGAGAAGCCCAAGCGGGACGAGGCGCCGAGTGACCTGGCGATCATGGGACGATACGTGCTCACTCCCGCGGTGATGGAGGCCCTGCAGAGCACCAGGCCCGGCGCGGGGGGCGAGATCCAGCTCACCGACGGCATCGCGGGCGCGCTGTCCGGCGGGGAGGTCTGGGGATTGGAGTTCGAGGGCGAGTTGCTCGACGTGGGCACCCCGGAGGGGTGGATCAAGACACTGGTGCGGACGGCACGCGACCATCCCACCTTCGGTCCGGCGCTGCAGCAGGCGCTCGAGGAGTACGTGGCGTGAGTCGCATCTGGCGAGTGATGAAGCGGGAATGGGGTGCGGCGACCTTCGTGATCACCGTCGGCGTCGGCGCCATCGCGGTGGCCATCTCGCTGCTGGTCAACGGCGCCCACACCCAGGCCATCGCGCCGCTGCCCCCCTGCCCCTCCTACACGCCGTGGCCGTCACTCTCCCCCGGCGCGACCCTGCCCGCCACCCCGTCGGCCTCGCCGACGCCCTTCAACGCGGCCTTCGCCAACTGCCCGACGCCGCCGCTGCCGCCCACGGCGCCGCCGACGCCGACGCCCAAGCCGGGCACGACGCCGACGCCGGGCGCGACGGCGTCGCCGACGGCACCGCAGACGCCGCTGCCGACCCCGATCGCCACCCCGATCGGGTAACCAGCGCTCCGCCTACACCTCGAAGAGCAGCAGCGTCCCGTTCTGCGGCCAGATCGCCCGCCGCTCGACCTCGAGGTCGATCAGCGGCGGCCGCCCCGCGTCGAGCACGAAGGCGATGCGCTCGGCGATCCGCAGCCCGCCGATGCGCATGCAGTCGCGCAGGAAAGTGAAGGCCATCGGCCGCACCAGGTTCCAGAGGTACTGCCGTCCGCTCGGGGCCAGCCCCAGCGGCCCGGCCGCGGCTCCGCTCACCCCCGCCGGCCCCGCCTCGGCCCCCAGGCTGCGGTCGCGAAAGGCCAGGATGCACACCTCGTCGGTGAGCTGCACCGGCGGCGTCCAGGCGTACGCCTCGTCCTCGCCGTCGGCGACCAGCCGGTCCTTCTCGGCGAGCAGCGCGAGCCGCTCGACCAGGCGCGCCATAGGCCGCGGCGGCCCCTCGACGAAGAGCGGCACGTCGCGCAGGCGCTCGCTGACGTCCTGCGCGGGGTAGCGCGCGCTGAAGCCGAGATCGTCGACGCCGCTGAACGGCGCCGGCACCTTGATGACCAGCTCCTCCATGTCGATTCACACCTCCCGGGTGGTGGCCGCCGGCTCCGGCTCGGCAGGCAACGGCGCGATGCGCGCCGCCTCGACCTCACCGCGGTCCTCCCTCGACTCCGGCGGGATCCAACGCAGACCCAGCGCCGCGTAGACCTGTTCCTCCGTCTCCCCCGCGACCCGCGTGTTGTCGTCGACGCGGAAGACGCCGTACTCGTTGAGCGTCAACCCCATGCGCAGCGCCAGCCCGCGCAGCCGGATGTTGTGGTTCTGCGAGCCGGTGAAGTACTGCCAGGCGGCGCCGAACTGGTCGGAAGCGACGGCGCGGCAGTCGACCTGCAGCCCGTCGATCACCACCGACGACTTGGTGTCGCCGCGGGCCAGCACCCGTTCCACCTGCGGCAGTGCGGCGAATGCCACCAGCACCTCCGCGGGCGCCGACGTGGCCACCAGCAGGTCGAGGTCGCCGACGGTGTCGCGCCCGCGCCGGTACGAGCCCGCCACCTCGACCCGCTGCGCCGCCGGCAGCGAGCGCAGCGTGTCCAAAAGCATCGCGACAAGCGGCTCCGCTTCCGCGCGCGGCCGCCGCTGCTTCACCCCCTCGACCCGCTGCGCCTGGCAGGCGGCGAGGATCTTCTCCACCGTCTTGGCCCCCATGCGCGGCAGCCCGGCCAACCGCCCCGAGCGACAGGCCTCCTCCAGGTCGGCGAGGGTGGTGATGCCCGCCTCCTTCCACAGCATCGCCGCGGTGCGCGGCCCCACGCCGGCCAGGCCGGTGATCTCCAGCAGGGTGGCGGGAATCTCCGCCTCCAGCCCTTCGAGGTAGGGCGAGCGCCCGGTCTGCAGCAGGACGGTCACCTTGTCGGAGATGGCCGGACCGAAGCCCTCGATGCTGTCCAGCGAGCCCTCGCGGGCGAGGATGTCGCTCAGCTCCTCGCCGAGGTTCTCCACCTGCACCGCGGCCAGCCGGTAGGCGCGCACCTTGAAGGCGTTCTCTCCCCGGATCTCCAGGAAGTCCGCGATCCGCTCCAGGGTCCTGACGACGTCGGCGTTGCCCACCATTGGCGAAGAGGCTCCTTTGGGCGAATCTAGCACAGGTGTGCGGCGCCGAAATCGACGTGTGGCAGCTTGCTACACTCCCGCGCCGACATGCCGCTCACCGGACTGCGCGTCCTCGACCTCTCCCGTCTGCTGCCCGGCCCGTTCTGCACCATGCTGCTGGCCGATCTCGGCGCCGACGTGGTCAAGGTGGAGGACCCTGTCGGCGGTGACTACATCCGCTGGTCGCCGCCGATGCACGGCGAGTACTCGGCGATGTACCACACCCTCAACCGCAACAAGCGCTCGGTCAAGCTCAACCTCAAGAGCGACGCGGGGCGCGAGGCCTTCAACCGGCTGGCCGCCACCGCCGACGTGGTCGTCGAGTCCTTTCGGCCCGGCGTGATGGACCGGCTCGGCGTGGGGTGGGCGGCGCTGCACGCGCTCAACCCCCGGCTGATCCTCTGCAGCATCAGCGGTTATGGCCAGGACGGGCCATATCGCGATCGTGCCGGACATGACCTCAACTACATGGCCATCGGGGGCGCGCTGGGCATCACCGGCACCGCCGACGGCACGGTGGCCATGCCCGGGGTGCAGGTCGGCGACATCGGTGGCGGGGCGATGAGCGCGGCCATCGCCATCCTCGCCGCGCTGCAGCACCGCAACGCCACCGGCGAGGGCCAGCACTGCGACGTCAGCATGCTCGACGGCATCGTCTCCTGGCTGTCCATCCACGCCGCCCGCTTCTTCGAGGGCGGCGTGGCGCCCGGCCCCGGCACCATGCACCTCAACGGGGCCCACCCCTGCTACAACGTGTATCGCTGCAAGGACGGTTGGATGAGCGTGGGCGCGTTGGAGCCGAAGTTCTGGGCCGAGCTGATGGCGGCGCTCGACCTGCCCCACCTGGTCGGCGAGGCCTTCGCCGCCGGCGAGGAGGCGCGCCGGGTGCACGGTGAGATCGAGGCGGTGTTCCTCACCGCCACCCGGGCCGAGTGGGCCGAGCGCCTGGCCGGGCGCGACGTCTGCTGCGAGCCGGTGCTGCGCTTCGACGAGGTCTTCGCCAACGAGCAGGTCAGGCATCGCGGCCTGGAGATCCCCGCCGGCGCGGGCGGCCCGCTGCCGCAGACCGGCTTCCCCTTCCAGCTCTCCGCCACGCCGCCGCGGGTGCGCACCCCCGCACCCGGCTACGGCGAGAACACCCGCGAGCTGCTCGCCGAGGTCGGCTACGACGACGCCGCGTACGACGCCCTGGTCGCCGCCGGAGGCACGGCATGACAGCGACCGGAGGGAGCTCGGCGCGTCACCGCGATCCGCGGGCACGCGCCGAGCGGGGGGAGGAGCGCAGCGCGGCTCTGCCGCGCGGAGCGGCAGGAGGGCGCGACGCCCCCCTCCGGCAGGATGGCGGAGCCGCGGACGGCGCCAAGCGGCGGACGCGGCGCAGCGCCCGCACCCGCGAGCGCATCCTCCAGGCGGCCACCGAGGTCTTCGCCCGGCGGGGCTTCCACGGCGCCCGCGTCGCCGACATCGCCGAGCTGGCCGGCATCGCCTACGGCCTCGTCTACCACCACTTCCGCAACAAGGACGAGATCCTCGCCGCCATCTTCAGCGAGCGCTGGTCGCTGTACGTCCGCTACGTCGACGACATCGCCTCCTCGCCGCAGACCTTCCGCGAGCAGATCGGCCACCTGGTGCACTTCTGGGTGGAGACCTTCCGCCAGGACCCCCACCTGATGACGGTGATGATCAACGAGATCTCGCGCTCCTACGAGTTCATGGAGGCCCACGACGTGGGCACCGTGCTGGTCGCCTTCGACGCCGTGGAGCGGCTCATCGGGCGCGCCCAGCAGCGGCGCGAGGTGCGTGACGACCTCGACGCCAAGCTGGTCACCTACGCCGTCATGGGCATGGCCGAGATGATCCTCACCGGCTACGTCATCGGCACCCTGCGCCGCGAGACGCGCGAGGAGTACGCCCGCGACGAGGCGCAGCTCATCGCGCTGATGACCGACGGGCTGGCCGCGCACTAGGCGGCGCGGAAGGCTCCTCGCGCGCGCATCATGCCGCGATGGGCGCGGTGGATGAACACCGGATGCTCGGTGAACATCAGCGGGCACGCCCCCGCCACCACCGGCACGCCGCGGTCCCTGCAGTATGCGACAGCTTCGTCAGAAACCGAGCCGCGCCCGACGCCCTTGTGCAGCCAGACCCGCGGCACCCCGGCGTCGACGGCCTGGTGGACCACGGCGGCCGCCGCCTCGGGCCTGACCATGACGATCACGCCGTCGACCGGTTCGGGCACCTCGGTGATGCTGCGGTAGCAGTGCTCGCCGTCGACCTCGTCGGCGACGGCGGCGATGGGCACCACGTCGTACCCCGCGCCCTTGAGCTCACGGAAGACGGCGTTGGCGAACGCCTTGGGCTCGTGCGACACGCCGACCAGGGCGAGCCGCCGGTGAGCCATGAAGTCGTTGATGACGGCGAGATCGGGCATGGCATCGGCCTCCTTGACCGGACGAGTCCACGCTAGGCGCCGCACCCGGCGCGCCACCAGGGCCGGAGGCCGCGCCGCGCCAGGGACCTTCAGCCCTGCCCTCCTGCCGCCGCCCCGACGTGCTCCTCCCACCACGCCGCCACCTGCCGCTCGGTGGCTGCCACCGGTCCCGCGTTGTCGATCACCCAGGTCGCCAGCGCCCGCTTCTCGTCGATGGGCATCTGCGAATCGATGCGCTGCCGCGCCTCGGCCTCGTCCCAGCCGTCGCGCTCCACCAGGCGGGCGAGCTGCACCTGCGGCGGCGCCCACACCACCATCACCCCCTCGAACAGCCCCTGCCGGCCGCCCTCGAAGAGCAGCGGGATGTCGACCACCACCAACGGCGCCGGCGAGGAGAGCGCCGCGGCGATGCGCTGCTGCATCAGCTCGCCGACGCGGGGATGGGTGATGGCGTTGAGCCGCAGGCGCTTGGCCTCGTCGGCGAACACCAGCGCGCCGGTGGCGGCGCGGTCCAGGCTGCCGTCGGCGTTGAGCACCCCGGGCCCGAAGTCGGCGGCGATCTCGGCCAGCGCCGGTGTCCCCGGCTCGACCACCTCGCGGGCCAGCCGGTCGGCGTCGACCACGGCGGCGCCGCGGGCGGCGAGCATCCCGGCCACGGTGCTCTTGCCCGTGCCGATCCCCCCGGTGAGTCCGATCAGCCGCATACGCCGGACCCTACCAATCGCGAGCCGTTCACCGAACGTTTATGTCGCCGCCACACGGTTGCCTGGTACAGTCCGCTGCCGGTATGAGCAGACGACGCCTCGCCCTCGGAGTCCTCGGCCTCGGTGCGGTCGCCGCGCTGGTCGTGGCCTGCGGCGACTCGAGCAGCGACGCGTCGATCTCGTACCCCAAGATCAAGTTCGTGGGCAACCAGAGCTGCCCGACGGCGAGCGCGTCGCCCTACGGGCTGCCCAAGGTCAACGGCAGCAAGATCATCGGCCAGGCGATCGACGAGATGCCCCACCTCCACGTCGCGCCCCCGGCCCAGGTGCAGTACAACCACAACCCGCCGACCAGCGGCTGCCACTACAACATCGCCAACCAGGCGCCGATCCTGCCCGGCGTGTACAACCAGGTGATCCCGCCGGAGTACTGGGTGCACAACCTGGAGCACGGGTACGTCGCCATCCTCTACAACTGCCCCACCGGCTGCCAGAGCGACGTGCAGAAGTTGATCGACTGGCACAAGACGCTGCTGCCCGATCCCGCCGCCGGTGGCCAGATCCCCTACGCCAAGGTGATCGTCATCCCCTATCCCGGCATGGAGAAGAAGTTCGCCGCGGTGTCGTGGGACTACTACATCGGCTGGGACAGCCTCGACATCAACCAGGTCGAGGCGTTCTACGAGAACCACGAGGGCCACGCGCCCGAAGGGACGATGACGGGCTGACCCAGCCTGTCGCCGCCACACCGCCGTGCTGGTTCTCATCGTCGTCCTCTGCGTCGCCGCCGCGGTGCTGATCGGCGCCTTCGCCCGGCTGGTGGCGCTGCGCCGGCAGTGGCGCGCCGAGCCGCCGCCGAAGTACCGGCGGCCCTACCAGCGCTGGGACGACGAGGACCGCACGCCGCCGGGCTAGCAGGTTGCCGCTGCCAGCGGCTGCTGCACGAACAGCGTCTCGCCCTGCACCACATTTCGCGCGCCCACGCTCCAGCGTGAATCCGCGGCCAGCGTGTCGTGCAGCGCGCCGGGCCCGATGATCACCGCGTTGGCGCCATAGCGGGCCAGAAGTGCGGCGGCGCGGGGCCCGCCGGCGAGGATCCGCTGGTAGTCGTCGAAGACGGCCATGCCCAGTGACGCCGACTCGCCGTAGATGAACACGCGCCCCTGCGGCCAGAGGCGATCGATGAGGTAGCCGCTGTCGAAGTAGGGCGCGAAGAGGCGCACGCCGCCTCTGCCCTGCAGCGCAGAGGCGTCACAGGCGGGATAGGTGGCGGCGATCCCGCTCGGTGACGCGTCGTGGGCGGCGCGCCCCACCACCACGCCGTCAACCGCCAGCGCCAGCGCGACGATCACGCCACCGAACATCACCGCGGACCGCCCGCGCGCCGGCGGCCTCGCCCGACGCGCCGGCGCCGACGCGGCAGCGCGCCGCGCCCGCAGCCGATCCACCACCTGCTGCAGCAGCGATGCCCACGCCGGCAGCGCCAGCGCCACCGCCAGGGAGGTGTTGCGCACCGCCAGCAGCGCCGCCAGGAACCCCGTGATCGCCAGCGCCAGGTCGCGCCGGTTGACCCGCCCGCCCAGCCCGATCAGCACCGCGAACGACACCAGCAGCACCAGCAACCCGAGGTTGGATGGGTCGGCGAAGTTGGGCGCCTGCCACTCGGTGATCGGCTTGAGCCGCTCCGTCCTCGACGTCAACGAGACGTAGCTGTAGAGGCCCGGGCCGTTGGGGTTCACGCATCCCAGCAGCACCGCCAGCGCGGTCGCCCCGCCAAGCTCGGCGATGCGCCGCCACGACGCTGCGCCCGGCGCGCGCAAAAGCCGCCGCAACGCCTCGAGCACGGTGAAGAGCAGCAGCACTCCCAGCGCCAGGGTCACCCCGCCATGCAGGTTGGCCCAGAGCAGCGCCACCGGCGGCACCACCCAGAGCAGCCGCCCGCCGCGCACCAGGTGGCGCTCGTAGACCAGCAGCGTCCAGCACACCAGGGCCACGGTGATCACCTGCGGCCGCGTCCCCAGCACCGGCTGCGCCGCGCGGGCACCGAGCAGCAGCGCCACCGCTGTCACCACCACGCCGGCGCCGCGATCGCGCGCCCGCAGCGCCAGGGCGACCAGCCCGCTCCAGGCCACCAGGGCCATCAGCAGGGCGATGAGCAGCACCCCGCCGGCGCGGTCGAGCAGGGTGAAGAGCACCTCGCTGCCCCACTCGTGGGCGGTCATCCCGTTGCCCTGGGCGGTGAAGGTGAACAGCTCGTGGTGGGGGACCTGGTGGTTGTCGAGGATCCAGCGGCCGAGGCGGAGGTGCCACCAGAGGTCGGGGTCGTGCAACACGTCGACGCAGGCGACGAAGGCGACCAGCACCGCGGCGACGAGCAGCACACGGCGCGGGTCGGCGAGCACCGCGGCGATGCGGCCCGAGAGCGACGTGGGATGGGGGGTGGGCGGCCGTCGCGAGGTGGTCGCGCCGGGTGCGCCGGCACCCACGGGGGAGGCGCCCATGCGAGTGCGCAGCGTAGGGCGGCGGAGGGCCTACGGGTGCGGCGGTGACCGCACCGTTGCCCCTCCCGCCATCGCGCCTATACTCGCTGCCGATGTCCCGGGAGAACCGCCGCAAGGCCGCCGCCGCGGGGGGCACCGCCGTCGCCGAGCGGCCGCCCGCCGCGCCCCAGCGCACCGACGCAGAGGGCGGCGGCAGCGTCTCCTGGCGGCACTGCCTGATCGGCCTGCTGGCCGGCGAGGTGCTCCTCCTGGTGCTCAGCGACGGCGGCCTGGCCATCGCCAACGCCGCCTTCGGCAGCGACGGGCGCAACCGGCTCGACGGCGGCATCGTCGGCATGGCCACCTTCCTCGGCGTCCTCGCCGGGGCCTACCTGGCGGCGCGGCTGGCTGGTCGCTTCGAGCTCTACCAGGGCACCGTGGTGGCGGTCGGCTTCATCATCGTCGGCGCCCTCTTCGAGTTCGGCCAGGAGGCGAGCGCGGTGCACAGCTCGCTGTCCAGCGGGACCCACACGCTGATCGACCTGGGGCCGATGAGCATGGGCGGCCTCATCTCCGGCGACCTGCTGGCACTGGTAGGGGGAAGCATCGGCGCGCTGCTGGCACGTCGCCGTGCCTCGTGACCAGGCCATCACACCGACGCCAGGCCACGATCACAGCGAACCGCCCGAACCCGTCGCATACTCGACCGGAATGATCGACAGGGCGATCTCATCGAGGGACACATCCGGCGTCGGCCGCGTGGTCCACGACCGGACGCTGCGACGGGTGCTGCTGGTGGCGGTGGTGGTGCAGCTGCTCGACGCGTTCACCACCGCCGCCGGGCTGCACCTCGGTCTCTCCGAGCGCAACCCGGTGACGGTCAGCGTGCTCCGCGCCTACGGCTCGGCCGGGCTGCTGCTGCAGAAGATCATGGTCGACTGCCTGCTGCTGCTGGCCATGGCCAAGCTCCCCCGGCGCGTCGCCGCGGTGAGCGTTGGTGTGGTCACCGCGGTGACGGCCGTGGTGGTCGGCGCCAACATCGTGGGGCTGCTGGCGGCCCGATAAGCGCTCTAGCGGATGCTGCCCATCTGCTGCGGCTCCGTGGCCTCCTCCGCTCCCTCGCCGGTGTAGCCCCGGCCGACCAGGTCGACCCGGCCCAGCTGGCGGGCGAAGTCCATGCAGGAGCCCCGGGTGAAGCGCAGGTGCTTGCCCGGCGTGTGCCACGCGGTGAGCTGGCCCTGGGCCACGGCACGGCGCAGGGTCGAGCGGGAGACGCCGCAGAGGGCGGCGGCCTCACCCGTGGTCAGGATCTCGTCGTCGGTGTCCGGCATCAGCGTCTTTCCCTTCCCCAGCGCCGCCCCCCGGGGGGAGGAGGGGGGCCGGGCATTTGTCTGGTCGTTTGACGGCCTTGACGGCTATGCGCGCCTAGTACACCACAAGATTCTGTCATTGTGGGTATACGACTGTCGACCTCCCCGGTGTGCCCCTTGCTCTCGATGCGCTCGAAACGCTGGGTTTGGTGGGGGCGCTCGTATACTCGTCCGGCGGAGCCGCGCCTTCCACGGCCCGACCATTGAGGGGTAGAGAGCAGCCCATGGCAGGCCTGGTCCAGCAGGTCGTCCGCCGGCTGGTGGACAGCGTCGGCACGGTGATCATCGGCAAGGAGTCCGAGGTGGAGCAGTGCGTGCTCACGCTGCTCTGCCGGGGCCATCTGCTCATCGAGGATGTCCCCGGCGTCGGCAAGACGCTGCTGGCCAAGTCGCTGGCGCGGGCCACCGGCTGCCGCTTCGAGCGGGTCCAGTTCACCCCCGACCTGCTGCCCAGCGACGTCACCGGCATCAACGTCTTCAACCCCAAGGACGCCGCCTTCGAGTTCCGCGAGGGCCCGGTGTTCACCCAGATCCTCCTCGCCGACGAGATCAACCGGGCCACCCCGAAGACCCAGTCGAGCCTGCTGGAGGCGATGGAGGAGCACCAGGTGACCATCGACGGGGTCACCCGCCGCCTCCCCGATCCCTTCCTGGTGCTGGCCACCGAGAACCCGGTGGAGCTGGCCGGCACCTTCCCGCTGCCCGAGGCCCAGGTGGACCGCTTCCTCTTCAAGGTCAACCTCGGCTACCTCTCCCTGGAGGACGAGGTGGCCATGCTGGACCGCTTCCAGGCGAGCTCGCCGCTGGACGCGCTGGAGGCGGTCACCGACGCCATCGAGCTGCAGCGCTGCCAGAACGAGGTGACCACGGTGCACTGCGACGCGGTGATCAAGGAGTACTGCGTGCGCCTGGTGCAGCGCACCCGGCAGCACCCCGACGTGGGCCTGGGCGCCTCGCCGCGCGGCAGCCTCGGCCTGCTCCACGCCGCCCAGGCGCGCGCCGCCGCCGAGGGGCGCGACTACGTGCTCCCCGACGACGTCAAGGAGCTTGCCCCCGCCGTGCTCACCCACCGCATCGTGGTGCGGCCCAACGCCGAGCTGCGCGGGGTGACCGCCTCGACCGTGCTCACCGAGGTGCTCGACACCGAGACGGTTCCCATCGCCGGGCGCCGCTTCGCGTAGCCGGGATGGTGCGATGACCAGCCGCGCACCGCTGCTCGCCTGTATCGCCGTCCTCGCCTTCTTCGCCGGCATCACCGGGGTGCGGCTCGCCTACACCCTGGCCTACGTGCTGGTCTTCCTCCTGGTGCTCGCCTTCTTCTGGGCCAGGGCGCTGAGCCGCAAGGTCGAGGTGCAGCGCGAGTCGCCCGAGGGGGCGCACATGGTCGGCGAGCCGTTCACCGAGCGTTTCGTGGTGCGCAACCGCAGCGTCCTCCCCGTCGCCTACTGCGAGGTCCACGACCGCACCCGCCTGCCCGGCTACATCCCGGGGCGAGCCTGCTCGCTGCGCGGCGGCGACGTGGTCTCGTGGTCGGCGCGCGGGGTCTTCCAGCGCCGCGGCATCTACACCTTCGGGCCGCTGGAGGCCCGGCTCGGCGACCCCTTCGGGCTCTTCCCGCGCACCGTGCGCGTCTCCCGCGAGACCCAGGTGCTGGTCTACCCGGCCATCCACGCGCTCGGCGAGATGGGTCCGCTCAGCGCGGAGGGCGGCCTGGGCGACGCCGGGCGCGGCCGCCCCGTCGACTCCCCGCCCGACGTCACCACCATCCGCGAGTACGACCCCGCTGACGGCATGGGCCGCATCCACTGGCCGTCATCGGCGCGCACCGGCCAGCTGATGAGCCGCGTCTACGACACCCGGCAGAGCGCCGACGTGCTGGTCGTGCTCGACCTCGAGGCCGGCCGCCACTTCGGCGAGGCGCCGGAGTCCTCGCTGGAGTACGCGGTGTCGGTGGCGGCCTCGCTGTGCCACGCGGCGATCCGTCGCGGCCAGGCCTTCGGGCTGGTCACCAACGACGCCCAGCACACCGCCTTCGGCGCCGGCCGCGGCGAGGCGCAGCGCCTGCGCATCCTCGACTACCTGGCCACCTGCGGCGACGACGGCAGCGTGCCGCTGGCCACCGCGCTGCAGCGCCACGGCGACGGCTGGCGCGGCCGCGGCTCGATCGTGGTGATCACCAGCAACCGCGAGCAGTCCTGGGTCGAGGCGCTGCTCGACCTCGGCGTGCGCGGGCAGCGCCACCTCGCCGTCTTCGTCGAGCCGACCTCGTTCGGTGCGCCGGGCGCGCCGCTGCGCATCCCCGCCGCCTGGCGGCTGGCCCTCGACTGGTGGCAGATCCGCCGCGGCGACGAGCTGGGCGGCGGGCTGCGCTCTCGCGCGGTCGGCTCCTGACCGCGGCGGCTGGGGACGCGGTGTCGAGTTCAGGCTGATGTCGGCAACAACTCTCCGGCCGCGCGGCAGCATCGGCACCACCTCCCTGCCGCGCGTCGGCAACAGCACCGCTGTGCTGCTCGCCGCGCTGGGCACGGTGGCGGCGACGGCGTGGGCGGTGATGTCGGCGGGGTGGGTGGACGGCACCGGCGCGATGCTGCTCGCCGCCATGGCGGCGGTGCTAGAGGCGGCGCTGGTGGCGCGGTCGTCGGTGGGACGCCTGGTCGCGCTCCTGCTGCTTCCCGTGGTGGGAACGCTGGTGGTGGTGCCGCTCACCTACGGCTCGATGCCGGGCGCCGACAACATCGCCTTCGGCGACGCGGTGCAGCAGTACGTCGACGCGCTCACCACCGGGCTGTTCGTGCAGGCCGACTGGGCCTTCCTGGTGGGGCTCTGCGGCGTCTTCTGGCTGATCGGGTCGTGGACGGGATGGATGGCGGTGCGCGAGCGCCGCGGCATCCTCGCCGTGCTGCCCTGCTACGCAGTTCTGGCCGTCAATGCCCTGAACGCACCGTCGCTGGACCACGTCGCCGTGCCCGAGGCGGTGGCCGTGGTCTTCTCGCTGGTGGTCATCGGGCGCGTCCACCTGCTCGACCTGGCGGCGCATTGGCGGCGCAGCGGCGTGGTGGCGCTGCCGGGCACCGAGCGGCGCTTCGGCCGGGTCACCCTGATCGCCGCGGTGGCGCTGCTGGTCGCGGCACTGGTGGTGCCGCCGGCGTCGACGCACGACATCTCCGGGGTGTTCTTCAAGTTCAACTCGTCAGGCGGCGGGCACGGTGGCAGCGGTGGGGGCAGCGGCGGCAGTGGCGGCGGCAGCGGGCCGGGCACGATCCGCTTCGACCCCTCGACCATCCCCGGCGGCCCGCTGGTGTCGCAGCCGCAGCCGGTGCTCGCCTACACCACCGACACGCCGTCGAACCTCTACCTGCGCGTGGTCAACGACAACTACTTCAACGAGGGCAACTGGTTCCCCAACGGCCCGAGCAACGGTGCCGACACCGGGATCACCTCGACCTTCCAGCCCACCGGCCCCGGCCAGATCCCGCGCGACCGCGACCCCGCCGACGGCGCGGTGGCCACGCCCTCGTCGGTGCAACCGGTGACCACCAAGGTGGTGCTGAGCGGGTCGGACGGCGGCAGCGGCGGAACGCTGGGCATCTTCCCCGGTGAGCCGGAGGCGATCAACGTGGCCGGCTCGGCCAACGGCCTGACCCGCGACAACCTCAGCGCGCTGCTGACCGTCGACCAGTACCGCATCTTCACGACCACCAACAGCTACACCTCGACGGCGCTGGTGTCGACGGCGAGCGCCGACCGGCTGCGCAGTGCGGGCACCGCCTATCCCGACTTCGTGGCCAAGACCTACCTCGACCTCAACCCGTCCACCGCGTCGGACCGCAGCCAGATCGCCGCCCTGCGCCAGCTCGCCAACCAGTGGACGGTGGGGCAGAGCAACCCCTACGACGAGGCTGCCGCCATCGAGCGCCACCTGCGCGACACCACGGTGTTCAGCTACACGCTGAAGCCGCCCAAGACGCGCGCCGGCCTGTGGCCGATCACCGACTTCCTGCTGCGCACCCACGCCGGCTACTGCCAGTACTACGCGTCGGCGATGGGCGCGCTGCTGCGGGTCGAGGGCATCCCGGCGCGGCTGGTCTCCGGCTACGGGCCGGGCACCGCCGACGACAGCCGCACCGGCTCGACGCTGCACCAGGTCACCACCAGCGACGCCCACGTGTGGGTCGAGGCCTACTTCCCGACGTACGGGTGGGTGGCCTTCGAGCCCACACCCGACGGCACCTACAACCCCATCCCCCGCGGCGCCGACACCTCGCCGAGCACCGTGGTGCCGACGCCGAGCAGCAGCGCCGGCGCCACCCCCACGCCGAAGCCCACCACCACGCCGCGGCCCGACAACGGCGCCGCCGCCGCCGGCGGCACCGCGCCGACCATCCCGCCCGGCCTGCTCGGCGGCGTGCTGGCGGTGCTCGCCATCGCCCTGCTGCTGGTGCTGTTGCGCAACTGGATCGCCCATCCGCGCACCCTGCCGGCGACGTGGCGGCGGGTCGCCGCCCTGGGCGCGGTGCTGGGGGTCAGGCGGCGGCAGTCGGAGACGTATGCCGCCTACGTGGCACGGCTCTGCCGGGCGCTGCCGCCCGATACCACCACGGTGACCCACCGCGACGGCTCCGCCGAGGTGGGGCCGCGGCCGGTGCGGGCGCGCACCGTCGCCGCGCTGGAGCAGCTGGCGGCGGCGACGGGCAAGGCGGAGTTCTCGGCGAGCGGGCTCAGCGACCGCGAGGTGGTGCAGTGGCGGCGTGCCTGGAACCGGGTGCGGCGCCACGTGCCGCTGCTGCTGTGGCGGGCCGTGCTGGCGCGGAGCGTGCGCGGGCGCGAGCCGGCCTAGCTCGCCTGGCGTGCGGCGCGGACCGTCTCCGGCGGTTCCGGCAGCGGCGCGCCGGGCGCGGCGACGTCGAGGCTGAGCAGGTCGTGCACCAGCAGGGCGCCGCGGACGCGGCGGCGCTCGGAGAGGTGGGTGAGCAGGAAGCGGGTCTCGGGGGTGGCGGCGATCAGCTCCTGCACCTCCTCCCACCACATGTGCGACGGGACAGGGCGATCCCAGCCGGTGCACTCGCAGAGCATGGCGTGCGACTCGGCGGCGGTGCGGCGCAGGCCGGCGCAGAGCGTGCTGTCGCCGCTGAAGCCGATGGTGGCGCCGTCGGGGCCGGTGATGGCGTAGGCCAGCGACGGGCCCGTGGAGTGGACCACGCTGTGGGCGCGGATGCGGAAGCCGCACAGCTCGACGTCGCTGCCGTCCTGCAGCACCGTGGTCTCCAGGCCGAGGCGGTCGAGGATCAGGCTGTGCAGGTGCTGGCCGTAGCCGGTGCTGACCACCCGGGCGACGTACTCCGCGACGCCGGGCGGCCCGGCCAGCCTGACCGGCCGCGGGCGGTCGACCGCCAGGGCGCAGGCGCCGAGCACCACCGGGAGCATGGCGGTGTGGTCGGCGTGGAAGTGGGTCAGCAGGACGGCGTCGAGCCGCTCGATGGCGCCGCCCGCCTGGGGGAGGAGCAGCTGCGCCGGCGAGCCGCAGTCGACGAGCAGGCGGCCGTCGAGGCAGTAGCAGGCGTTGTGGCCCACCCCGCTGAACGCTGATCCGCTGCCGAGGACGGTGAGGCGCATGGTGAGAAGTGCGAGGGTACGCGGTCAGCCGAAGCGGCGGGGGTCGAAGGCGTGCCAGCCGTCCGGGGTGCGGCCGTCGAGGAGCATGCCGGCCATGCCGCGCGCGGTGGCGGGGGCGAGCAGGACGCCGTTGCGGTAGTGGCCGCCGGCGATCCAGGTGCGCGGGCGCCTGGCGTCGGTGGCCGTCGCGCTGGTGCTGGCGGGCAGCGGGCCGAGCAGCGGGAGGCGGTCGGGAGTGCGGGGGCGGAGGCCGGTCCAGGCGGTGACGCCGGCGGCGGCTGCCGTGCCGGGGACGAGGCGCTGCGCCCTGGTGTGGAGGTGTGCGGTGACCTCGGGGCGCGGCTCGGTGGCGAAGCCGCGGTCCTCCTCGGTGGCGCCGGCGAGCACGGTGCCGTCGCGGCGGGCGACGACGTAGCCGTGCAGGCCGGCGTAGACCACGCGGCGGGGCGCGCCGCTGACGCCGTGGAGGACGGCGATCTGGCCGTGGGCCGGCTCGACGGGCACGGCACCGCCGAAGGCGGCCGCCAGGGCGCCGAGCCAGGCGCCGCCGGCGAGGACGACGTGGTCGGCGGCGATCTCCGCGCCGTCACCGAGGCGCACCCCGGCGCCGGACGCGGCGGGACCGACCACCTCGGCGCCGGCCAGGAGCGCTGCGCCGCGATGCTGGGCGGCGGTGGCCAGCGCCTGCACCGCGCGCCGGCTGTTGACGTGGCCCTCGCGGGGGTACCAGGCGGCGCCGCGGATGTCACCGGTGAGGGCGGGCTCCAGCTCCCGGGCGCCGGCGGCGTCGAGCCAGCTGCCCCCGGCGATGCCGGCCTGCGCCTGCCAGTCGAGGCGCCGGCGGACGTCGTCAGCGGCCGCGTCGTCGAGGGCGACGCGGAGCAGGCCCTCGAGGATCAGCTCGGGGTCGGTGCCGGAGTCCTCGCGGACGGCGGCGGCGAAGTCGGGCCACAGGTCGAGGCTCTGGCGGGCGAGGGTGAGGAAGGCGCCGGCCTCGTGCGCCTCGCTGCAGGGGGCCAGCATTCCCGCGGCGGCGCCGGTGGCGTGGGCGCCGGGCGTGTCACGGTCGAGCAGCACCACGCGGGCGCCGCGGCGGGCACACTCGTAGGCGATGGCGGTGCCGACGATGCCGGCGCCGGCCACGGCGACGTCGAAATGCTCTGCCACGCCACCAGGGTAGCCCGCGGCGTCGCGCCTACAGGTTGACCGGCAGCGTCAGGCTGAAGGTGTTCCCGCGCGACGCGCGGTTGTCCACCCAGATCCGCCCACCCATGCGCTCGGTGAGCTGGCGGGCCAGGTACAAGCCCACCCCGCAGCCGCCCCGCTGGCGGGTGAGCGGCGACTCCACCTGGTAGAACGAGTTGAAGATGCGGTCGATCTGGTCGTCGGCGAGGCGGCGGCCGCGGTCGCGCACGTCGATGCGCACCTCGCGTCCCTCGCGCTGGGCGCTGAGCAGCACCGGCTCGTCGTCGGGCGAGAACTTCAGCGCGTTGTCGACAAGACAGGCCAGAACCAGGGCGAGGCGTTCGTGGTCGGCGAGCAGGCGGCGGGCGTCGTCGGGGATGCTGGTCTGGAAGCGGCGCCGGTCGGCGGCCTCGACGAAGCGGGCGAAGACCTGGGCGATCACCTCGTCGAGGTCGACCGGGCCGGTCTTGAGGCGGATCTCGCCGGCCTCCAGCTGGGCGATGCAGAGCAGGTTGTCGGTGAGCCGGGCCAGCGCCTCGGTCTCGCTGCGCAGCACCTCGGTGGCCTCCTTCTGGGCGTCGAGAGGGAGGCGGTCGCCGGCGTCCTGCATCAGCATCAGCCAGGCCTTGATCTTGGCCAGCGGGGTGCGCAGCTCGTGCGAGGCCAGCATGATGAAGTCGGTCTTGAGCCGGTCGACCTCGCGCAGCTCCATGAAGGCGGCGTGCTCGAGCTCGTAGGTGTGGGCGATCTGCCGGGCGCGCGCCCCGGCCAGCTCGCGGGCGAGCAGCCCGGTGGCCACGGCGACGACGAAGTACAGGAAGATGTGCGACGCGAAGACGTCGTAGGTGGGCAGCCGGTGGCCGACCGCCATGCCGGCGGCGATGTAGCAGAGGCTGATGATGGTGGCGCAGGCGAGGCTGCCGCTGATGCCGAAGCGCAGGCTGCTGGCGATCACCACCACGTAGAAGGTGAGGCTGAAGCTCGACGCGAACCCGCCGGTCATGTAGACCAGCGCGGTGGCCACGGCGATGTCGAGGCCGGTCATGGCGTACTGGGTGCGCTTGCCGGGCAGGTGCTTGGCCACCAGCACCAGGGTCACCGCGAGGTTGAAGAGCGCCCAGCTGCCCAGCAGCAGGTTGACCTCGCCGAGGCGGATCGACGCCGAGCTGGAGAAGTTGGCGGTGACCGCGGCGAAGATGAGGATCAGCCAGCGGCCCAGCTCGATGACGCGCTCGATCCCGGCCCGCCGGTCGCGCTCGACCGCGGAGGGCAGGTCGCGCACCGACGGGCGCGCAGGGGCAGGGACGGTCTCCAGCGACGCCGGGGAGGGTGTCGTTCGACGGGCGGCAGCGAGCACACGCAACCTCAGGGTGGTTCCTTGGGAGCAGTTATACGGTCGCGCCGGGCTCCCCCCGTAGACGGCCCGGCAACGGCGCGGTCACAGGCGCGACCCGGAGCCCCTCCTATACTGGCCGGGAAGTGCCGCGCTCCCTGGTCCTGGGCAACGGCAGGCTCTCCGTCAACCTCGACGACGCCTGCCGGCTCCGTGACATCTACTACCCGTCCGTCGGCTCCGAGCACCACGCCGGAGCGCCCAGCCGCCTCGGCTTCTGGAGCGACGGCGTCTTCGCCTGGTTCGACTCCTTCGAGCGGTCGGTCGCCTACGAGGCCGACACCCTGGTCACCGACGTCGTCGGCACCCACGCCAACCTCGGCATCGAGGTGCGCCTGCGCGCCGCGGTCGACTTCGAGGCCGACGTCTTCGTCCGCCAGGTGACGGTGCGCGACCTGCTCGGCCGGCCGCGCGAGGTGCGCGTCTTCGCCCACCACGACCTCAACGTCAGCGGCACCGACGTCGGCGACACCGCCTTCTTCGACCCCGAGCTGCAGGCCCTGCTGCACTACAAGGGGAGCCGCTACTTCCTCTTCAACGGCGGCGCCCAGGGCCGCGCGGGTGTGCGCCTCTACACCACCGGGCGCACCGGCATCCACGGCCTCGCCGGCACCTGGGCGGACGCCGAGGACGGCGAACTGAGCGGCCACGCCATCGAGCAGGGCGCCGTCGACTCCTGCGTCGGCTTCTCGCTCGCCGTGCCCGCCGGCGGCAGCGCCGCCGCGCACGTCTGGATGTGCGTGGCAACCGCGTATCGCCAGGTCAGGGCGCTCGACCGCATGGTGCGCGAGGTCTCGCCGGAGAAGGTGCTCGACCGCACCCGCAAGTACTGGCGCGGCTGGGTCAACAGCGCGTCGCGCCGGGTCGAGGCGCTGCCCGCGCATCTCCAGGAGCTGTACACCCGCAGCCTGCTGATCACCCGCGCACTGATCGACGAGGGCGGCGGGGTCATCGCCGCCACCGACCGCGACATCCTCGAACACGCGCGCGACACCTACTGCTACGTCTGGCCGCGCGACGGCGCGCTGGTCGGCAGTGCCCTGGACCGCGCCGGGTATCCCCATCCGCTGCGCCATTTCCTGCGCTTCTGCATGGACCGCTTCGGCGGCGGCCGCGGCTACCTGCTGCACAAGTACAACCCCGACGGCTCGCTGGGCTCGTCGTGGCATCCCTGGTTCGGCGACGGGCAGCCGCAGCTGCCGATCCAGGAGGACGAGACGGCGCTGGTGGTCTGGGCGCTCGGCGAGTACTTCGCGCGCACTCGCGACACCGAGTTCGTCAAGCCGCTGTACCACGGGGTGGTGGAGAAGGCCGCCGACTTCATGGCCTCCTGGCGCGACCACAGCACCCGCCTGCCGCGCCCGTCCTGGGACCTGTGGGAGGAGCGCCGCGGGGTGCACACCTTCACCGTCGCCGCGGTGTACGGCGGGCTGCGCGCCGCAGCCGACATCGCCGAGGAGTTCGGCGAGGCCGAGAAGGCGCAGCTCTACCGCGTCGCCGCCAGGGAGATCCGCGACGCCGCCGACGACCAGCTGTGGAGCGAGAAGGACGGACGCTTCGCGCGCCAGCTGGTGCCGCGCGCCTCGCGCTGGGGCTACGACCGCGACATGACCGTCGACGCCAGCCTCTTCGGCCTGTGGGCCTTCGGCATGTACGAGCCCGACCATCCCAAGGTGGTGTCGACGATGGAGCAGGTGCGCGACGCGCTGTGGCTGCGCAACGGTGTCGGCGGCATGGCCCGCTACCAGCGCGACTACTACCAGTGCGTCGACATCTCCGACGACGTGCCGGGCAACCCGTGGATCATCTGCACCCTCTGGCTGGCCGACTGGCACGCGCGCATCGCGCGCAGCGTCGCCGAGCTGGACGCCACGGTGCTGCCGCTGCTGGAATGGGTGCGGCGTTTCGCGCTGCCCAGCGGCGTGCTGCCCGAGCAGGTGCATCCCTACAGCGGTGAGCCGATGTCGGTGGCGCCGCTGACCTGGAGCCATGCCGGGTTCGTCGCCTCGTGCCTGACCTACGCGGAGGCGCGGCACGCCCTCAGCGACCGCCGCGGCCACCGCGACGTGCAGACGGCCTAGCTGCGCCGCGGCGCTGCGCGAGTCACAGCGGCAGCGCCGGCGGCCACTCCTCGCTGGTCACCGCGTAGATGAGGTGGTCCTCCCAGCGGCCATCGATGCGCAGGTAGCGCTGCGCCAGTCCCTCGCGCCGCATCCCCGCGTTCTCGGCGACGCGGATCGACGCCGCGTTGCGCGGCATGATCG
>CAZCJX010000004.1:71138-74089 GCA_964499205.1 uncultured Actinomycetes bacterium | reverse complement strand
CTCGCGCATCTCGGTGACGCAGTCGGCCGCGTCGATCACCGACTGCGGCGCGCCGCGGCCGGTGAGCACCAGGTGCAGGTCGCGCGGCTTCGACTCGATCAGCGACACCACCGCCTCCTCGGCCACCAGCCCCGCGGTGATCGAGCCCAGCACCTCGTCGAGCACCACCATGCGGTACTTGCCGCTCTGCACCGCGTCGACGGCGCTCTGCCACGCGTTGTGGCCAGCTTCGACATGTTCGTCCATGGAGACGCGCGGGTCGCGCAGCGAGTCGATGGTGAATCCCCGTCCCTCGGCGGCGATCTCCACCAGGGGCACACTGGCGGCGAAGGCGGTGCGCTCCCCCGTTTTCCACGACCCCTTGATGAACTGGATGACCCGCACCGGCATGCCGTTGCCCGCGGCGCGCAGGGCCAGTCCCATCGCCGCGGTGGTCTTGCCCTTGCCGTTGCCGGTGAACACCAGGGTGATGCCGCGGCGGTTCTTCTTCAGCTCTGGATCCATGGCAGCCGCCTCAGCCTCCGAACAGCGCGGGCAGCAGCGAGGAGCGCCCGGCGATGAACAGCAATCCCACCGCCAGCGACGACACGCCGGTCAGCCCGCCCAGCACCAGCTGCACCCGCGGCAGCGACCGCGCCCCGAGCCGCCCCGCCAGCCAGGCGGCGGCGATGCCCAGGTCGCTGAGGATCAGCCCGGCGACGAAGGCCAGCAGGATCAGCGCCGCCGCGCCCGGCGTCCCCGAGGCGCCGGCGGAGGCGAAGAGGACCACCTGGGTCGGCGTCTCCGCCCCGGTGCCGTGCAGCACGCCGATGGCGAAGGCAGAGCGCGGCCCGAGGTCGTCGAGCGGTCCCGCCGGGCCCGCCCCGCGGCGCCGCGCCCGCGCCCAGGCGCGTCGCACCACCGCGATCAGGACACGCCATCGCCCCACGAAGCGGTAGTCGGAGCGGTCGCGCCCCAGCTGCCACAGCACGATGCCGCCCAGCGCCACGAGCGTCGCGCCGACCACGGACTCGAAGACGCGGTCGATCCCCGCGGGCAGGTTGAGGCCGAGCACACCCACGGCGGCGCCGAGCAGGGCGATGACCAGCCCGTGGCCGACGCAGTACCAGACCGCCAGCCGCAGGTCGCGGGCCTCGCCCTCGGGCGACGCCTGGGTGGTCAGGTCGGTGATCGCCGAGATGTGGTCCCAGTCGAGGCCGTGGCGGCAGCCCAGCAGGAAGCCGGAACCGGCCACCGCGATGACCTGCCAGCCGAATGCAACAGGGGCCAATGCCCAACTCTCCCTCTTGCGCGGAGGTCCGCGAGCTGGCCCTGCACCGCCGGTTTTCTGGCTTCCGCCCCCTCGGGGGCGGCCACAGTAGCGCGACTGCGCCGGACTTCGACCGGCTTGCCCGGAACGGCGAGGGAGCGGCAATCGTAGCGGTTCGGGGGGCGCCCCGGCGAGGCGGTCAAGAGATGCGAAGAGCCATGAACGCAGCGCCGCCGCCCCGACACCGCTTTCATGCGGCGCCCGGTGCCAGGCGGTCCCTGTCGAGCTGTCTGTCGGTGACAGCCTTCGCCGGCGACAACAAGTCTTGACAGCGGTCGGGCCCGGCCTCTGTGACCATGGCGCGGCGCCACCAAATTTGCGTGGTAACGGACTTTTCTCAAACGGGTGGGAACCACGATGCGTCATCTCCGACGTGTGTCCAAACGCGGCCGGCGAGCGGCCACCGGGACGGTCACCGGGCTGGCCATGCTCGCTGCCTCGCTGCCGCTCGGTGTGTGGTCAGTCCAGACCGCGCACGCGTACACCAACGGCGCCACATTCGTCTACGTCAACGACGAGTCCTCGCCGAACGCCATCGCCGGCTACGCCGTCGGCTCCAACGGCGCGCTGACGCCGCTGCCCGGTTCGCCCTTCGCCACTGGCGGCAACGGCAGCGCCTGCTGCTTCTACGTCGCCGACCACGGCTCGATGGTGCAGTCGGCCAACCGCATCTACGCGCTCAACCAGGCGAGCCAGACGCTGACCGGCTTCGCCATCGACCCCAACTCCGGTGCGCTGAGCATGCTGCCCGGCTTCCCCACCGGCATCGGCTTCAGCTCCAGCTCGTACTCGCTCACCGTCGCGCCCGGCGGCAACGAGCTGTTCGTCGCCGGGGAGTTCGGCGGCGCCGTGTACGGGCGGCCGATCAACGCCGACGGCTCGCTCGGCAGCGTGACCACCACCGCCCCGCTGGGGTCGGCTGACGAGATGGCCGTCTCGCCCGACGGCCGCTGGCTCGCCGCCGGCGACGCCAACGACAGCGCCGTGGCCATGTTCCCGATCGGCGTGGGCGGGGCGCTCGGCGCCAAAGTGAGCACGGGTGTCGGGTGCGCCACCGGGGTGCGCTTCACCCCGGACAGCGCGGGTCTCATCGTCGGCACCTGCGGCAGCAGCACCCTGAAGTCGTACACCGTCAACGCCAACGGCACGCTGACCGCGGTCTCCTCCGTCCCCGCGAACGACGCGCAGGCCGTGGCCGTCTCCGGTGACGGCGGACACGCCTTCGGCGGATCGCCCAACAACCGCACCGTCGACGTGGCCACGATCGGCGCCGGGCGGGTGCTCAGCGGCTTTGTCAGCACCTCGTCCGTCGACGGCGTGACCTCGCTGGCCGGCAACTCCTACGGCACCCTGGTCTACGCCAGCGGTTTCAACGGCCACCTCTCCGGCTGGACGGTCGGCGCCGGCAACGCGCTGACGCCCATCCCCGGCGGTTCGGTGATCATCCCGGGTGGCGGCTGGAGCCACTCGGTGATGGTGATCGACGCCGGCCTGGCGCCGCAGCCCATCCTGATCAGCAGCATCGGCTCGCACACCTACGGCGACGCGCCCTTCGCGGTCACCGCCACCGGCGGCGCCTCGGGCAACCCGGTGGCCTTCGCCGCGAGCGGGCCCTGCACCGTCGGCGCCAGCACGCCGACCG
>CAZCJX010000004.1:0-71038 GCA_964499205.1 uncultured Actinomycetes bacterium | reverse complement strand
GGCTCGCTGAGCTACTACCTCGCCGACATGGCCACGCCCGCGTCGGGCGCCGTGCTGCACGCCGGCGGCGGCCAGGTGCTCAACGGCGTCTTCACCCCGGCGGACGGCAACGACTTCGCCACCGCGGACGGGCAGACCAGCATCGACGTCAACCAGGCGTCGCAGTCGATCAGCTTCAACCCCATCCCCTCGCACACCTTCGGCGACCCGCCGTTCACCGTGTCGGCGGTCGGCGGCATGTCGGGCAACCCGGTGAGCTTCACCGTGGGCGGCGGCGACACCTGCGCGCTGAGCAACCCGACCTCGGGCGTCGACCAGGCGGGCGAGGGGCTCGGCGGCGTCACCGTCAACCTCACCGGCGCCGGCGGGTGCACCGTCACCGCGCACCAGCCGGGCACCAGCGACTACAGCGCGGCGCCGGACGTCCCGCAGTCGTTCGTCACCGGGAAGGCGACGCCGCAGATCAGCTGGCCGGCGCCGGCGCCGATCACCTACGGCACGCCCCTGGACAGCACCCAGCTCGACGCCGCGGTCACCGGCATCCCGGGAAGCTTCTCCTACACCTACGGCCCCGGCAACACCCCGGCCGCGGGCGCGGTGCTGCCCGCCGGCGACACCCAGGTGACCGCCACCTTCACTCCCGGCGACACCGCCGACTACACCTCGGCGAGCGCGACGGTGATCGTCACCGTCAACAAGGCGCCGCAGGCCATCGGCTTCGCGCCGCTGCTCGACCACACCTACGGCGACGCGCCGTTCGCGATCAGCGCCAGCGGTGGCGGCTCGACCTCGCCGGTGCTCTTCGCCGCCGACGGCGGCGGCAACTGCTCGGTGACCACCACCGACGCCGGCACCCTGGTGAGCATCAACCACGCCGGCCCCTGCGCCATCACCGCCAGCCAGGACGGCGACAGCAACTACCTGCCCGCCCCGACGGTGACCCAGGGCTTCGCCATCCACCAGGCGGTGCCCCAGATGCTGTGGCCGGCGCCTGCGCCGATCACCTACGGCACCGCGCTCGACGGCACCCAGCTCGACGCCTCGGCCAACGCCGCCGGCGTCATCGCCTACACCGTGGACGGCGGCACCGACCCCGCGGCCGGCCAGGTGCTCCACGCCGGCCCGCACACCCTCGACGCCGTCTTCACCCCCGGCGACACGCAGGACTACACCGGCGCCTCGGCGAGCGTGGCGCTGACCGTCAACCAGGCGGTTCCCAGCATCAGCTGGTCGCCGCTCGGCCCGATCACCTACGGCACGCCGCTCAGCTCGGACCAGCTCGACGCCACCACCCCGGTGGCCGGGTCCTTCGCCTACACCCCGGCGGCGGGAACCGTGCTGCACGCCGGAACCACCACGCTGCACGCGGTCTTCACCCCCGCCGACACCCTCGACTACACCTCGCCGTCGGCCGGCGCGGACCTGGTCGTCAACCAGGCACCCCAGGCGATCAGCTTCAGCGGCATCGCGGCGCACACCTACGGTGACGCGCCCTTCCCCGTCAACGCGACCGGCGGCCAGTCGGGCAACCAGGTGACCTTCGCGGTCGGCGGCACCGACCAGTGCGCGCTCTCCAATCCCAGCGGTGGCACGGACAGCACGGGCAACGGCACCGGCCAGGCCACGGTGAACATCACCGGCGCAGGCAGCTGCACGGTGACGGCGAGCCAGGCGGGCAACGCCGACTACCTGCCCGCGGCCCCCGTCCCGCAGTCGTTCAGCATCGCCAAGGCCACGCCCCAGCTCGGCTGGACGGCCCCGGCCGACATCGTCTACGGCACGCCGCTGTCGAGCACCCAGCTCGACGCCACGGTGACCACCGCCGGCCCCACCGGCACCCTGAGCTACACCGTCGACGGCGGGACGTCCGACGCCACCGGCCAGGTGCTCGGCGCCGGCAAGCACATGCTGACCGTGCTCTTCACGCCGGACGCGGCGAGCTCGGCCAACTACACCGCGGCCAGCACCTCGGTGGCCATCACCGTCGACAAGGCCCCGCAGGCGATCAGCCTCGCCACCATCCCCAACCATGTCTACCTCGACGCGCCCTTCGCCCTCGCGGCGACCGGTGGCGGCTCCGGCAACCCGGTGACCTACACCGCGGCCGGCAACTGCACCGTGAGCGGGGCGACCGTCACCATCACCGGCGCGGGGAGCTGCACCATCACCGCCAACCAGGCGGGCAGCGCCAACTACCTCGACGCCCCCTCGGTGAGCCAGACCTTCCAGATCGCCAAGGCGACGCGGACCCTGAGCCTGGCCGCCATCCCCAACCACACCTACGGTGACGCGCCCTTCGCGCTCAGCGCGACCGGCGACGGGGCCACCACCCCGGTCACCTTCACCGCGGGTCCCGCCTCGGTCTGCAGCGTGTCGGCATCGACCGTCACCCTGCTCGGCCCCGGCACCTGCTCGGTCACCGCCAACCAGGCGGGCGACGCCAACTACAACCCCTCGCCGGCGGTCACCCAGTCGTTCTCGGTCGCCTACGCGATCGGGGTGCTCACCGACCTCTCCAGGTCGGTGCACAGCGGCGCGGTGCTGCCGGTCAAGCTGGAGCTGCTCAGCTCCAAGGGCGCCAACATCTCGGTGTCCACCGTCACCGTCCACGCGATCAGCCTCGACGGCGGCGCGGTGAGCTCGCCGGGCAACTCGCAGCCCAACAACAACTTCCGCTTCCTCTCCGACCTCCCGGGCTACATCTTCAACGTGCAGACCACGGGTCTCGCCTCGGGAACGCACACCCTGGCGTTCACCGCGGGCACCGACCCGACCCTGCACACGGTGCAGTTCCAGGTCGGCTGAGCCAGGACGACAAAGGGCGGGGTGCCGGCACCGGCACCCCGCCCCATTCTTTTCACACGAAGGCTCGCAGCCGAGATCCTACGCGCAGCCCCACTGGTGGGCCTGCCCGTGGGCGAGCATCTTGGCGGTGATGTTGGCCTGCTGCACCGGGTCCCAGATGTCCGTCCCGCCGTTGGCGCGGAACGTCGACATGAGGAACTGGTAGAGGCCGTAGTAGGGTCCGGCGGGGTTGTAGGCGCGCGGGTTGAGGCCGGACTCGCACTGCGCGATCTTGAGCATCCAGGGGTAGGACACGCCGTAGGTGTTGGCGGCCTGCTGGATGATCGCCTGGATGGTGCCCGGGGTCGCCGGCGGAGCCGCCGGGATCGCCGGGGCGGCAGGCTTCGGCGTGGCCGTGGGCGGCGCCGCGGTGGGCGCGGGCGTGGCCGGCGCGGGGGTCGGCGTCTCGGCGGGGAGGATCAGCTCCGGGTCACGGACGGGGAGCACGTGCTGCCCCGCGCGCTCGACGACGGGCGCCGCGGAGGAGACGGGTCGACTGGCGACGGCGGCCGGCGCGTGGTGGCCGGCCAGGGCGATGGCTGGGCTGGCACAGAGGACGGCGAGGCCCATCGCCACCCCTCGAGTTCGGGTCGGGAACCGCAAATAGACACTCCTGGGTAAACCGATAGATGGGGTTGAGAACCTGAGAGCCCCGGCGCCTGCCGCACGGTGCCATTGCGAGACAGCACCGGGGTCCTTCATGCGCTCGGCTGTTCCGCCGCACGGTGGGGGCAGCGGGTCGCGGTGCCCTGGGCACGAATGGCCGCTCGGGCGTCGAGGCTGGGTCGGAGTGCGGGTCCGAACCGCGACCCCGGCACCCTACCACAGGCTCACGGGGCGGAGGCAAGGCGCAGGAACCGTCCCGAACGCCCCGAAACCCCTGCCGCTGAGCGTGGGCTGAGCTCGATTCGTGCTGGGCGAACGGTCGTGTGACAACTGGCCCGTGTTCATGTCCGCGAACAAACCGCCCGCCCGCCGGCTCCCACGGCGGTGGCAGAATTGACGCCCGCGTCAATCCTTCGCCGCGACCGCCGCACCTGGTTGGAGTACCGAGCACGATGCCCTTCACCGCCGAGCACGACGCCCTGCGCGAGTCGATCCGCGAGTTCGTCGCCAAGGAGCTGCGCCCCCACGCCGACGAGTGGGAGGAGGCCGAGTACTTCGCCGACTGGGTGTTCCCGCGGATGGGCGAGCTGGGCCTGCTCGGCCTGCGCTACCCGGAGGAGTACGGCGGCCAGGGCGGCGACTACTTCCACGCCCTGGTGCTCGCCGAGGAGATGGCCCGTTGCGGCAGCGGCGGCCTGGGCATGGCGGTGTCGGTGCAGACCGAGATGGCCACCCCGCCGATCTTCCAGTTCGGCACCGACGACCAGAAGCGGCGCTACCTCGCCCCCGCCATCGCCGGCACCAAGGTGGCCGCGCTGGGCATCACCGAGCCCGACGCCGGCAGCGACGTGGCCAACATCCGCACCCGCGCCGAGAAGGTGGACGGCGGCTGGCGGATCAACGGCAGCAAGATCTTCATCACCAACGGGGTGCGCTGCGACTTCATCGTGCTGGTGGCGCGCACCGGCCCCCAGGAGGAGGGCTCGAAGAACATCACCCTCTTCCTCGTCGACAAGGAGTCACCCGGCTTCACGGTGTCGCGCAAGCTCAGGAAGATGGGCATGCACAGCAGCGACACCGCCGAGCTCTCCTTCCAGGACGTCTTCGTCCCCGACGAGAACGTCCTCGGCGAGGTCAACAAGGGCTTCTACAACATCATGTGGGAGCTGCAGGGCGAGCGCCTCATCGGCGCCGCCGGGTCGCTGGCCGGCGCCGAGCTGTGCTTCCAGGAGACGCTCACCTGGTGCAAGGAGCGGCGCGCCTTCGGCCGCCCCCTGGCTGGCTTCCAGGTGACCCGCCACAAGCTGGTCGACATGTACACCGAGCTGCAGCTGGCCAAGACCTACGTCTACGCGCTGGCGGAGCGCTGGGACCGCGGCGAGTACCCGGTCGCCGAGGTCAGCGTCGCCAAGCTCTACGTCGGCCAGATGGCCTCACGCATCGCCGACACCTGCGTGCAGCTCTACGGGGGCATGGGCTACATGGACGAGGTGATGGTCTCCCGCCACTTCCGCGACTCCCGGTTGATCCGCATCGGCGGCGGCACCGACGAGATCATGAAGGAGGTCATCGCCAAGTTCGGCTTGGGACTCTAGATCCCGGCGATGCCGACCACCGGCTTGTTGAGCAGCACCGCGCGGCGAGGGGAAGCATGGTGCCCGCCAGGCGGTTTGAGGAGACTATCGCCGGCGTGCCTCGAAGATCGCGTAGGGCGAGTCGGCGCCGAGGTCGACGACCGTGCCGAGGCACAGGTCCGCAGCCGCCAGCACCGCCTCGTACTCCGACCGGGTGCGGTCGCGGCCGCCGTACACGCAGAGCGCCTGCAGGTCGGCGAGACCGAGCGTGGGCGGCAGCGTGCCCTCGGGCAGCCAGAAGTCTTCGACGACGATGACGGCGGTGTCCGGCATGGCGCGCCGGATGGCCGACAGCAGGGCGATGGCCTGCTCGTCCTCGAATAGGCGGAGCACGGTGAACAGCGTGTAGGCGTCGGCCTGGGGCAGCGGGTCATGGAAGAAGTCCCCCGGGCACAGCTCCAGCCGGCCGGCGACGTCCTCGGGGATGCCACGGCGGCGCGCCGCATCGATCACCGAGGGGAGGTCGAAGCAGATGCCGCGGAGGTGCTGGTGGGCGCGCAGCAGGGCGACCAGGAAGCCGCCGCCGCCACCACCGACGTCGACCACGCTCCCGAAGCGCGAGAAGTCGTAGTGCCCGACGGTCTCCTCGAAGCTCTCGACGGTCGATTCCATGGCGTCGTCGTAGGCCTGCGCCATGTCCGGATGCGCTGCCAGGTAGGCGTGGAAGTCGCAGCCGTGGGCCAGCTCGAAGGGCGGCCGGCCGCTGCGCACCGCCGCGGCGAGCTGCCCGAAGGCGGCGTACGTGGGTGGGAAGGCGGACCAGCCGCGGATCATGTCGCCCAGTGGCTGGTGCGACGCCAGCATGCGGCTGGCCTCGGTGAGCGCGTAGCGACCGGTGTCGTCGCGGGCCAGCACTCCCTCCCCGGCCAGGGCGCGGAGCAGCCGGTGCAGGTACGGCTCGTGGTCGCCGGTGGCGGCGGCAACCTGCTCGGCCGTGAGCGGCCCGGCGGCCAGGGTGTCGGCGATGCGCAGCTCGGCAAAGGCGGCGATGGCCTGCGACAGGCGGTAGCCCGCGGCAGCCCGGCGGAGTTGGTTCGCATCCATGTCGCGCGGTATCTAACCATGCAGTCCGGCGCCACGGCGCGAGCTTTTCAGCCACGCGCAGGGCGGCCGTCTACCGACCGCCGATGAGCGCCTGCTCCCCGCTGCAGACGTCGATCAGCAGCGGTGCGCCGCTCGGCAGCAGCACGCCCGCAGTGCTCACCGAGTAGGGCAGCGCCGTGCCGCCGGTGCCGAGGTCGCGCATCCCGTCGAAGTCGGCCCACCCGGTGGCGTTCTGCCCCACCACCCAGCGGCGCACCGAGCCGTCCGGCGCCACCACCTCGACGCCCACCGCGCCGGCGAAGCCCGGCCCGGCGAAGGGCGAGTCGGACAGGGCGCCCGACGCGTCGACGAACATGCCGGGCACCACCCGGTCGCCGGCGCCGTCGCGGCGCAGCAGGGCGCTGAGCGCCTCGGTGATGGTCAGCCCGGCGTGCGGGCCGGCCGACTCGGCGTCGTCGGCGTGGCCGTGGCCGAAGCGGTCGTGGTCGGTGCCGCCCTTGGCCACCTGGTACGCGAACCAGGGGTTCTCCTGGGTCTGCGTCTGGTCGGCGCCGACGTAGTTTCCCGGCGGGAAGAGGTAGCCGATCATGTCCTCGCCGAGTCCGGCCTGGAAGCGGTACGGCGTGGTCATCTGCGCCGCGACGAACGGCGTCATCGGCAGCGGGTTGCCGCACCAGTAGTCGTCGGTCTGGGGGTTGTAGCAGTCGGTGGGGAAGGGCATGGTGCGCGGGTCGATGGCGCCGCGGATCTCGGTGAAGGGGAACACCTCGCCGGGCGAGTAGGCGAGCTGCGCGGGCCCGACGGTGAGCACGCCGACGTCGGTCTTGAGCCACGTCCCATTGGGCATGTACGCGGTGCCCGGCGGCAGCGCGTACGGCGGCGCGGGCGCGGGTGAGAACGACGCTCCAACGGTGCAGGTTGGGTCGGCGTAGGCGGGACGGTCGGGGAACAGCCGCGCGGCGAAGGCGGCGACGAACAGCTGGTTCTCCAGCTGCACGCAGAGCGACTGCTGTTGCGAGCGCAGCGAGCTGGGGACGATCGGCGCCGGCGCGGTGGCCAGGGTGGCGATCACGTCGTCGGCGACCGAGGCGCCGTAGGCTTCGAGGAACTGGTGCGCGTCGCTCACCGGCGTTGCGCCCTGCGGCTCGGGATAGACGCTGGAGCAGCCGTCGGGGTTGCCGCGGACGCCGTGGAATTGGCCGGGAATGTCCACAACGCGCGTCGACTCGGGCTCGTACACGGTGGGCGTCTCGACGCTGCCCACCAGGCCGGTGAGCTCGACCGCGACGCTGCCCGGCCACTGCTGCTCGAGGTGCGTACGCATGTGCCCGGGCCAGTCGCCGCTGAGCATGCCCTGGTACGCGGGCGAGTGGCTGAAGGCCAGCGACTCGACGTGGGTGTTGGCGTTGACCAGGGTCATGAGTACGCGCCCGGTGGTGGCCTCGACGGCCTGCATGACGGGGATGTGCTGGTCGTCGATGTACGGGTACGAGGACCAGCAGCTCTGCACATTGGAGGGCAGCGGCGCCACCGCCAGGCGCAGTGCGGCGGGACGCGCGGCGGCGTCGGCACGCGCTACTGCGGCGCCGGCCTGCTGGGCGAGGAAGGCCATGTAGTACTCGTCGACGCCGCTGCTGACGCCGACCGGCAGCGGGTTGCTGCCCAGCGTGTCCGTGGTGTCCGGGCCCCACAGGCCGATGGGATCCGGCGCCGATTCGTCGTGGGTGCTCGATACGTGGATGTCGCCGATGCGCGGGTTGAGCGCGTGCGCCTGGGCGCGGATGGCGTCGGCGGTGACGTTGAACAGCCCGATGGAGTCGACGCTGACCAGGGCGACGCGCTGGTGGCCGAGGACGAAGACCACCGCCTGCGCGGTGATGGGATCGCCGGCGTCGGCGGAGGTGGGCCAGCGGTTGGCGCCGCTGCCGCCGGCGATGTAGGGCGCCTCGTAACGGCCGGTGTGGTCGGCGTCGCAGAAGGGGTCGCCGGGGGCCCAGCGGCCGCTGCCGAGGAGGTCGACGTAGGGCTTCTCGAAGGCGAAGAGGCGTTTGCCGGGCCAGAGCTGGGCGACCTGCTGCGGCGTGGTGCCGCAGAACGGGGTGAAGGCGGCGTCGGAGGCGACGGTGTAGGGCGGCGGGGTGATGTCGACGGAGGCGGCGCCGACGGCGAAGGTGGTGTGGGTGTTGCCGTTGGTGCTGCGCGCGCCGCTGGACGCGCTTGTCGCGGCGCGGCCGGACGCGGTGGGATCGGTGTCGAGGTTCCAGACCGCCGTCGAGCCGCCGAGCGCGTGGCCGTCGGTGCGCGCTGTGCCGAGGACGGCCGCGCCGGCGGGGACGGTGGTTGCCGCAGCGAGGAACAGCGTGGCCAAAGCGATCGCGACCCGCGGCCTGCTCATCGCAGCAGTCCGCGCGTCTGCGGCAGCACCGCGGCGCCCGGCCCCAACCCCGCCACGGGCAGCGACGGCAGCGGCACCGGCACCGGCAGACCGCCCACTGGCGTGGCGCAGTGGAACTGCGGCGCGTCAGCGGTCTGCAGGTTGTTGGTGTTCCAGAGGTCGTGGTGGCTGCGCGCCCACGGCCCGCTCGATGCGCAGGCGTCGGTGGCCGTGCTCCAGGCGAAGAGCATGCCCTCGCGCGTGCCGCTCACCAGCACCTGTTTGCCCAGCGATCCCCAGGCGCCGAATGTCGGGCTGTTGACCAGCCAGCCACCGGTGAACTTGGGGAAGCCGGGCGCCTCCTGCCCGGTGGCGTCGATGGCACGCAGGTCGGCCAGCGCCGAGCCCTCAACCACGTACGGCCCTGCGCTGTTTCCGCCGACATTGGCCACGAGCGGCTGGACGAAGAACTGCAGCTCTCCCATCACCTGGGGGAAGGCGGCCTGGTACTCGCCGGTGGTGAGGTTCCACGCGTCGAGCTGGTTGTCGTGGGGATGCTGGTCGGCGGGCAGTGCGGCGTCGAGCGCCTTCTCGGCGCTGGCGGCGGGGCTGACGAAGCTGACCCCCGGCGCGGCCGGGCCGAGCGGCGCGAAGATCGGCGCGCCGAGCGCCGGCAGGGAGGGATGGTCGGGCGAGTTGGAGAGCGGCCCCGGCGCCTCCATGCCGAGCACGCGCGGCTTGCCGTCGGGACCGTTGCCGAAGAACGAGCTGCCGTCGGCGTTGAGCACGTAGCCGGGACCGACGGTGGTGATGACGCCGACCTGCAGCGAGCCGTCGCCGTTCACCGAGGCCAGGGCGGGACTGTTGCCGGTGCCGTCGCCGACGTCGGGCAGCAGGCCGCCCTCGTAGTCGCCGATGGCCACCGGCCAGCCGCTGCGCAGCTGCCCCGTGTTGCTGAAGGCATAGACACGGCTGTTGGCGCCGTTGAGGATGGGGATCTGCCCCACCGCGTACGCGCCCGGGCTCGCCGTGCTGACGTTGGGCGTGCCGGCATATTCCTCGTTGGTGCCCACCACCAGCGAGAGCTTGCCGTTGCCGTCGAGCGAGCCCACCGCCGGGCTGTCGATCATCTTGGTGCCCTGCATCACCGGCGATCCCGGCGGGTAGGTGACCTTGCCGGTGTTCGGGTCGATCGACTGCACCATGCGGCGGTCGACCACCTCCAACGGGTAGCCGCTCACCGGCGTGCCGTCCGCGTGCCAGGCGTAGAGATGGCGATCCATCGCCGCGGCGACCACGTCGAGGCTGCCGTTGCTGTCGAGATCGGCCAGAACCGGTGCGGCGAAGACGCCGCGCAGCACGCGGTTGTGCGGGTCGCGCACCGCCGGGCCGGAGTACTGCGGCAGCGTGCGCACCGGGAAGCCGGGCAGCATGCGGCCGTGCGCGTCCCAGGTGTAGACGCGCCCGGTCACATCGGCGGCGACGACGTCGAGAGCGCTGCCGTGCGCGCTGGCCAGGTCGCCCGCGGCGATGCCGCCGATGATGGTGCCGTGCGGCGGCGCCACGCCGCTGCCGTGGCGGAAGGCCGGCTCACCGCTGTGGTAGTCGAGCGTCGCGGTGTGCACCGGCCAGCCGGGCAGCTCGCTGCCGTCGGGCATGTAGGCATGGATGTCGCCGTCGGCGGTGGTGACCAGCAGCGCGTTGGTGCCGTTGGGGCCGATCGGCGCCAGCGCGGGCGCGGCGTCGACCGAGCCGCCGAAGTGCTTGGGGAAGCCCGCGAGCAGCGTGGAGTCGTCGTGCAGGTAGTCGGTGCGGCGATCCATGCCGGTGCGGCCCGCGTTGTCGGTCACCACCACCCGCACGGTGAAGCCGAACTTCTCCGAGTCCGGCCGTCCCGCCACCGAAACGGGGCCGCTGCTGAAGTCGGTGGTGGGCGGGAACAGCGCGGCGATCTGCGCGCCGCTGATCGACGCCAGGGTGCCGTGGAAGGGCCTGCTGCCGCTGCCGTTGGCCACCGTCACCCATCCGGAGTCGGCCTCGCCCCTGGCCACCTGCACCGCGTACGTGTACGACGACGCGCGCACCGCGGCAACCATGCCGGTGACCTTCAGCGTCCCCGTTGTCGGCACGGTGTCGAACCAGGTGGGGCTGTCGATGCTCGCCTCCGGCGGGATGTCACCGGAGGCCAGGCGCTGCAGGATGCTCGCCGCATTGATGCGGCCGTAGCCGGTGTAGATGTCGAAGCCCGGCGTGGTCGGGTAGCGGGTCGTCGGCACCGGCGAGACGACCGCGTAGTTGTCCGGCGGACCGTACGGGGGCGCGGCGGTGGCGAAGTCGACGTCGTCGGCGTTCATGGTGACCAGCTGCTGCACCTCGTTGGCCGACAGCGGCACGGCGGCACCGGCACCGTTGCGCAGCCCGGGATACGGCTGCAGCATTCCCCGCGACACCGCGTCGCTCGCCGCCGACTCGAGCAGGCCGACGATGCCGCCGGTCTTCCCCGTCGCCTCCGAGGAGCAGCTGGAGCTCTCCACGGTGACGGCGATGTTGGCGCCGAAGTTGGTGCAGCCGTTGAGATACAGGTAGCTCTGCGGGTACTGCAGCGCCTGGCCGCCCTGGTCGAGGTAATGCGTGGTGCTGTTGACCACGATGGTGTGCGGAAGCACCGAGGGCAGGTTGTGGTGCGCCGCCTCCTCGTCGGCGGCGCTGGCCACGATGGGCACGCCGTGCGCCTGCGCGTAGTCCACGGCCTCGCGCGCCGTCGTGGTGACGTCGAGCGTGCCCAGCGCCTCCTGGATCACCGTGGCGCCGCTGTCGACGGCGAAGAGCACGCCCTGGGCGAAGTCGTTGCCGAAGGCGATGAAGCTGTCGCCGACGCGCACCGGCAGGATCATGCAGTTGGGGCAGGCGCCGACGTCGTCTGTCGAGTTGGCGGCGCCACCGGAGTCGTGGGCCTCGCCGGTGCCGTGGTCGTAGTGGACGTCGTCGTAGGGATCGTTGCTGTTGTCGAGGAAGTTCCAGCCCGCGATGGCCTCGGTGAAGCCGGCCGGCGACTCCAGGCCTAGCGGGGTGAAGGCGGTGATCAGGTCCTTGGGCGAAACGAAGCCGCCGCAGAAGAAGGGATGCTGGGTGACCCGCGGGTCGTGGGCGTAGTCCTCGACGTTGACGACGCCGTCGTCGTTGAGGTCGTAGGCATCGCTGTCGAGGAAGTGAGCGCCCTGCGCGGCCAGCTGCGGCTTGGTCAGGCCGGCGGCGTTCTCGGGCAGCGGCAGGGCGTTACGGTTGATGTAGATCTTGTCTACAACTCCGCTGCTGCACCACTCGATGCCGGAGTCGAGCACGGCGATGACGGTGGTGGGGCGGCCGGTGGCCACCTGCCAGGCCTGGTCGACGCTGTTGCCCTCGACGCCGCAGAGCTCCTGTGGGTTCATGGCGACGGTCGGGTCGGTGGTGCGGGCGCTGGTCAGCTTCCAGTCGGCGCCGCCGTTGCTCCAGTTGGCCGGGCGCAGCGGGGGCTGCTGCCGCGGGGTGTGGTCGTAGCGCTGGTACTGGGTGGGGTCGACGCCGGCGGGCGGTGCGGGCCAGGGAAAGGCGCCGCGCGCGGTGACCGGCTCGCCGTCGGGGCCGCCCTGGTCGGCGGGGACGGGGGGGCAGGACTGCGGGCGCGACGCGGTGCTCGCCTGGCGCAGCGCGGTGGCCAGCGCCGCGGGGGTGGGCGTGGCGAGGGCCTGGCGGGCAGCAGCCGCGGCTTGGGCGGCGGTGCGGCCAGGCGTGGCTGTCGGCTGGGACGGCGTCGCGCCGGGCACGGCTCCGGCGGCGGAAGCGGCCGCGCCCGAGGCGGCGACGACGGTGAACAGGGCGACCAAACGCGCAGCTCGGCGCATGCGGCAACAACTCCAAACCGGTGGGCCTGCACCGGTAGAGGACCGCGCCGCGCCGCGAGGTCTTTCAGTCGGATCCTGCCCGATGTCGCCCGGGGACTCCGGGCAGTCCGTAGAATGCGGCGCATGGATCTCCGGCGCGGCCGGCGTCCCACCTCCCGGTCCACCTGGCGCCGCGCAGCCATTCCCCTCGCCCTCCTCATCGTGGCCACCGCCGCCGCCGCGGTGACGGTGCAGCGCGTGAGTCCGCCGCAGCGCGCCGTGGTGCTGCGCCCTGCGCCCACGCCGAGGCCGAGCCCAGTGGGAACGCCCGAGGACGACATCGGCCCCTTCGTCGATCCGACGTCGACGCCGACACCGTCCACCCAGCTCGCCGCCGGCCCGGCCGCGACCGGACCGCGGGGGCCGCACATCCTCCTGCCGATCCTGCTCTACCACTACATCCGGGTGAACCCGGTCGCCAGCGACACCGTCGGCTTCAACCTCTCGGTGACGCCGCAGCACTTCGCCCAGCAGATGGCCTTCCTGCACTTCGTCGGGGCCCACACCGTGACCCTCTCCGACGCGCTGGCTGCACTGCACAGCGGCCATGCCCTGCCGCCGCGCTCGGTGATCCTCACCTTCGACGACGGCTACATGAACTTCGCCACCAGGGCGACGCCGGTGCTGGTGCAGGACGGGCTGGTGGGCACGGTCTTCGTGGTCAGCGGCTTCCTCGGCAAGAACGGGTACATGACCGCCGACCAGGTGCGCCAGGTGGACGCCGCCGGCATGGTGGTCGGGGTGCACACGGTCAACCACGTTGCCCTGGCCGGCGTGCCGCTCTCCTATGCCAAGACCCAGATCGAGGTCAGCCACCAGCAGCTCGAGGCGCTGGTCGGCCACCACATCAGCGACTTCGCCTACCCCTACGGCAGCTACGACGCAGCCGTCGAGAAGCTGGTGCAGGCCGACGGGTTCAGCGACGCGGTGACCACCGACAGCGGCGCCGAGCTCTACGCGTCGGACCCCTACGCCTGGCCGCGCTACCGCGTCGGCGGCACGGACGCGCTGCAGTCCTTCGCCCACAAGGCGCTCTTCGGCATGCCGGTGGCGGAGATCAACCGGCTGCTCGCCCAGTTCGCCGCCTCGCCCTACGCCAGCGGGTCGCCGCCCGCGACGCCGTCGGCGACGCCGTCGGCCTCGCCGCACCCGCTGATCGCGTCGGAGTGGACGGGCGCCCGCCTCTACTCCTGAGGCGGCGCCGGCGGCAGCAGGGCAACGCCGCTCTCGCGCAGCACCGCGTTGGCCTCGTCCAACCAGCGCATGCGCGCCTGCGCGCGCGCGTACGCGGCCTGGATGTACTCGTAGGTGCTGGACTGCTGCGGCAAGGGCGGCAGCTCCGCTTCGCGCGGGACCGCGCCGGCATCGACGATGCCCCGCTGCACCAGCTCCTCCAACACCAGCGTCACGGTTGACGCGGTGTCGTCGACCAGCTCGGCGAAGTCCATCTTGGCGTTGAGCACCGCCACGGGATCGCGCCCGCCGGGTGACGCTGCGGCGTGCCCGGTGACCGACCCGACGTAGTCGCGCAGCTCATCGAGCTGGGCGACGCCCGGCTCCGCCGCGCCCACCACCACGCGGTTGTCGCGCAGCCCCACGGTGAACTCCGCGAGCGGCGCGGGTGGCTTGGGGGTGCGGCGGAAGAAGGGCATGGCGTTGGTTGCGCAGGCTAACCGATCTGTCCCCCGCGGGTCGGCGCCGGGCCGTCGCATCAGGGGACGGGTGCTGACACCTCTGAAATGATGACGGCGATGTGGCGATAACTGCAGACGATCTTTACAGTTGCACATCGCCGTCGCGGCGCGGTGGAGGCTCGCCACGCACCGGATGCGAACGAAACCGCAAGGTCACGGTGCCATCAGGCGTTCAGTCACACGTCGTCACCTTGACGTGACTGCACAACCCTTTTCGCCGCTTCGTTGCCCCCACGGGGTACGGGGCTGTGGAATGGGCCCACAGCAAGCGGGTGGGGCCGCGTCCCTGTCCCACCGACTCACAAAAACCAGGGGCGCAGGAGCAGGATCATGGGTTTCATCTCTCGGAAGAAGATCGCTGCCGCGGCAGCGATCGCCACGGTGGGAATCGGCGGAGTCGTCGCCTACGCGTACTGGACGACCACCGGTGCCGGTACTGGCTCTGCCAACGCGGCGAGCAGCAACGGCACCATCGTTCTGCACGCCAGCTTCCCCGCTGGTATCTACCCGGGTGGCTCGGAGACGGTCAGCTTCACCGCCGACAACGGCGGCGCGACCAATCTCGAGGTCCAGACCATTCACCTCGCCAGCGTGAGCGTCGACAGCTCGCACAGCACCTGTGCGGTCAGTGACTTCTCGATGGCCGACGTGACGTCGAACACCGTGGTGCCGCACAACTCGACCGGCTATGCGCTCACCGGCAGTGGAACTCTCGTGTACGCGAACGACATGGTGAACAGCCAGGACGCGTGCAAGGGCGCCACCATCACGCTGAACCTGACCAGCAACTAGGTCCTGGCACATCGCTGAGTGGAGGGGCGCCGCGCGCGCCCCTCCGCCTCCATTTCAGATTCGCAGTGCCCGCGTACGCGGGTTGAGGAGACCTCGATGCCCAGGACCCCGTGGGGGACAGTCGTGACCAAGACCACCATCAACGTGGCCTTCATCACGACTGTGGGCGTAGCCGTCGGAGGCACCGTGCTGTACGAGGCGGCGTTCGCCAAATCCGTAGCACCGCCGCCGGCACCGTCGATCACGTCGCGGCCCTCGAGCCCGACCACATCGACGAGCGCGACGTTCTCCTTCACCGACACGCAGAGCGGCGTCACCTACCAGTGCTCGCTGGACGGTGCAGCGCCCGCCGCGTGCGCCAGCCCCAAGACCTACACGGGCCTGGCGGATGGCAACCACCTCTTCGCGGTGACCGCGCAGGTGACGGGTAGCGGTCCCAGCAGCCCCGCCACCGCGACCTGGACGGTCGACACCACCGCGCCGACGACCTCGGTGACCTTCCCCGCCAACGGCGGCGCTGAGAACGCCACCGCGTGGAGCACCGGATGCGGCGCGACGCCGGGCATCTGCGGAACCGCGAGCGACGCCACCGGCGTCAGCGCGGTGCAGGTCTCCGTCCGGCAGGCGTCGAGCGGCATGTACTGGAACGGATCCGCCTTCGGCAGCGCGAGCGAGATGTACAACGCTGCGTCGGGCACGACCAGCTGGAAGTACGCGCTGGCCCGCCCTGCCGACGGCGCATACACGGTGCACGTGCGCGCCACCGACACGCTGGGCAACACCACCCCGGCGGGCTCGCCGACAACGTCGACATTCACCGTCGACACGGTGGCGCCGCCGGCGCCGACCATCTCCTCGGGACCTGACAATCCCACCAACGACACGTCGGCCACGTTCGCCTTCGCCGACAGCGAGTCGGGCGCGACCCTGCAGTGCAGCCTCGACGGCGCCGCGTTCACCGCGTGCACCTCGCCGGCGAGCTACAGCAAACTCAGCGTCGCCGACCACACCTTCGCGGTCCGCGCCGTGGACGCGGCGAGCAACGCCAGTGGTCCCACGTCGTATCCGTGGACCATCGTCGACAAGAAGACCTTCCCGATCAGCGGCACGGTCCCCCAGCCCCTCTACCCGGGCGCGATCCGGCCGATGAACCTCACCTTCACCAACCCGTACAACTTCGCCATCCGGGTGACCTCGGTGACCATCACCGTGATGCACCAGACGACGATCAGCGGCCAACCCGACGCGGGCTGCGACGGCCCCACCAACGTGGTGGTGTCGCAGGGCCTCACCGCCACGGTGGTGATCCCCGGCAACGGCACCGCGTCGCTGCAGAGCCTCGGCGTGCCCACCGCGCAGTGGCCGCAGATCCAGATGCTCGACCTCTCGACCAACCAGGACGCCTGCAAGGGGGCGGCGTTCTCCTTCACCTTCAGCGGCACCGCCGCCAAGGCCAACTGATGAAGCACATTCGCTCGCTGCTGACAGCGCGCCGCCGCATCGCGGCCGCCGCCGCCGTCGCCGCGCTCGCCGTCACCGCCGTCGGTGCACTCGCCTACTGGCGCACCAGCGGCTCGGGATCGGGTTCGGCCGCAACGGGAACCCCGCAGGCCGTGACGGTGGTTGCGTTCGCCGGCGGCGATGCGCCGACCTCGTCGCTGCAGCCGGGTGGCACCGCTGACGTCATCCTGCGGCTGAGCAACCCCAACGCCTACGCGGTGACGCTGATCAGCGTCAGCGGCAACGGCGCGATCACCGCTGACAGCGGCCACACCGGCTGCACCACGACCGGTGTGACCTTCACCAACCAGAGCGGACTCAGCATCACCGTGCCGAACGGCTCGTCGCTGGTGCACCTGCCCGGCGCTGCGTCGATGGGCACCACGTCCTCCAGCGGCTGCCAGGGCGCGACGTTCTCCATCCCGGTCACCCTGACGGTGCACAAGTGAGCGCACAGGTCGCTGTCCGCACCATCTGGCTCCGCGCTGCGCTGCTGCGTCGCGCACTTCTCGTCGCCGGTGGACTGCTGGTGGCCGGCGCGGTCGCCGGTCTCGCCTTCTGGACCATCACTGTCCTCAACCCGGGCGGCAACCAGGCGCAGGCCGTCGCCGCCAGCCTGTCCGCGCCGACCACGCCCACCGCAACCGTCAACGGCAGCGGCGCGATCACCGTTGGCTGGACGCTTCCGACAACCCAGCTCACCGGCGCGCAGTACAAGGTGACGCGGACCAGCCCCGGCACCGCCACCACCGTCTGCACGGTGGCCTCGACCGTGACCTCCTGCCAGGACACCGGCCTGACCGCCGGTACCACCTATGCCTATTCGGTCATGGCCGTTCTCTCCAACTGGCAGAGCAGCGCCATCACCACCTCGGCGACGACCTCGACGCCGTCGTTCACCATCGCGCTCTCGGCCTCGCCGTACACCGCCGGCACCGCGATCACCGTCAACACCATCACCGCCAAGGTGAACGGCTCCACCGACACCACCTACACCGGCGCGAAGACGCTGACGTGGTCGGGCCTGGCCAACAGCCCCTCCGGCCATGCGCCCTCGTACCCCTCGAGCGCCGTGACCTTCAGCAACGGCGTCGCGTCGCCCTCCTCGACCTTCACCGCCTACGCCGCGGGCAGCAACGCCCTGACCGCGACCGACTCCGCCGCGACCGGCGTGACCGGGTCGGTGACCTTCACCGTCAACGCGGCGGCAGCCCAGACTGCGGCGGTGGTGTCGGGTTCGGGTCAGTCGGCAACCGTCAATACCGCGTTCACCAATCCCCTGGTGGCGTCGGTGGTGGACGCGTACGGCAACCCGGTGTCGGGTGTGACCGTCACTTTCACCGCGCCCGCGTCGGGTGCATCGGGGACCTTCGCCAACAGCAGTGCGACCACGACGGCGAGCAGTAACGCCAGCGGTCAGGCCACGTCGTCGGCGTTCACCGCCAACACGACCGCGGGGGCGTACACGGTGTCAGCGAGCGCCGCGGGCACAAACACCGTCACCTTCTCCCTGACTAACACGGCAGGCGCGGCGAAGACGCTCGCCGTCGTCTCCGGGTCGAACCAGTCGACCGCGGTCGCCTCGGCCTTCGGCAATCCGCTGGTCGCCTCGGTGGTCGACACCTACGGCAACCCGGTATCGGGCGCGACGGTGACCTTCACCGCGCCCGCGTCCGGCGCGTCCGGCACCTTCGCCAACAGCACGGCGACCACGACCGCGACCACCAACGCGAGCGGCCAGGCCACCTCCTCGACGTTCACCGCCAACACCACCGCGGGCACCTACACGGTGTCGGCGAACGCCGCGGGCACCAACACGGTCACCTTCTCCCTGACCAACACCTCCGGATCGGCGTCGACCATCGCCGTGTTCTCCGGTTCTCCGCAGTCGACGACCGTCAACACCGCCTTCGGCAGCGCCCTGGTGGCGTCGGTGTCCGACACGTACGGCAACCCCGTGTCCGGTGTGACGGTGACCTTCACCGCGCCCGCGTCGGGCGCATCCGGCACCTTCGCCAACAGCACGGCGACGACGACGGCGAGCACCGGCAGCAACGGCCGGGCCACGTCCTCGACGTTCACCGCCAACACGGCCGCCGGCAGCTACACCGTGTCGGCGAGCGCGTCGGGAACCAACACCGTCACCTTCTCGATGACCAACACCGCAGCCGCGGCGAAGACGATCGCCGTGGTCTCCGGCTCCGGGCAGTCGGCCACAGTGGCGACGGCCTTCACCAACCCGCTCGTCGCCTCCGTGGTCGACACCTACGGCAACGCCGTCTCGGGTGCGACGGTGACCTTCACCGCGCCCGCGTCGGGAGCGTCCGGGACCTTCGCCAACACCAGCACCGCGACCACGACGGCGAGCACCGCCAGCAACGGTCGTGCCACGTCCTCGACGTTCACCGCCAACACGACGTCGGGCAGCTACACGGTGTCGGCGAGCGCCACGGGGACCAACACGGTCACCTTCTCCCTGACCAACAACGCGGGGACGGCGACCACCCTGGCCGCGTTCTCCGGCTCACCGCAGTCGGCGGCCGTCAGCACCGCCTTCGCCAACCCCCTGGTGGCATCCGTGTCGGACACCTACGGCAACCCCGTGTCGGGTGTGACCGTGACCTTCACGGCTCCGTCGTCGGGCGCCTCCGGCACCTTCGCCAACGGCACCGCGACGACCACGGCAACCACCGGCAGCAACGGTCGGGCGACGTCCTCCACCTTCACCGCCAACACCACGACGGGCAGCTACAACGTGACCGCCTCGGCGACCGGCCTGACCTCGGTCACCTATGCCATGACCAACACCGCTGGCGCTCTCTCCAAGTACGGCGTCAGCATGGCGGGGCCGCAGAACGCGGGATCGGCGTTCAGCGTGACGCTGACCGCGCAGGACCAGTACGGCAACACCGTCACCACCTACACCGCCAGCAACCAGACGATCAACTGGAGCGGCCCGGCGAACAGCCCCAGCGGCCACGCGCCGACGTTGCCGGCGGGCACGGTCAGCTTCAGCAGCGGTGTCGCCACCACGACACTGCAGGCGACCCTGTACCACGCCGGCACGCAGACCCTGACCGCGACCGACACGCAGTCGCCGTCGCACACCGGCTCGGGCACCGTGTTCATCAACTCTGCGGCGAGCAGCCTCTCGTTCACCACCGCCTGCCCCGGCGCCCTGAGCAACGGACACACGTGGACGTCGACGGTGACCATCGCCAACGACACGTACGGCAACCCGGCGACCTACCAGAGCCCCGGCTTCCCGTTCACCATCAATCTGACCGGCACGGACGCCTCCCACTTCAACCTCAACACGACCCCGGGACCGACGAGCGCCTCGCTGCAGTCGACCGGCTCGCCGACCGGTTCGTTCAGCGTGACAGCGACTGCCGCCAACAAGTCGGCCACGGTCACCGCGACCGGTAGTGGATACACCTCCGCGACGTGCTCGCTGAGCAGCTGAGCAACGTCTGAGCGCCAAGCGCGCTCGCACCCAGGGGGCGGAAGCAGGGGGCAGGGAACAAGGGGAACTGGCCGGATGGCCTCGCTACGGCGGGGCCATCCGGTACAGCATCACCGCCAGCACGACGGCGGCGACGACGATCAGCACCCCGACGAGCACCGCGCGGGACGGCCGCCCCGAGGCGCGGACCTGCGCCACATCATCGATCTCCGCGACGCGCTGGAAGCGGACGCGCTCGGCGGACACGCGCTGGGCATCCTCCTCGTCGATGTCCTCCCACGCGGAGCGGCTCAGGTTGAGGGGCCGCTCGGGGTCATGGCCGTTGCCCGCCGGCGGGCGCGGGCGCAGCAGCTGCGGCGGGACGTAGCCGCCGGGGGTGCGGCGCGGCGGGGAGGGATCGGCCATGGCGGTGCGCCGCCAAGTCTGCCACGGGGAGCGCACCAGGTCAGGGCGGCCTAGTCCGGCGGACTCTCTCCGCTGTGCCCCCCTGCGGTCATCCTCTTGCCCAGCGCGTTACCACCCTCTGCTCGGCGAGTAGCTGGTGCGCCAACTCCACTTCCGGAGACGCCGTAGTAGCCGGCGAGAGCCTCCCGCCGCTCCGAAAGCTAGGTGCGCGCGGGGGCGGGGAACTCGCTGCGGCGGAACAGCGCGTGCAGGGGCAGGCCGCGCTCGGCGAGGGCCTCGCGGCCGCCCTCCTCGCGGTCCACGATGACGATCGCCTCGACCACCTCCGCGCCGGTCTCGAGGACGCGGTCGTACGCCTGCAGCACGGCCCCGCCGGTGGTGATGGTGTCCTCGACCAGCGCGACGCGCTGCCCGGCTTGCAGCGCGGGGCCCTCGATGGGCTTGCCGGTGCCGTGGTCCTTCACCTCCTTGCGGACGATGTAGGCCTGCAGCGGCGTGGCATCCTCGGCACCGCTCAGGGCGGCGACACCCGCGGCGATGGGGTCGGCGCCCAGCGTCATGCCGCCCACGGCGCTGACGCCGAGCTCATGGCAGCGCTGCAGGATCAGGCGCGAGACGAGGTAGAGGCCGCGCCCGTCGAGGGTGACCTGCTTGCCGTCGAAGTAGAAGTCGCTGCGCCGGCCGCTGCGCAGGACGAAGTCGCCGAACCGGAAGGACCGCTCGTAGAGCAGCGCGTGCAGCTCGGCGCGCAGGGCGTCGAGGTCCGATGCGGCCGCCGTCACTGGAGCTTCCAGCGCAGCACCGGCCGGCGCGCCGCCTGCACCTCGTCGACGCGCTCCACCGGCGCATTGTGCGGCGCCGCCTGCACGAAGGCGAGGTCGCGCTCCGCCTCGTTGACGATCGCCGCGCAGATGTCGGCCAGCTGGTCCAGGCTCTGCTTGGATTCGGTCTCGGTTGGCTCGAACATCAGCGCCTCGTGCACCGTAGTGGGGAAGTACACCGTCGGCGGGTAGACGCCGTAGTCGATCATCCGCTTGGCCACGTCCACGGCGCGCAGCCCGGCGACGCGCCCGCCCTGGGTCGAGGCGACGAACTCGTGCAGGCACGGCGTGTCCACCGCCATGGGGAACAGCGGCGCCAGGCGCGCCTGGAGATAGCGCGCGTTGAGCACGGCGTCGCGCGCCACCTGGGGCAGGGTGTCGCCGTAGGCCCGGATGTACGCGTAGGCGCGCACCAGCATGCCGAAGTTGCCGTAGTAGGAACGCACTTTGCCGATCGACCGGGGACGGTCGTGGTCGAGGACGAACCCGCCGTCGCGCTTCTCCACGGTCGGCACGGGCAGGAAGTCGACCAGCGACTCCGCCACGCCCACCGGTCCGCTGCCCGGGCCGCCGCCGCCGTGCGGGGTCGAGAACGTCTTGTGCAGGTTGAGGTGGACGACGTCGAAGCCCATGTCGCCGGGCCGCGCCACCCCGACCAGCGCGTTGAGGTTGGCGCCGTCGTAGTAGAGCAGCGCGCCCGCCTGGTGCGCGGCGCGCGCGATCTCCAGGATGTCCTTCTCGAACACGCCGAGCGTGTTGGGGTTGGTCAGCATGATGGCCGCAACGCTGGAGTCGAGGTGGGCCTTGAAGTCCTCGACGTCGACGGTGCCGTCGTGGTTGGACTTGACCGTCACCACCTCCATGCCGGTCAGCGCCGCGGAGGCGGGGTTGGTGCCGTGCGCGCTGTCGGGAACCAGCACGCGGGTGCGGTGGGTGTCGCCGTGCGCGGCGTGGTAGGCCTGGATCATGCGCAGCCCGGTCCACTCGCCGTGCGCGCCGGCGGCGGGTTGCAGCGACATGCGGGCCATGCCGGTGACGGTGCAGAGCATGCGCTCCAGCTCCCACATCACCTCCAGGGCGCCCTGGGCGTCGCTGTCGTCCTGGTAGGGATGCAGCGAGGCGAAGCCGTCGAGCGAGGCGAGCTGCTCGTCGACCACCGGGTTGTACTTCATCGTGCAGGAGCCGAGCGGGTAGATGCCGTGGTGCAGGTGATGGTTGCGCCGGGCCAGGCGACCGACGTGGCGCGCCAGCACCGCTTCGGGCACCGCGGGAACGGTGGGCGCCGAGGTGCGCAGCGCCGACGCCGGCAGCAGCTCGGCCAGCGGTGGCGCCTCGACGCCGGCGGCGACGGTGCGCGGGCCGCCGTCGTAGTCGCTGCTCAGCTCGAAGACCAGCGGCTCGTCGCCGGCCCAGGCGGCCTCCACCGTGCGGGCGGCGACGGTGCCGCCGGCTCCGGGCTGCACCGCCGACTTCTGGCCATTCACGGCTGGAACAGCGGCGTCCACCGTCGCGCCGTCCTCGGGCGGGGTGGTCGGCTGGCAGTCGCCGGTGCTCATGCCCGCACCTCCTGGGGCAGCTCGGCGAATCGCCGCGCGGTGTCGACGTAGTGGTCGATCGCCGCTGGCGGCGTCATCTCGGTACAGCACACCAGCAGCGCGTCGTGCAGCGACGGGTCGCCGCCGCCCAGCGGCAGCCCCGCGATGATGCCGCTCTCGCGCATGTGCTCGGCGAGCAGCGCCGCCTCACCGGGCACGCGCAGGGTGAACTCCCAGAGGAACGGCCGGTCGAACGCCACCGAGAATCCCGGCAGGGCGGCCAGCCGCTGCGCCAGCACGTGGGCGCGCTGCGCGCTCACCTCGGCGACGGCGCGCATCCCGCCCGCGCCCATCTGGGCCATGTAGATCGTCGCCGCCAGCGCCATCAGCGCGTGGTTGGTGCAGATGTTGCTGGTCGCTTTCTCGCGGCGGATGTGCTGCTCGCGCGCCTGCAACGTCAGCGTGTACGCACGCCGTCCGCGATGGTCGACGCTCATGCCGACCAGCCGTCCCGGCAGGCGCCGCACCAGCGCGTCGCGCGTGGCCATGAAGCCCACGTGCGGGCCGCCGTACGACGCGGGAATGCCTAGCGGCTGCCCCTCGCCGACGGCGACGTCGAAGCCCGCCTCACCGGGCGGCACCAGCACCGTACAGGCGATGGGATCGACGGACGCGATGGCCAGCGCGCCCACCGCATGCGCGGCGTCGGCCAGCGGCGCCAGCTCTTCGAGGCAACCGAAGAACGACGGCTGGGCGACGATGAGCCCGGCGTGCTGCTCGTTCAGCGTGGCGCGCACGTCGTCGAGCGAGGTGACGCCGTCGCGGTGCGCGACGACGTCGACGGCGACCCCGCGCCCCTGCGCATACGTCTCGATGACGCGTAGCGCTTCGGGATGCACCGCGGCGCTCACCGCGACGCGCTTGCGCCCGGTATGTGTCACCGCCAGCATCAACGCCTCGGCCGCCGCGGTGGCGCCATCGTAGAGCGAGGCGTTGGCCACGTCCATGCCGGTCAGCGCGCAGATCATCGACTGGAACTCGAAGATCGTCTGCAGTGTCCCCTGCGACGCCTCCGCCTGGTACGGCGTGTACGCGGTGTAGAACTCGGGGCGGGAGATCGTGCCCTTGACGATGGCCGGGATGAAGCGGCGATACACGCCCGCGCCGAGGAACGACTCCCAGGCGCTCAGCGGACGGTTGCGGGCGGCGAGCCGCTCCAGGTCGGCAACCAGCTCCTGTTCGGAGAGGGCCGGGGGGAGGTCGAGGCGCGGGTCGAGGAGCTGTGCGGGGACGGAGGAGAAGAGGTCCTCGATGCGGCTGGCCCCCACGGCATCGAGCATCGAACGCCGGTCGGCGTCCGTGTTGGGAAGGTAGGCCATCGAGCTCCAAGTATGCGGGAGGACCGACCTGGCGCCGCGTGCCCGCGGCTCAGGATTGGGTTCGACAGGGCGGTGGTAGACTGCACGACCGTATGGCAAAGCGTGCCCCGGTCCACATCGACGACGTCATCGCCGCCATCGAGACGGCGCGTGACAAGGTGATGGCCGACGAGGTCAAGTCCCTGGTCAAGCTCGGGCTGCCCAAGAACGTCGCCTACAAGATGGTGGCCGAGCGCTACCGCCAGCGCTCCGAGGACGAGAGCACCGAGGGTGGCGAGCAGTCGCCCTGGGTGGACATGTCCTAGCGCGCTCAGCGCCAAGGACGCCTCGGAGAAAGCAGCACCGCCGCCAGACGGCACCCGCGCGGCGCCGCGCCCTATGCTCAGCAGTCCTATGGCTGACTGCCTCGTCGTCGGACCCGGGGGCGTCGGGGGCTACCTCGCCGCGGTGCTCGCCGCCGGCGGGCTCGACGTCGCCGTGGTCGCCCGCGGTGCCCACGCCGACGCCATCGAGCGCGGCGGCCTGCGCCTCGACGACCCGCAGCGCCCCGAGGCTCCGCCCGCCCGCGTCGAGGTCGCGCGCAGCCTCGACGACGCGCCTGCCGCCGCCGTCGTGGTGCTCGCCGTCAAGCACGCCAGCCTCGCCCAGCTCGCCGCCGACCTTCCCGCGTACCTGGCCCGCTGCCAGGACAACGCCGTGGCCCTGGCGGTGCAGAACGGGGTGGTCCACCTCGACGGCCCGCTGGCCGGCGCCGCGCCCGGCCGGGTGCTGGCCGGCAGCGTCTACATCTTCAGCCACCTCGAGGAGCCCGGCGTGGTCAAGGTCCTCGGCGGTCCCCGGCTCTACCGCTTCGGCCCGCTCGACAGCCCCGACGACGCATTGCACCAGCGCGCCGTCGAGATCGCCCGGCGCTGGTCCGCCGCCGGCCTCCTCGCCGCCGCCGACGAGGACGGGCGCCGCGTCTGTTGGGAGAAGCTCTGCCTGCTCGCCCCGCTGAGCGGCATCACCGCGCTGACCGGGCGCACCGTGGGCGAGTTCCGCGAGCTGCCCGAGATGATGCAGACCTTCCGCACCCTGGTCGAGGAGGTGCGCCAGGTCGCCGTCGCCGAGGGGGTGCCCGTCGACCCCGGGCTGGTCGAGGTGGTCGCCCAGGGCGTCGCCAGCACCGACCCCGAGGGTCGCTCCTCGCTGCACCGCGACCTCGCCGCCGGCCGCGACAGCGAGCTCGAGGTGCTGCTCGGCGACGTGGTGCGCCGCGCCGACTCGCACGGCGTCCCCGTGCCTGCCCTGCGCGCCGTCTACGCCGCCAACCGCCTGCGCTACGGCGTCGACCTGCCGACCGCGCGCCCCGGCGACCCGAGCGAGGCCAGGCGCGTCTTCGCCGCGGCGCTGCAGGCCGAGGCGCAGCAGTAGCGGCCATGGCCACGGTCGCGCCCATGCAGACGGTCAGCCAGGCGCAGCACCGCATCCTCGCCGCCATTCGCCCGCTGCGCACCGAGCGCGTCGCCCTCACCGAGGCGCTCGGCCGGGTGCTGGCGATGCAGGTGGTCAGCCGCCGCACCCTGCCGCCGTTCGACAACTCCGGCATGGACGGCTACGCCGTGCGCGCCCGCGACACCGAGAACGCCAGCCCGGACAACCCGATCGAGCTGCCCGTTGTCGGCGAATCGCGCGCCGGCGCCGCGCCGGGACGCGCCCTGCAGCGCGGCACGGCGATGCGCATCATGACCGGCGCCCCGCTGCCCGAGGGCGCCGACGCGGTGGTCCGCTACGAGGACACCGACAGCGGCCGCGAGCGCGTGCGCATCAGCGTTGCTGTCAGCTATGGCACCAACGTGCGCCGCGCGGGCGAGGACATGAACCCCGGCGACGAGATCCTCAGCCCCGGCCGCCGCCTCCGCCCCGCCGACCTCGCCGCCTGCGCCGCATTGGGCAATCCCTGGCTGGAGGTCACCCGCCGCCCGCGCGTCGCCGTGGTGTCCACCGGCGACGAGCTGGTCGACGTCGACCGCGAGCCCGGCCCCGGGCAGATCGTCGACAGCAACGCGGTGGCCATCGCCGCGGCGGTGCGCGAGGCGGGCGGCGAGCCGGTGCGCATCGGCATCGCCCGCGACACCGTGGTCGACCTGCGCCGCGCCCTGGGAGAAGCTGCCAGGTGTGACCTGATCGTGAGCAGCGCCGGCGTCAGCATGGGCGACCACGACCACGTCCGCGACGTCGTCGACGAGATGGGCAGCATGGACTTCTGGCGGGTGGCCATGCGCCCCGGCAAGCCGCTCGCCGTCGGCCAGGCGCAGGGCGTGCCGTTCATCGGCCTGCCCGGCAACCCGGTGAGCTCGCAGGTGACCTTCGAGCTGTTCGCTCGTCCCGCGGTGCTGGCGCTGCAGGGCGCGACCGAGGTGCACCGCCGGCGGATCGCGGCGCGTGCCCTAGAGGACATGGAGAAGCCCGAGGGGCTGGAGACGTTCCACCGCGGCGTGCTCACCGAGGTGCAGCACGGCGAGCTGCCGGGGGTGCGGCTGACCGGGCCGCAGGGCTCGGGGATCATGCGCTCGCTGGTGATCGCCGACTGCCTGATCGCGCTGCCGGCGGAGGGCACGCGCGTCGAGCAGGGCACCGTGGTCGAGGTGATCCCGCTCGCATAGAGCGCCCGCGCCACCTCAGGGCGTGGGAAACGCCGGCTCGCTGAACACGAAGGCGCGCCCGCGCCGCCACGCCTCGTATTCCGCATGGGCCATGCCGCGATGCCGCACCAACGGCAGCAGCGACGCCGGCGGCTGCGCGCGGTCGGCGATCACCGCGGCGGGCACGTCGAGGTCGCCGTCCCACAGCGCCACCTGGTAGTCGACCAGCAGCCGCGGGCCCAACAGCACCAGGTTCTGCGTGCCCGGCAGCGCCGCGCTGGGCACCCGCAGCACTCCGCCGGGATGCTCGCCGCGCCAGCGCTCGGCGAACCGCTGGCAGGCGTCGTGGTCGTCGGCCACCAGAGCACGCGGTTCGAGACCGAACGAGCGCGCGGTGGCGAAGTTGAGCACCGCCTCGCCGGCGTCGTCGGGCAACACCACGCGCGCAGCCCAGATGCGCTGCCGAACCTCGGCGATGTCGTCCGCAGTGCGCAGCGACTCGCGGCGCATGTACTCCGCCCACGGGCCGAGGGGATGCAGGCAGAGGTACTGCGTCGCCGCCACGCCGGCGCGGTTGTAGCGTCCCGACGAGCGGTTGGCGTTGACCCAGAACGGCGTGTCCCAGGCGGCCAGGCGATAGGCGACGACCTCGCGCGGCAAGGCTCGGCGGCGTCCGACCGACCGCCGCTACGCCGCGTTGCTCGACCGCGCCGCGGCGGCCAGAGCCAGCAGGTCGGGCGTGGCCAGCGGGTCGGCGAGCAGCTCGGCGGGGGAGCGTCCCTGCAGCTCCGGTCGGGGACGCCGGAACCAGGCGAGCACCCCGGGACCGCTCAGCGCGTGGCGCAGCTGGTTGGCGATACGGGCCACGGTCCGCAGGCGCCGCTCCTCCTCGCCCTGCGGCGCGCTCGCGTCCTGGGCGCTGATCCAGCGCTGGAAGGTCCGCGGCGCGGTGCCGGCCAGCTCGGCCAGCGCCGCCTGGGAGACGTGCAGGGTGTCGGCCAGCCAGCGGGCCACCTCCTTGGCCGGCCGCGCGTCGCGCACCGGCGCCTCCTCGGCGACGTCGCGCAGCGCCTGGCGCATCCGCTCCAGGCCGATGCGCAGCTGGCGCCGCTCGCTGGCGGGGTCGGGCTCGTGCATGGCGCGGTACGCGGCCAGCGCGCCCTGCTGCAGGGCGAGGAAGAGGTACGGGTCCATGCGGGCCAGGTCGTCCCGCGAGATCGCCAACACCTCGTCGGCGATGGTGTCGACCAGCTGCCAGACGTCGGCGGGGATCTCCGCCTCACCGGCCAGCCGCCGGCTGGTCGCCTCCAACTGCTCGGCGCGGTCGCTGAAGTGCTCGCGGTCGAGGACGGGGATGGCGGCCATGGCGTGTGCGGCGCTCCGGCTGGTGTTGGCGTGCTCCTGTCGTAATGCTACGACAATTCGCCGTCAGCCGCGCGCCGGTCGCGCGCCGCCGCCGTCCGCCGGCCGCGCACGATCCAGGCCACCACCAGCACCACCACCAGCACGGCGATGACGATGGCCACCTTCTCGATCGGCCCGGAGATGCGGTCGTAGCTGGCCCCCACCGCATAGCCCGCGGCGGTCAGCGCGATGCACCAGGGCAGCACCCCGGCGACGGTGAGCACCGAGAAGCGCAGCAGGTCGACGCGGGCCAGCCCGGCGGGGAACGACACGTAGGTGCGCACCACGGGGAGCAGCCGGCCCACGAACACGGCGAGCAGCCCGTGGCGCTGGAACCAGCGCTCGGCGAGCTCGAGGTGGGAGCGGCGGATGCCGACGTAGCGGCCCGGTCCGAGCAGCAGCGCCTCGCCGAACTGCGCGGCGAGCCAGTAGGCGATCAGCGAGCCGGCCAAGTTGCCGACCACGCCGGCGGCGATCGCCCCGGTCAGCGAGATGTGCCCGGCCTGGGCCAGGTATCCCGCCAGCGGCATGGTGACCTCCGATGGGAAGGGGATGCCGCAGCTCTCCGCCAGCATCAGCACGAAGACGGCGAGGACGCCGTGGTTCTGCACGAAGGTCGTGACGGCATTGCCCATCGGCGGGACATTGTCCTCGACCGCGTACTCTCCGCGTTCCATGCGACCGCTGCGGCCCGGCGCGCTGCCGGACTGGCCCATCCCCTTCGACCATCGCTTCGAGCTCGACTGGAGCGATCCCGAGGTGTCGCGGCGCGTCCTGCGCGAGCACCTCGACCAGTCCCACGACGGCGCCTCGCGCCGGCTGCACGTCGTCGAGCGCCACATCCGCCGCCTGCTCCGCCTCATGCCCGCCGCCCCCGCCGCCGTGCTCGACGCCGCCTGCGGGCCGGGGTTGTACGCGGTGCGCCTCGCCCGACTCGGGTACACGGTGACCGGCGTCGACGTCGGCGACCCGGTGCTCCGCCACGCCCGCACCCTGGCCCGCGACGCCCGCGTCGACGCCACCTTCCGGCGCGCCGACCTGCGCACCCTGGAGTACCGCGAGCAATTCGACTGCGTGCTGCTCATCTACTTCATCCTCGAAGCCTTCCGCCGCAGCCAGCAGGCCACGGTGCTGCGCCGCCTCGCCGCAGCCCTGCGCCCCGGCGGCCGCCTCGTCGCCGAGCTGCGCGTCCGCCCCGACCAGCCGCCCGGCCGCCTCAGCGCCTGGGAGTTCGTCCCCTTCTCCATCCTCAGCGACCGCCGCCACCTCCTCCTCACCGACGCCACCTACGACGACTCGGCGCGCACCTACGTCCTCCGCGAGATCGCCATCCTCGACGACGGGGTGCGCGTGCAGCAGACCACCGGCGCTTTCACCGCCCTGGAGGAGGTCGCCCCGCTGTTCGCGCGCGCCGGCCTGCAGGTGCGCGCCGTCTACGACGGCTGGACCCGCTACCGCGCTACCGGGCTGTCGCACTCACTGCTGGTGGTGGCAGAGAAGCCCGAGCGGCGCTGAGGCGCTTCAGCGGTTGGCGCAGGAGGTCGGCAGGATGCCGAGCTGCACCTGCAGCACCAGCTGCGGTTGGTCCCCCAGCCCCAGCACCAGCCGGTACGGCCCGGGCGGCAGGGTGGGATCGGAGTTCCACAGCACGTCGTACTCCGCGCTCTGCCCCGCGCCGAGAGTCACCGCGCCGCACGGCGTGCCCTTGGGCGCCGGGGGTGAGACGGAGTCGACGTGGATGTCGGTGCGGTCGACGACGATGAGGTCGAGCGGTGCGTCGCAGGGGGCCTGGTAGTGGAGCGGGCCGACGGCGCGAACGCTGGCGAGCACCGCGCCGCCGCTCGGCACCGTCGCCTTGTCGGCGCTGGCGGTGAGCTGTCCGGTGGTGGCCACGGGGGGCGACGGGGAGGGCTGCGGCGTGCAGGGCGGGGTGGGGCTGTCACCGCCGCAGGCGACCAGGATGGCGCCGGCCAGCGCGGCCGCGAGCAGGCGAGGGAGGAGCATGGGAAGCGGCCCAACCATAGCGGCTACCATTGGCAACCCGGATCGCACCGGTTGGTTGGTGCCCCCTGGTTGGTTGGTTGGTCGGAGAAGAGCCCATGCCCACGCCAGACCGCATCCGCTGCGTCGCCGTCCTCGGCCACAGCCACGACGGCAAGACGTCGCTGTGCGAAGCACTGCTCCACACCGCCGGCGCCACCCAGCGCCTCGGCTCGACCGACCAGGGCACGTCGATCCTCGACCACGAGCCGGAGGAGCAGAAGCGCTCGATCTCCATCTCCGCCGCGGTGGCGCACTGCGATTGGATGGACGTGCGCATCAACCTCATTGACACCCCGGGGTTCCAGGACTTCGCCGGCGAGGTGTCACAGGCGCTGGCCGCCGCCGACGCGGCGATCCTGGTGGTCAGCGCCGGGTCGGCGGGCACCGAGGTGCCCGTGGGCGCGGAGCTTGCCTGGGAGCGCATCGCCGCCGCGGGGCTGCCGGCGTTGATCGTGGTCAACAAGATGGACAAGGAGAACGTCTCCTACGAGGCCACCGTCGACGCCATCCGCGAAGCCTTCGGCCGCAAGGCGATCGCCGTCGCGGTGCCGATCGGGTCGCACGAGCAGTTCCGCGGCCTGGTCGACCTGGTCAACGACCGGGCCCACCAGTTCGACGGCGGCAGGCTGGTCGACGGTGAGTTCCCCGAGGACCATCGCGAGGAGATCGAGCGGGCGCACAGCGCCCTGGTCGACGCCGCTGCCGAGACCGACGACGCGCTGCTGGAGAAGTACCTCGAGGGCACCGAGCTCACCGACGACGAGGTGCACGCGGCGATGCACACCGCGGCGCTGCGCGGCAGCCTCGTGCCCATCGTCCCCGCGGCGGCGCTGCAGGAGAAGGGCGCCTCGTTCATCCTCGACTGCATCAACCGCTACCTGCCCTCGCCCAAGGAGCGCGTGCACCAGGCAGTTGATGCCAAGGGTGGCGAGATCGAGATCGAGTGCGATCCCGCGGGGCCGCTGGTGGCGCACGTCTTCAAGTCGACCATCGACCCCTTCGGCAAGATCACCTACTTCCGGGTGCTGCGCGGCGCGGTGCGGCCCGACACGCATCCTTTGAATGCCAATCGCGGCGTCGAGGAGCGGCTCGCCCAGCTCGGCCAGCCGATGGGCAAGCAGATCGTCCAAGCGGGCGAGATCGTCGCCGGCGACATCGGCGTCGCCACCAAGCTGGCGGTCACCATGACCGGCGACACGCTGTGCGACAAGTCGGCGCCGGTGAAGATGCCGCCCATCGAGTACCCGGCGCCGCTGTACGCCATGGCGGTGCACGCCAGGACCAAGGGCGACGAGGACAAGATCAACTCGGCGCTGCAGCGCTACGCCGAGGAGGACCCGACCTTCTCGATGGAGCGCGACGAGGTCACCAAGGAGCAGGTGCTGCACGGCCTCGGCGACGTGCACCTCGACGTCGCGCTGGAGCGGATCAAGCGCAAGTACGGCGTCGACGCCACCCTGTCGGTCCCCAAGGTCGCCTACCGCGAGACCATCACCGGCACCGCCAGGATCGCCAACAAGTACAAGAAGCAGTCGGGCGGCGCCGGGCTCTACGGCGACTGCACCATCGAGATCGAGCCGCTGCCCCGCGGGAGCGGCTACGAGTGGGAGGACAAGATCTTCGGCGGCTCCATCCCCCAGCAGTTCCGCCCCTCGGTGGAGAAGGGCGTGAAGCAGACCATGGAGCAGGGCGCCGTCGCCGGCTATCCCATCGTCGACGTCAAGGTGCGCCTGGTCGACGGCTCGACCCATCCCGTCGACGGCAAGGACATCGCCTTCCAGATCGCCGGCTCGATGGCCATGCGCCGCGCCGTGCAGGAGGCCCACCCGGTGCTGCTCGAACCCATCATGGACGTGCACGTCGTCGTCCCCGAACGACTGATGGGCGATGTGATCGGTATCCTGAACGCCAAGCGCGGCCGCGTCGGGGGCATGAACCCCATCGGCGACGGCCGCACCGAGGTGACCGCACAAGTGCCTCTCGCCGAGATGTACACCTTCCCCATCGACCTCCGCGCCGCCACCCAGGGGCGCGGGCGCTACTCCATGGCGACGTCGCATTACGAGGAGGTGCCCGCGCACATCGCGCAGCCCCTCATCGAAGCGCACTCCAAGGAACACGCGGCGGCCGCGTCGTGAGCCCGACCACCATGCCGCGCGCCGGCGACCTCGCCCCCGACTTCGAGCTGCCCACCAACGGCGGCGGCACCCTGAAGCTCTCCGACCTGCGCGGCCGGCGGGTGGTGCTCTGGTTCTATCCCAAAGACGACACCCCTGGTTGAACGATCGAAGCACAGGGCTTCCGTGACGAAGCCAAGACCATCGAGGACCTCGACGCCGTCGTCGTCGGCGTGAGCGGCGACGACGTCGCGTCGCACGACGCCTGGGTCGAGAAGCTCGGCATCCCCTTCACCCTGGTCGCCGATCCCGAGCACGTGGCGTTGGAGGCCTACGGCGTCTGGGGCGAGCGCGAGTACAACGGGCACAAGTACATGGGCATCCTCCGCACCACCTTCCTCATCGGTCCCAACGGGGCCATCGAGCGCGTGTGGGAGAACGTCAAGCCCGCCGGCCACGCCGACGAGGTGCTCGAAGCCCTGCGCGCCTCGGCGGTCTAGTCGGGACGAGCCCGCTCGGCTCTTCGCCACATCGCTCTGAGCCGTGGCGAGGCCTCGTAGCGCGTCGACCTGCCGGCGCCGAGCCGTCGCAGGAGACCGAGGTCGACCAGGGACCCCAGGTCCTTGGTGGCCATCGGCATGGAAACGTTCTGCCGTTGCCGGTGGCTTTCGTTGCTGATTGGCAGCTCGACCAGTGCCTGGTCGAGCACCTGCGCGATCCGATCTGGAAGGCCATGGCGACGTGCCAGGTCACGACAGAATGTCGTGCGCCTCCGGGCCGTCCGCATCTCCTCGGCGAGTGCCTTGCTGCTTTCGATGTGCGCCTCGAGGCAGAACTCGAGCCAGGGAACGGCGCTCCGCGTTGGATCGTAGTACTCGGCGCCACCGAGCCGATGCACGCCGTTGGTGGTGCGCAGCGCCGCGTAGTACTGATCGGTGTTGGCGGCGAGGTACGTCTCGATGGAGCAGACGTCGAGGGGCAGCAGCCGAGCCCGTGCCAGCACCAGCGACTGCAGCACCCGAGCCGTGCGGCCGTTGCCGTCGAGGAACGGGTGCACCGCGGCCACGTGCAGTTGCACCATGGCGGCGCGGATCAGTGCGTCGTCGTCGCTGCATGACTGGTACTCGGCAGCACTGCGCATGAGGCGGGGCACGTCGTCAGCCGGCGGTGCCTGGTATGGAATAGCGTCCGCACCGCGGCGCACGTGGACCTCCTCATCGCGCCATCTCCCGGGCTGGCTGCGCCGACTTCCCGCGGTCACCAGGAAATGGAGATCGCGGACCACCGACGGACGCCATTCGAACTCGGTGTCGACCGCAAGCCCGGCGACGCGATCCATGGCTCGGCGGTAATCCCGAATCGCCTCCTCGGTTTCCGGCGGTGCCGCCGCAGACCTCTGCCCCTCGATGAGCCGCACCGTGTCCTGATGAGTTGCTGAGAACCCCTCGATGGCGGTCGAAGCACCCACCACGCGGGCACCCATGACTCGCCTCAACGTGCCGGTCCAGGGTGCCAGCGCACGCTCCTCTGCCGCCACCTCGTCGAGCCAGGTGTGGGTCTCGGCGACCCGTTCTGCGAGGTGGCGCGGGAGGGGGCTGGGGGCCATGTGCAGGCGGTCGAGCACGTTATGAGAATAATCTCATAACGGCCGCGCGTCGGGGGCCCGCGGCATTCGACCGCGCCGCGCTGAGGCCTCAGCCCGAGGTGTGCTGGGTCTCGGCGGCGACCTTGAGGATCACGCGCTCGCTGTGGATCGCCTCGGGCGGGTAGGGACGGCCGTTGTACTTCTGGGAGAGCTCGTCGATCATCCGGCGCGCCGGCTCGCCGAGAGTGGTCTCGACCACGCGGCCGCGCACCTCGGCGTACTGGTAGGGGTTCTCGTGGCTCCAGATCATCACCGTCATGCGCGGATCGCGCTGGACGTTCTTGAACTTGGTGCGGTGCACCTCCGTGTTGATGTAGACGAACTCGTCGTCGCTGGTGACCCACATCGGCTGGGTCTGGAACCGCCCCGAGGGCAGCAGCGTGGTGACGGCTGCGAAGTTGGGGCCGGCGGCGAGGGTGCGGACCTTGTCGCGAAGGCGGGTCTTCGGCTGGGACATGCCCCCACGCTACGCGCGCTGTACCGACGCGAGCCTAGACCAGCTCCCGCCGCACGATGGTCTGCTCGCGGTCCGGGCCGACCGAGATGACGTCGATGGGCGCGCCGCAGAGCCGCTCCAGCCGCTCCACGTAGTCGCGGCACTCCCGCGGCAGGTCCTCGTAGCGGCGGCAGTCGCGGATGGGCGACTTCCAGCCCGGCATCTCGACGTAGATCGGCTCGCAGTGCTTTAGGTGGGAGATGTTGGCCATGGGATGGTCCCACTCCTCGCCGCGCCAGAGGTAGCCGGTGCAGACCTTGATGGTGTCGAGAGTGTCCAGAACGTCGAGCTTGGTGAGCACGATGGAGTCGATGCCGTTGGTGTTCACCGAGTACCGCGCGATGGCGGCGTCGAACCAGCCGACGCGGCGGGCCCGCCCGGTGGTGGTGCCGAACTCGGCGCCGACCTCGCGGATGTACTCGCCGAGCTGGTCGGTCAGCTCGGTGGGGAAGGGGCCGTAGCCGACGCGCGTGGTGTAGGCCTTGAACACGCCGACGGTCCTGGTGATCCGCGACGGCGGGATGCCGCTGCCGGTGCAGGCGCCGCCGGCAGTTGGTGCCGAAGACGTCACATACGGGTAGGTGCCCAGGTCGAGGTCGAGCATCACTCCCTGGGCGCCCTCGAGCAGGATGCGCTCGCCGCGCGAGATGGCGCCCTGCACCAGCGGGTAGATGTCCCTGATGTAGCGGTCGAGCCGCTCGGCGTAGCCGATGTACTCGTCGAGGATCTCCTGCTCGTCGAAGGGCTCGGCGTCGAACAGCTTGGTCAGCGTCTCGTTCTTCAGCCGCAGCACGAAGCGCAGCTTCTTCTCCAGGAACTTGGGCTTCTGCAGGTCGCCGACGCGGAAGCCGATGCGGCGCACCTTGTCCTCGTAGGTCGGCCCGATGCCGCGCCACGTCGTGCCCAGCCGGTCGTCGCCGCGCTGCGTCTCACCCAGCTTGTCGAGCGCGGGGTGGTACGGCATCACCATGTGGGCGCGGTCGCTGATCACCAGGTTGTCGGTGGAGACACCGCGCTCGCGCACGTGGTCCAGCTCGGTGACGAATGCCTTGGGGTCGACGACGACGCCGTGGCCGATCACGCAGGTGGTCTGCGGGTAGAGGATGCCGCTGGGGATGAGGTGAAACTTGAACTCCTGGCCGTCGCTGACCACGGTGTGTCCCGCGTTGTTGCCACCCTGCGAGCGAACCACCATCTCGACGCGGTCGGCGAGCAGGTCGATGACCTTGCCCTTGCCTTCGTCGCCCCACTGTCCCCCCACCAGGATCGTCACGCTCATCGCGGCGGTGAAGGGTACCGGATCGCTGCTCTCGCGGGGAGCCGCGGCCACCGCCGCCTTCGCGTATACAGGTCGTCGTGATCGAGACGGCACCCGTCGCGGCCCCGGCGGCGGAGCCGGACATCCGCGCTGCCGGGCGTGGCGCCGCCGCCGCGCTGGCCGCCTCCGCGGTGGCGCTGGGCGTGGCGCTGCTGGTGCCGCGGACCTTCAACGACCCCGTCGGGGTCGATCCCTACGACGTGCGCCTGGCCGCCGTCAGCCTGCTCCTCCTCGGCGCCGCGCTCGCCGTCCGCCGCCTGCGCGACACCCGTCCGGTGCTCATCGCCGTCGCCGCCATCACCGCGCCGTTCTGCCTCTGGTCGGCCACCCCGCAGGTGCTGGGGCTGATCTGGCCCGGCCTCGGCGGCGACGAGCGCTTCGGCTGGGCCGGCGTGGCCCAGACGGTGCTCACTGCGGCGTTTGCGGCGCTGGCCCTGCACGCCCTCGCCCCGCGCTGGCGGCCGCGGCTGCGCCTGGGCCACCTCGGGCGCGGCGCGCTGCTGGCCACGGTCGCCGGCAGCCTGCTGCTGCTCGGCATCGCCCTGGCCATCCCCGCCACCCTGCTGGGCCGCCTCGGCCTGCCCCCGGTGGCACTGCAGCGCGACATGCCCTGGGTGGCGCCCGGCAACGTGCTCCAGGCGCTGGCCCAGGAGCTCGAGTTCCGCGGCCTGCTGATGGGCTCGCTGGAACGCGTCGCCCCGCCGTGGCTGGCCAACCTCGGCCAGGCGGTCTTCTTCGGCCTGGCCCACATCGCCGTGCAGTACGAGGGCCCGGCGGGCCCCTTCGTGCCGGTGACCATCGCCCTCGGCTTCGTGCTCGGCTGGGTCACGCAGCGGACCAACTCGCTGTGGCCGGCGATCGTCATCCATGCCGTCGGTGACGTCGCCGTCGCCGCTGCCGTGTTGCCGGGGTTGTATGGCTACTGACCGCGTGCGCCGGCTCTGCGCCGCGGCGGCGCTCGCCGCGCTGGCGTTCCTCGCGGCACCGCTGCCGGGCAGGGCGGCAACGGCAACGCCGGCGCCGGCGCCCACGCCGTCCCCACAACCGTGGTGGGTGCGCGTCGCCTTCGCCGGAGCGCCCGTCGCCGGAGTTCGTGCCAGTGGTGGCACGATCGAGGCCACCGTGGCGGGCGTGCAGCAGCTGTCCAACGACGGCGGCCGCACCTGGCACGTCGCCGGCGCCGGCAGCGCCTCACCCTTCGCCGGCGTGCCGCGATCGCCGTGGCGGGAGATCGGCGGCCGCATCGGCCGCTACGACTCCACCGGCACCTGGCACGCCGACCCCGGCAGCCCGCCGATGACGCCCACCGGCGGCCCCGAGTCCGGCTACACCCTGCTCGCCGCCCCCGCCTCCCTGCCCGGCGTGGTGGTCGCCGCAGACCGCGACAACGTCGCCTGGCGCCGCGGCGCCGACGGCCACTGGGCCCGCGCCCTGCTGCTGCTTCCCCAGGGCCTCACCGCCGGCCCGCCGCGCATCACCGCGCTGGCCGCGTTCGACACCCAGCCCCTCAGCAACACCGTCTACATGGGCACCGACGGCTACTCGGTGCTGGAGAGCCTCGACGGCGGCAACGACTGGATCCGCGCCGGCCCCGGGTTGCCCGACCACGTCCTGGCCGTGGCCACCGATCCCCGCACTGCCGCCATCTACGCCGGCACCTCCGACGGCCTCTGGGTGCACCACCTGCGCGCCCTCCCGACGCCCCCGGCCTACAGCGACGCGACGCTGCGCAGGAGCTGGCTGGGCATCGCCCTGGTCACCCTCGCCGGCGGCGCCGCGGCGGTCGGCGGGCTGCTCCGCCTGCTGCGATGAGGCCGGACGGCCCTTGCGCGGCCCGCCCGCGCGGGGCAAGGTGGACAGCAGCCATGGCACTTCCTCCCACCGCCGACGACGCCGGCGACGCCGACGACCAGCGGCGCCACTGGGACGCCGTGTACGCCCGCGCCCGGGGCGTCGCCGACCTCAGCTGGCACCAGGCCTCGCCGGTGGTCTCGCTGCAGCTCATCGCCTTCATCGACCTGCCGCACGACGCCGCCATCCTCGACATCGGTGGTGGCGGCTCCACGCTGGTCGACGCGCTGTGCGAGCGCGGCTACAGCGACATCACCGTGCTCGACATCTCGGCGACTGCGCTGGCGGCGGCGCGGCAGCGCGCCGGCGAGCGCGCAGCGCGCTGGGCGCTCGCTGACGTGCTCAGCTGGAAGCCGGAACGCCACTACGACCTGTGGCACGACCGCGCCATGCTGCACTTCCTCGTCGACCGCGAGGACCGCGAGCGCTACCTGCAGACCCTGCGCGCCGCGCTGTACCCCGGGGGCCACGCCATCATCGGCGCCTTCGCTCCCGGCGCGCCCGACCACTGCTCCGGCCTGCCGGTGCAGCACTACGACGCCGACGGCATCATGGCGCTGCTCGGCGACGGCTTCGAGGTTGTCGCCGTGCGCCGCGAGGTGCACCACACCCCGGCGGGCGTGGCCCAGCCCTTCACCTGGGTCGCCGCGCTCTATGCCCCGGAGCGCATCTCCACCGCCACGTAGTCGCGCGGGGCCGGGCCGATGTAGTCGGAGTCGGGCCGGATCAGCCGGTTGTCGCGGTGCTGCTCGATGACGTTGGCCGTCCAGCCCGCCATGCGGCTGACCGCGAAGATCGGCGTGAAGATGCGCTGCGGGATGCCCAGCGAGGTGTACGTCGACGCGGAGTAGAGGTCGACGTTGGGATACAGGCCCTTCTCCGCCAGCACCGCCTGCTCGACGGCGCGGGTCAGCTCGTACCAGCGGGTGTCGCCGGCGCGCTCCCCGACGCGGCGGGAGAACTCGCGCAGGATGGTGGCGCGCGGGTCCTCGGTGCGGTACACCCGGTGGCCGAAGCCCATGATCCGCCGCTTCTGCTCCAGCATCTCGTGCACCGCGCTCGGGGTCGCCTCGACCGAGGGCAGCTCGCGGAGCAGCTCCATGACGCGCTCGTTGGCACCGCCGTGCAGCGGGCCCTTCAAGGCACCGATGGCGCTGGTGATCGCCGAGTGCATGTCCGACAGCGTCGCCGCGGTGACGCGCGCCGCGAAGGTCGACGCGTTCATGCCATGTTCGGCATGAAGTACCAGGGCGACGTCGAAGGTGCGCACCTCCTCGTCGCCGGCGGGACGGCCGCGCAGCATGTGCAGGAAGTTGGCGGCGAGGTCGAGGTCCGGCCGGGGCGCGACGGGATCGAGGCCCTGCTGGATCCGCTCGGTGCCGGCCACCAGCGTGCCGGTCTGGGCCACCAGTCGCGCCGCCTTGCGGCGGTTGGCCGCCTCGGAGTTGTCGCCGGCGTCGGCGTCGAGCGCGCCGAGCAGGGAGACCTGGGTGCGCAGCACCGCCATGGGATTGGCCTCAGGACCCGCCGCGCGCGCGACGTCCCACACCGTCGGGTGCGGCTCCATCTCGGCGCGCAGCTCGCGGCGCAGCGCCTCGAGCTCCGCGGCGCCGGGCAATTCGCCGTGCCACAGCAGGAAGGCCGTCTCCTCGAACGACGAGTGGGCGGCGAGGTCGACGATGTCGTACCCGCAGTAGAGCAACCGCCCGGTGCGCCCGTCGATGTCGCACAGCGCGCTGGCGCCGGCGACCACCCCCTCCAACCCACCCTTGGCAGCCACGACGGTCATCTCGCCTCCACGCTGAACCGCCAGCTCTCGCCGCCGCAGGAGGGGCAGGCGTTGGGCGGCCGCAGTCCACGCTCGCTGTGACCGCACCACTCGCAGGTCCAGCGGGTCTGTCCGAAATAGCGCACCAGGTCCATGCGGGTGACCAGGCCGACCAGCGTGCCGTCGCTGCGCACCACGGGCAGGCGGCGGATGCGGCGGGTGAGCATGATCTCGGCGGCCTCGGCCAGCGGCACCGTCTCCTCGACGGTGACGGCGTCGGCGGTCATGATGTCGCCGCAGGTGGTGCCGCGCTTGCCGAGGATGTCCGACTCGGTGACCACCCCGACGCAGCGGTCGCCGTCGTCCACCACCGGCACGCCGGTGACCCGCATCTCCACCACGATGTCGACGGCCGCCTCCACCGGGTCCTCGACCCGGACGGTGCGGACGTCACGGGTCATGACATCTGACACAGGTGTGAGCTGGGGCACGGCGGGACAGTGTAGCCGGGCGCGGCGGCCGCCCGCTGACCAGCCAAGGTCCTCAACACCCTTGTTTCTCGGTGACAGACTTGCTTGGGCACACTGCCTAGCCGGGCAGACGCCTGCGGTTCAAGCTTCTGGGCACGCGCCGGGCCGTCCTGGACGTCCGCGGACCGGTCGCGACAGCACCGAGCGGACGGTCCGCGACACGGCGGGAGGGCGCACGAGGCGGGAGTGAGGTGCCGCGCTGGCGATCCGGATTTCGAGCTGGCAGCTCAATCCCTTCCTTCTCAACCGGGCCGCCGGTCCGCATGCCGGCGGCCCACTCTCAACCAATGCACTCCCCACTCACCGCACCGCGCACCCCATCGCCAGTCACGGACCCGACAGCCAGGGAGGGCTCAATCGGCAATGCACCGGAACCTACGAACACGCCTGTACGCCGCCGTCGGCGCCGTCGTGGTGGCAGCCGCGCTGCTTCCCGTCGCGCCCGTCGCCGCGTCGGGCGACGGCATGGGTTGCTGGCCGAACCGCGCAGACGACGGCAACCGCTACGCGGCCTGGTCGGGCGACACGTCCGGCCTGGGGGGCGGCATGTACGCCCAGATCTTCGACTACTCGCCGTGGGTGCAGCCAAACCGCGTGGAGACCACCGCGTGGGTGATGCTGCAGAAGGCCAACGACCCGCACATCTATGCGCAGGTCGGCTGGATGGAGAAGGCCTACGGCCAGCGATACACATTCACCCAGGTCGGCTGGTGGACGGGCAGCCAGTACACCTGGAGCACGCAGCTGTTCAACGCCCTGCCGCTGGGCAACAGCTATTACTACACGGTCAACTACAACCCGTACGCCAGCCAGTTCCCCTTCACCTACTACGCCAACAACCAGTACCTCGGCCACGACGGCTGGGTGATCCCCGATGGCCAGTTGACCATGGGCGAGGTCTCGGGCGAGATCCACACTCTGTCCAGCCAGATGCCCGGTGGCTATGCTGGGCCGTCCGAGACGTTCAACGACATCCACTACTGGTGGCCCCGCGGGAGCGGCGGCAGCTGGAAGACGTTCAACCCGACCCAGGGTGGAACGCCCTCCTTCACCAACCGGGCCAACTACAACGGCGGCTCAATGGTCGCCATCAACGACAAGGCATGTCCGCACTGAGGGAAGGGAGAGACATGAAGCGATTGCGAGTTGGCCTCGCCGCACTGGCCGCCCTTGGCGTGGCAAGCGGAGTCACTCTGGCGGTGACCCACGGCACCGCCCGCGGGCACGCCCAGTCGGCTCCTGTCCTCGGACCGTTGCCGACGGACGTCCAGTCGAAGCTCAACTACTTCGACATCACGGCTTCGGAGGTGATGACCCCACCGGCGGGAGTGGTCAGCGTCGAGTCGGTCGAGCAGACGTACACCGCGGGCAACGGCCCGGCAACGTTCGATGCCGCCTACCTGGCCAGCATGAGCAGCCCCGTCGACGGCTGGACCTGCCTGTGCTGGCTGCTGATCCTCACGCCCCAGATCCCGTCCACATCGGAGGCGGGCGACGCTGCGACGTGGTACGCGATGGCCTACAACGCCAACGACGGCACGTTCTTCCGCGGCTGGGACGGCAACTTCGAGGGGTGCCCGCAGCCTGGGTGCCCGAACACGGCGTCGCCGGTCCGGACCCCACCACCCATCGTGCCGCCGAACTGACGGAGGCATGATCTGACGATTGGGGGAGAGGGGGGGCGCCGCTTAGCGGCGTCCCCCTGCCCCGCTGCGGTAGCGTGGCGGCCATGTCGAACCGCCTGGCGCAGGAGACCAGCCCCTACCTGCTGCAGCACGCCGACAACCCGGTCGACTGGTGGCCCTGGGGCGAAGCGGCCTTCGCCGAGGCGCGCCGCAGCGACCGGCCCGTCCTGCTCAGCGTCGGCTACAGCGCCTGCCACTGGTGCCACGTGATGGCCCACGAGTCGTTCGAGAATCCCGAGATCGCCGCGCTGATGAACCAGCTGTTCGTCAACATCAAGGTGGACCGCGAGGAACGCCCCGACGTCGACGGCGTCTACATGCAGGCGGTGCAGGCGATGACCGGCAGCGGCGGCTGGCCGATGACCGTGTTCCTCACCCCGCAGGGCGTTCCCTACTTCGGCGGCACCTACTTCCCGCCGGCGGATCGCGGCGGCATGCGCGGCTTCCCCGTTGTGCTGCGCGCCGCGGCAGACGCGTATCACAACCGCAAGGACGCCGTCGCCCAGGCGGGCGAGCAGCTGCGCCAGGCGCTCACCCCGCCGCGGCTGCACGGCGGCGCCGCGCCTACCGTGGAGCAGATCGACCAGGCGGCACGCGTCCTCGCCGAGCAGACCGACCGGCGCAACGGCGGCTTCGGCGAGGGCGCGCCCAAGTTTCCCCACTCCGCGGCGATCGACGTGCTGCTGCGCCGCCACCGCGCCACCGGCGACAGCGCGCTGCTCGACGCCGCGCTGATCACCCTCGACCGCATGGCCCGCGGCGGCATCTACGACCACGTCGGCGGCGGCTTCCACCGCTACAGCGTGGACAGCCGCTGGGCGGTGCCGCACTTCGAGAAGATGCTCTACGACAACGCGCAGCTGGTTCCCGTGTACCTGCACGCGTACCAGCTCACCGGTGACGCGCGCTGGCGCCGCGTCGTCGAGGAGACGCTCGACTACGTGGTGCGCGAGATGCGCCTGCCCGGCGGCGGCTTCGCCTCGACGCAGGACGCCGACAGCGAGGGCGAGGAGGGCAGGTTCTTCGTCTGGACGCCGCAGCAGCTGCGCGACGCGCTGGGCGACGACGACGATGCCGCACTCGCCGCCCGCGTCTTCGGCGTCACCGAGGGAGGCAACTTCGAGCACGGCGCGACGGTGCTCTCGCTGCCCTACCCGCTGGAGCAGGTGGCCGCCGCACTCGACGTTGACGCAGCAACCTTGCAGCAGCGCGTCGACGCGATTCGCGCTCGCCTATACGAGTCGCGCGAGCGGCGCGTCCACCCCGGCCGCGACGACAAGGTGATCACCGCGTGGAACGCGATGATGCTCGCCGCCTTCGCCGAAGCCGCCGCCGCACTGCAGCGCAGCGACTACGTCGACGTCGCGACGACCTGCGCGCAGTTCCTCCATCATCACCTCACCCGCGACGGCGTGGTGCTGCGCACCTGGAAGGACGGCAGCGCCAAGATCACCGGGTTCCTCGAGGACGTCGCCTTCCTCGCCGACGCGCTGCTCACCCTCTATCAGGCCACCGGCGACCCGCGCTGGTTCACCGAGTCACTGCGACTCGGCAACGACATGCTGCAGCGCTTCCACGACCCCGTCGCCGGCTTCTATGACACCGCGCTCGACGCCGAGCCGCTGCTGGTGCGCCCCAGGTCGATCGACGACAACGCGGTTCCTGCGGGACAGTCGATCGCCGCGCACGCCATGCTGCGCCTCCACGCCTACACCGGCGACGCGCGCTGGCACGATGCCGCGCTCTCGGTGATCAGCCCGCTGGCGCCGGCGGTCGTGCGCAGCCCGCTGGCACTGGGCAACCTTGCCTGGGCGCTGGAGCTCGCCGTCACCCCGCTGCGCGAGGTCGCCATCGCCGGCGCGCCCGACGCCGGCGACACCCAGGCGCTGCTTCACACCGTCGCCGCCGACTTCGACCCCGCGCGCGTGCTCGCCTGGGGCCATGCCGACGGCGTGCCGCTGATGGCCGACCGCACTCCCGTCGACGGCCGGGCTGCGGCCTATGTCTGCCGCAACTTCGCCTGCGAGCGACCCGTCACCACGCCGGAGGAGCTGCGCGCCCTGCTCGTCGCGCGCGCCTGAGGATCCGCAAGGAATCTCCCGGACTCACGCCGCCGCGACGGCCCTGCAACGGTGTTCTGGACACCGCGGCACGGGGGTGTCACATGGGCGAATGCCGGCCCGGGCGGCCCGCAGAATCGGCCGGGTGAGCCTTCCCGCCCCTGCGTCCGCGCCTGCTGCCCCGAGCGCCCCGCCCGCCACGCACGGCATCCCCGCCTACCCCCCGCCGCCGCGCAGCTGGGCCGACCTCGGCGTCCCCGAGACGCTGGTCTCCGACATCGTCCTCAAGCTGCTGTACTTCAACGGCACCATGGTGGGCCGCGACATCGCCCACCGCGCCTGCGTGCCGTGGATGTTCGTGTCGCAGGTGCTCAAGCCGCTGTCCGACCAGGGCTGGGTGCAGTCCGCCGGCTTCCGCGACAGCGTCTCGGGCGCGGCGCTGCTGCCCGACGAGGACATCGGCGCGTCGATGGCCTACATGATCACCGGCCAGGGCCGCGACCGCGCCCGCGACCTGCTCGACATCAACCAGTACATCGGTCCCGTGCCGGTTCCCTTCGAGGTGTACTGCGAGGTCACCAACCGCGACTCCGCGCGCCCGCACCACGTCAGCCTCGACGAGCTGCGCGCCGCGCTGAGCCACCTCAAGCTCACCGAGGAGACGCTGCTCACCCTCGGGCCCGCCGTCAACGAGCGCCACACCCTGTTCATCTACGGCGCGCCCGGCAACGGCAAGACCAGCATCGCCGAGACGCTCTGCCGCCTGATGGGCCCGCCCCAGTTCGTGCCCTACGCGCTGACCATCCAGGGCCAGGTGATCCGCCTCTTCGACCCCATCCACCACCTGCCCCACCGCGCCGAGCTGCCGCCGCACGACCGGCGCTGGGTGCTTTGCGAGCGCCCCGCCGTCGCCGTCGGCGGCGAGCTGACCCCCGACATGCTGATGCTCGGCTTCGACCGCACCCTCGGCTACTACGAGGCCAGCGTGCAGATGAAGGCCAACGGCGGCGTCTTCCTGGTCGACGACTTCGGCCGCCAGGCGGCGATCTCGCCGCAGAACTTCCTCAACCGCCTGATCGTGCCGCTGGAGCGCGGCTACGACCACCTCAACCTGGCCCGCGCCGGCACCAGCATCACCGTGCCCTTCGTCTGCATGCTGGTGCTGTCGAGCAACCTCGAGCCCACCGCGCTGGTCGACGAGGCCTTCCTGCGCCGGCTGCACTTCAAGGTGGCCGTGCCCGACCCCGACGACGCGCAGTTCCGCGCCATCTGGGCGTCGGCGTGCGCCGGCGCCGAGATCCCCTACGACGACGCCGCCATCGACTACCTGCTCGACACGTGGTACCGCTCGGTCGACCCGGTGCGCCCCTACCGCGGCGTGCATCCCCGCGACATCCTCAAGCACGTGGTCCACGCCGCCAAGTTCCGTCAGCGCCCGCCGCGCCTCGACCACGACCTCATCGACGCCGCCTGCGCCGCCTACTTCCTCATGACCTGATCCAACGCTGTCATGTAGAGTGACAGCGTTGCAGTCAGATTCACGACGGAGGCAGCGTGCTGCGCGTGCTCTCTCCGGTTCGTCAGTCTGCCCTCGTCCTCGCCGCCGCCCTGCTCGCCGCGGGCGGAGCGCTGGCCACCGCGGGTGACGCCGGAGGCCCGGCCCCCCGGACCGGCGCGGTGCTCCCCGAGACCGGCGCGGTGCCCGAGGGCCGGCTGGCCACCCCCCAACCCCAACCGCTCTGCACCAACCTGGTGCCGCGGCACCACGGCGACGAGCCCAGCGGGCGCTCCGCACCCGGCGGCAGCGGCCTCGGCGCCCTGCACGTGCCCATCCTCGCCTACCACTACGTGCGCACCGACCGCACCCCCGGCGACGTGCTGGGCCAGCGCCTCTCGGTGACGCCCGAGCAGTTCGCCGCCCAGATGGACCTGCTGCGCCGCTCCGGCGCCCACGCCGTCACCCTCCACGACGTGGTCGCCGCCCTGCACGGCGAGCTGGCCCTGCCCAGCCACCCCGTTGTCCTCACCTTCGACGACGGCTACGACAACTTCGCCTTCAACGCCCTGCCGGTGCTGCAGCGCGACCATCTCTGCGCCACCCTGTTCGCCGTGCCCGGCTTCCTCGGCCGCCCCGGCTACCTCACCGCCGGCAGCCTGCGCACCGTCGCCGCCGCCGGGGTGCGCATCGGAGCGCACACCGTCGACCACCTCGACCTCACCCGGCAGCCCGCTGCGGCCGTCGCCGACCAGGTGACCCGCTCCGGCGACACCCTGCGGGCGCTGACCGGCCAGCCGGTGCGCGACTTCGCCTACCCCTACGGCACCTTCGACGCGACCGCCATGGCGGCGGTGCAGGCCGCCGGCTACGACGACGCCGTGGCCCTGGGAAACGGGCTGCCCGAGAGCTGGGACGGGCGCCTCGCCCTGCCCCGCGTCGAGGTGGTCGGCGGCGAGTCGCTGCAGCAGTTCGCCACCGACGCGGGGGTCGCCAAGCCGGCGGCGTAGCCGTAAAGTGGCGCGCATGAGCAAGGCGACCTTCGCTGCCGGCTGCTTCTGGGGCGTCGAGGTGGACTTCCGCAACATCCCCGGCGTCACCGACACGCGCGTCGGCTACACAGGCGGCACCACTGAGCGTCCCAGCTACGAGGACGTGTGCACCGACCGGACGGGCCATGCCGAGGCCGTCGAGGTCGACTTCGATCCCGAGCAGGTCAGCTACCGCACCCTGGTGGAGCACTTCTTCACCCTGCACGACCCCACCCAGCTGAACCGCCAGGGACCCGACGTGGGCACCCAGTACCGCTCGGCGATCTTCACCCACGACAACCAGCAGGCGGCCGTCGCCGCCGAGGTGAAGGCGCGCGTCGCCGCGTCGTCGCCGCGGCCGGTGGTGACCGAGATCCTGCCCGCGCAGCAGTTCTGGCCGGCCGAGGAGTACCACCAGCAGTACCTGGTCAAGCGGGGCCTGGCTTCCTGCCGGATCTGACCGCAACTGGGGCGGCTGGCTAGCTCGCCGGCGCGCCCACACTGGCGATGGTCTGGCGCACCACCTCGCCGTTCTTGACCACGACGCGCACCCGCGCGGGGTCGGCGACCAGGGCGATGTCGGCGAGCGGATCGCCCTGCACGGCGACGACGTCGGCGAGCTTGCCCGCCTCCAGCGTGCCGAGCCGATCCTGCTGCCCGAGCAGGCGCGCCGGCGTCGCGGTGGCCGCGACCAGCGCCTGCATCGGCGTCATGCCGCCCTCGACCATCAGCGCCAGCTCGCGCGCGTTGCTGCCGTGCTCGCCGACGCCGACGTCGGTGCCCAGCGCCACCTGCACGCCGGCCTCGACGGCGGCGCGGAAGCGCTCCATGTGCACGGCGCCGACGCGGCGCGCCTTGTCGACCATCTCGGCGGGGATCTGCGCGGGGTTGCGCTCGGCGATGGCGGCGACGTCGCGCGGCGCCACCAGCGTCGGCACCAGGTAGGCGTTCTTCTCGCGCATCAGCGCGATGCCCTCCTCGTCGAGCAGGCAGCCGTGCTCGATGCTGCGCACGCCGCCGCGCAGGGCGTTCTTGATGCCCTGGGCCGACATCGCGTGGGCGAGCACGTGCTTGCCGTGCACGCCCGCCTCGTACACCGCGGCGGCGATCTCCTCGACGGTGAACTGCGGCGTGTCGGGCAGGTCGCCGGGGGAGAGCACGCCACCGCTGGTGCAGAGCTTGATGTTGTCGGCACCGGCGCGCAGCACCTCGCGGACGCGGCGGCGCATCTCGTCGGCGCCGTCGACGCGGCCGTGCGGGATGTCGAGCGGCGTGGCGTCGATGAACAGCTCGCAGCCGCAGGGCATCATCGGGTCGGCGTGGCCGCCGGTCTGGGAGAGGATCGACACCGAGAGGTGCATGCGCGGCCCGCTGAAGAAGCCCCGCTCCACCGCCATGCGCACCCCCGCCGGCGTGCCGCCCGCGTCGCGCACGGTGGTGAAGCCGGCCTGCAGCGTCGCCGCGCTGTGCGGGATGGCGTGCATCAGGGTGAAGGAGCGCGGCGACATCATGATGCGCAGCAGGTCCATGCCGGTCTGCATGGCGAGGTGGACGTGCATGTCCATGAGGCCGGGCATGACGGTGAGGTCGTCGCCCTCGATCACCTCGGCGCCGTCGGGAACGCTCACTTCCCGGCGCGATCCCGCCGCCACCAGCCTGGCCCCCTCCCACACCACCACCGCGTCGGGCACCGGGTCGCGTCCGGTGCCGTCGATGAGCCGGTCGGCGATCAGCGCCACGGTCGTCGGGGAAGCGGCCATGTCGGTGCGAAGCCTCCGAGGAATTCGGTTCGTGTTGCTGCCAGAAGCATGGTGCGCCGGTCAGCCGGCGACGACGCGGCCGCCGAGGATGACCGTGGCGACGGGATTTGCGCCGAGGTGGTAGGCGACGTCGAGCCAGCGCGGTGAGTCGAGGATGCAGAGGTCGCAGCGCATGCCCTCGCGGAGAACCCCGCGGTCGCGCAGCGCCAGCGCCGCGGCGCCGCCCGCGGTGGCGGCGACCAGGGCCTGGGCGGGGGTGAGGCCGGCGAGGGCGACGGCGAGCGAGAGCATCAGGGGCATCGACTCGCTGTAGCAGGTGCCGGGGTTGCAGTCGGTGGCGACGGCCACGGTGGCGCCGGCGTCGAGGAGGCGGCGGCCGGGTGGGGGAGGGTCGCCGAGCACCAGTGAGGCGCCGGGGAGGATGACGCCGACGGTGCCGGCCGCGGCGAGGGCGCGGAGGTCGGCGTCGTCGGCGTGTTCCAGGTGGTCGGCGGAGACGGCGCCGGCCCGGGCGGCCAGCCGGGTGGCGCCGGTGTGGGCGCGCTGCTCGGCATGGAGCTTGGGCCGCATGCCGGCCGCGCGGGCGGCGGCGAGGAGCTGCGCGCATTCGGCCACGGTGTAGGCGCCGGCGTCGCAGAAGGCGTCGGCGAAGCGCGCCAGCCTGGCGGCGCGTGGAATCCCCTCCGCGCACACCGACTCGACAAAGGCCGCGCGCTCCGTGTCGGGCGGTGCGGCGTGCAGCGGCAGGTAGGTGGCGACGACGTCGGGCAGGTCGGGATCGGCATGCAGCTCGCGGGCGGCTTCGAGCTGGCGCATCTCGGCGTCGTGGGCCAGGCCGTAGCCGCTCTTCGCCTCGCAGGTGGTGGTGCCGAGGCGCAGCATCCGCGCCGCACGCTCCCGTGCCGCAGCAACCAGCTGCTCCAGCGACCCGCGCTGCGTCGCCCGCACCGTGGCCATGATCCCGCCGCCGCCGGCCGCGATCTCCTCGTACGACGTTCCTGCCGCACGCTGCGCGAACTCGGCGGCGCGGTCGCCCAGCCACACGATGTGCGTGTGCGAATCGACGAACCCGGGGATCGCCGCCATGCCGCGCGCGTCGACCTCCACCGCGCCGGCGTCGATCTCCAGCTCGCCCAACCCGCTCTCCGGTCCGACGTAGGTGATCACGGGGCCGGCAGCCGCGACCGCCGCACCGCGGACCACGCCGGGTGCGTCGCCGTGCGTGGCGTCGCAGGTGGCCAGCTCTCCGATGCCGCGCACCACCAGGGTGGCCGCGGTCACCCCGCCGCCTCGCGCTGCAGGCGCAGCCGGTGCGCCACCCCGGCGCAGTAGGACAGGAACACCGAGCACATGGTGCGCACGGTGATCCCGGCGATGTCCGCCTCCGCGTCCACCTCGGTGAGGTCGACGGCGACGACACGCGCGTCGCCGCCGAGCACGAACAGCGCCTCCTGCAGGTCCGCTGGGCACAGGCCGCCGGGCATCGACGCCGGGCAGGCGGGGGCGAAGCTGCGGTCGAGCACGTCCATGTCGACGTCGACGTAGATGCGCTCGGCGCCGCAGCGTTCCAGCGCGGTCAGCGCGCTGTCGAGCACCGAGGTGATGCCACCGGCGCGCACCTGGCTGGCGCGGCGCATGTGCACACCCTGCTCGCGCGCCCAGCCGTGGTGCTCGCGGGAGTTGGCGAAGCCGTGCAGGCCGACCTGGGCGACGCGGTTGCCGGGCAGGCCGGCCTCGATCAGCTCGCGCACCGGCGTGCCGTTGCGCGGGCCGCCGTAGGAGCGCGGGTCGCGCACGTCGTGGTGGGCGTCGAAGGTGAGCAGCCCCCAGCCGTCGCCCAGCGAGCCGAGCGCCACCCCGCGCATCGCCGGCGCGGTCAGCGAGTTGTCGCCGCCGATGACCACAACGTGCGACGCCTCGGCGGCTGCGTCGATCATCGCCGCCTCGATGCGGCGTTGGGCGGCGCGGACGTCGCCGTCGAGGTCGTTCTCGACGTCGCCGTAGTCGCCGACGCGCAGGCCGGCGAGGTCGACGTCGTGCTCGCCGTCGTAGGTGGCGAAGCGCTGCAGCGCGGCGCGGAAGGCGGGCGGCGTGGTGTGGGCCCGCGAGGCGCTGATCGAGGCGTGCGACACCGGCGCGCCGAGCACCGCGACGTCCCAGGGTGGCGGGCCGCCGGCGGCGAGCCAGTCGCGGGCGCTCACGACCCCGCCCGGTCCATGGGAATGCGCACGCCGCGCGCTGCGGCGGCGCGCCAGGCCTCGTCGTAGCCGGCGTCGGCGTGGCGCATCACGCCCGTCGAGGGATCGTTGGTCAGCACCAGCTCGGCGCGCCGCGCCGACAGCTCGGAGCCGTCGACGCAGACCTGGGCGCCGGCGTGGATCGACCGACCCATGCCGACGCCGCCGCCGTGGTGCACCGCCACCCAGGTGGCGCCGCTGGCGGTGTTGAGCAGCGCGTTGAGGATGGGCCAGTCGGCGATGGCGTCGCTGCCGTCGCGCATCGCCTCGGTCTCGCGCAGCGGCGAGGCGACGCTGCCGCTGTCGAGGTGGTCGCGACCGATGACGATGGGTGCGGACACCTCGCCGCGCGCCACCATCTCGTTGAAGCGCAGCCCGGCCTGGGCGCGTTCGCCCAGCCCCAGCCAGCAGATCCGCGCCGGCAACCCCTGGAACCGCACCCGCTCGGCGGCCAGCGTCATCCAGCGCTGTAGATGCTCGTCGTCGGGGAACATCGAAGCCACGGCGCGATCCGTGGCGGCGATGTCGGCGGGGTCGCCGCTCAGCGCCACCCAGCGAAACGGCCCCTTGCCTTCGCAGAACAGGGGCCGGATGTAGGCGGGCACGAAGCCCGGGTAGGCGAAGGCGTCGGCGAACCCGCCACGCCGCGCCTCCTCGCGCAGCGAGTTGCCGTAGTCGAACACCTCGGCGCCGCGGCGCTGGTAGGCGACCATCGCCGCGCAGTGCTGCGCCATCGACTCCCGCGAGCGCCGCACGTACTCGGCGGGATCGCGCGACCGCAGCGCCTCCGCCTCGGACAGCGACATGCCCGCCGGCACATAGCCGTTCAAGGGGTCGTGCGCGCTGGTCTGGTCGGTGACCACGTCGGCGGCCAGCCCCATGGCCAGCAGCTCCGGCAACGCGGCCGCCGCGTTGGCGACAACACCGACAGAAACCGCCTCACCGTTCTCCCTCGCGAGGTCGCAGCGGGCCACGGCAGCCGTCAGCGAATCGGCGATCTCGTCGAGATATCCCTGGCGCAGCCGCCGCTGCGCCCGCTCCTCGTCGACCTCGATGCACAGCGCCACGCCGTCGTTCATGGTCACTGCCAGCGGTTGCGCGCCGCCCATCCCGCCCAGGCCTGCGGTGACCACCAGGCGGCCGCGCAGCGAGCCGCCGAAGCGCAGCGCGGCGATGGCGGCGAAGGTCTCGTAGGTGCCCTGCAGGATCCCCTGGGTGCCGATGTAGATCCACGACCCCGCGGTCATCTGCCCGTACATGGTCAGCCCCGCCGCCTCCAGCCGCCAGAAGTCCTCCCAGGTCGCCCACTGCGGCACCAGCAGCGAGTTGGCGATGAGCACCCGCGGCGCCATCTCGTGGGTGCGCACCACGCCGACGGGCTTGCCCGACTGCACCAGCAGCGTCTCGTCGTCGCCCAGCGCGCGCAGCGAGACGACGATGGCGTCGAAGCACTCCCACGACCGCGCCGCGCGGCCGGTGCCGCCGTAGACGACGAGGTCGTCGGGCCGCTCCGCGACCTCGGGGTCGAGGTTGTTCATCAGGCAGCGCAGCGGCGCCTCGGTCTGCCAGGAACGGCACGACAGGTCGCGCCCCCGCGGCGCCCGCACCGGCCGCGCCCCCGCAGTCACGCCAGCGCCTCCACCACCTCGCCCGCCGCCGCGCGCCACGCCCCGTCACGCAGCCACTCCTCGGCCGCCCGCAGGTCGCCGGCGAGGACGCGGTCCTCCTCCAGCGCCGGCACCCGGGTGCGCAGCGAGCGCAGCAGCGCGCCGGTGGCGGGGGCGGGCCGCAGCGGTGCGCGCAATTCCAGCGCCTGCGCCGCGCACATCGCCTCGACGGCGAGCACGCGCCGCAGGTCCTCGACCGATCGCCGGGTCCGCATCGCCGCGGTGAAGCCCATCGAGACGTGGTCCTCCTGCCCGGCGCTGACCGGCACGCTCTGCACCGCGATCGGCGCCGCCGCGGCGCGCAGCGCGGTGACGCAGGCGGCCGCGGTGTACTGGGCGATCATCAGCCCGCTGTTGACGCCGGGGTTGCGGGTGAGGAACGCCGGCAGCCCGCGCGACCGGGCCGGGTCGACCAGCCGGTCGACGCGCCGCTCGCTGATCGAGGCGACGTCGGCGCACACCGAGGCCAGCATGTCGGCCGCGTAGCCCAGCGCCTGGGCGTGGAAGTTGCCGCTGCTCACCACCTCGCCGCGCTCCACCATGACCAGCGGGTTGTCGACAACACTGGCCAATTCGCGCTCGACCACGCTGCGGGCGAAGCCCAGCACGTCGCGCGCCGCGCCGTGCACCTGCGGCGCGCAGCGCAGCGAGTAGGCGTCCTGCACCGCGTGGTGCGAGGCGCGATGCGACGCCACCATGGGACTGTCACGCAGCAGGGCGCGCAGGTTGGCCGCCGAGTCGCGCTGCCCCGGTGACGGCCGCAGCGCCACCACGTCGGCGTCGAAGGCGCGCTCCGTGCCCAGCAGCGCCTCGACGCTCATGGCGCAGGAGCAGTCGGCCACGGTGAGCAGCTCGGCGACGTCGAACACCGCCAGCGCCAGCGTCGCCGCCATGGCGTCGCTGCCGTTGATCAGCGCCAGCCCCTCCTTCACGCCCACGGTCGCGGGTGCCAGCCCGTGCGCGTGCAGCGCCTGCATGGCCTCGACCGGCGCACCGTTCGGGCCCATCGCCCACCCCTCGCCGAGCAGGCAGGCGGCGGCGTGGGCCAGCGGCGCCAGGTCGCCCGACGCCCCCAGCGACCCGTGCTCCGGCACCCACGGCACCACCCCGCTGCGCAGCAGCGCCAGCATCGCCTCGACCAGCTCGGCGCGCACCCCCGAATACCCCGCGCACAGCGTGCGTGCCCGCAGCAGCAGCATGCCGCGCACCACCTCCGCGGGCAGCGCCGGTCCCGCCCCCGCGGCGTGGCTGCGCACCACGGCGCGCTGCAGGGTGACGCGATCGGCGGCGGAGATGGCCCGGTCGGCCAGCGCGCCGAACCCGGTGGTGACCCCGTAGACCACGTCGTCGGAGGCGTCGAGCCGGTCGACCAGCGCGCGGGCCGGGGCCATCCGCTCGCGGGCCGCGTCGCTGAGCGTGACCGCCTCGCCGTGCCGGGCCACCGCGACCACGTCGGCCACCGCCAGCGGGGACCCGTCGAGCACGACCATCAGGCCGCAGCGTAGCGGCTGGCGCGGCCGCCCGATACCGATTCGTCACCGTTGCAGCAGCAACCCACCCGTTCACTGCGCCGGGAGCGATGTATGGTTCACCCGCGGACACCCCCGGACTCCCACCCTATGGAGACACCTCTTCCCATGCGCCACCTGGCCAAGCTCGCCCTCGGCGGCCTCAGCGCCGCCCTCCTCGCCACCGCCTGCGGCGGCGCCACCAGCGTGCTGCAGGGAAAGACGCCAGAGCAGATCATCCAGCTGGCCAGCACCAAGGTCACCGGTGAGTCCTACCGCATGGCCATGACCGCCGACATGTCGGTCGACGCCAGCGGCGTGCAGGGCATGCCCGCCACCATGCTCGACGCCATGACCAGCGCCATGAAGAACTTCAGCATGGACGGCAAGGGCGAGGTCCAGGACCCGCAGCGGGTCGGCATGACCATGAGCATCTCCGTCGCGGGCGAGAAGAAGCAGATGGCCGTGGTCCTCTACGACGGGCACTACTACATCTCGATGAACAACGACGGCAAGTACGCCGACGCCGGGTCGCTCAACCTGGAGGGCGTCAACGCCTCGCCCAGCGACATCAAGCGGCTGCTCACCGGCGCCGTCGACGTCAAGGACCTCGGCGCCACCGTCCACGACGGCCAGCGCGTCGAGCACCTCCATGCCAACTTCGGCGCCAACTACATCCAGGACCAGCTCGACAAGATCACCGGCTCCGGCTCCGGCGCCTCGGCGATCCAGCAGATCACCCAGCTGCTCAAGGACGTGTTCACCGTCAAGGATGGCGGGCTCGACGTCTACGTCCGCGACGTCGACGGGCGCGTCGAGGCGGTCGTCACCGACATGACCATGGCCATCGACATGGGCAAGTTCATGTCGCTGCTGATGCAGCAGTACGGCGGCAAGCTGGGCACCGGCAGCCAGCTCGGCAGCATCAGCGGCTCGATGCTGATGAAGATCAACGGCACCGACCGCTTCAGCGACTACGGCGCCAAGATCACCGTCAGCAAGCCGGCCGTCGATCCCAACGCGCCCGGCCTGCCCGGCAACCTCTTCGGCGCCTAGCCTGCGGGCGCGCGCGAGAGCGCGCAGCACGCGCCATATGGCACGCTGCGGCCCCGTGGGCACCAATCCCCTGCGCGACGCGCGCGTCGGCATCGTCGGCACCGGCGTGATGGCCGAGAGCATGCTCGCCGGCCTGCTCCGCGAGGGGCTGGTCGAGCCGCAGCAGGTGACCTGCTCGCACCCCCGCGAGGAACGCCGCCAGGCGCTCCGGCAGGCCCACGCCGTCACCGTCACCGACGACAACGCCGAGGCGGCGCGCGGCGCCGACGTGGTGCTGCTGGCGGTCAAGCCGCAGGTGCTCCCCGAGGTGATGCCCGAGCTGCGCGGCGTGCTCACCCCGCAGCAGCTGGTGGTCAGCGTGGTCGCCGGCGCCAGCACCCACGCCCTCGGCGCCGGCCTCGACCATCCCGCGGTGGTCCGCGCCATGCCCAACACGCCGGCGCAGATCGCCCAGGGCGTCACCGTCTGGTACGCCACCGAATCGGTGACCGAGGAGGGCAAGGCGCGCACCCGCGGCATGCTCAGCGCGCTGGGCCGCGAGTTCGAGGTGCACCACGAGCGCCAGGTGGCCATGGCCACCGCGGTCAGCGGCACCGGGCCGAGCTACATCTTCCTGTTCATCGAGGCGCTGGTCGACGCCGCGGTGCACCTCGGCTTCCCCCGCCACCTCGCCCGCGAGCTGGTGCTCGACACCATGCAGGGGTCGGCGGCCTTCGCGCTGCAGAGCGGGCTGCACATCGCCGAGCTGCGCGACATGGTGACCTCGCCGGGCGGCACCACGGCGGCAGCGATGTACGAGCTGGAGCGGGGCAAGCTGCGCACCGTGGTGAGCGACGCGGTGTGGGCCGCCTTCGAGCGCACCGTGCAGATCGAGGCCCAGCTGGAGGGCGACGAGGGCGCCGCCGCTCCCCGACCCAGGCGGGAGCGCTGAGCAGGTGGCCGCCGACCCACCCGTCGTCACCAGCTCGCGGGTCGTGGTCTCCGCCCCGCCGCCGCCGTCGCGCGGCTCCAACCGGCGGGCGGTCGTGGTCGGCCTGCTGGTGGCGCCGGTGCTCGGCTTCACCGGGCTTGAGCTGGGCGGCATGGCGGCGATGGGCAGCGCCCAGTCGCAGGTCGCCGACCTGCGCAGCCAGGGCCACTTCGACGAGGCCATCGCCGTCGACCGCGCCGTCGAGCAGCGCGGCGGGGTGCTCATGCTCTTCGCCCGCGGCACCATCGACGCCGCCCCCGCCGAGGCCGGCCGCAGCGCCGTGCTCTGGGCCGGCTGGCTGGCCGCCCGAGGCCGCGCCGCCGACGCGCTGGCGCTGCTGGAGAACGCCGCCACCCTGCCCGGCGTCGTCCTCCCCCAGCCCGACGCGCAGCGCGCCCACGGCGAGATCGCGCTGACCGACGCCAGGGCGCAGGCCAAGGGCGGCCACTGGGACGTCGCCCTGCACCGCCTCGACCAGCTGCGCGACAACGACCCGCCCGCCGACGTCGCCGCCCAGGCGGAGCAACTCCGCCCCGGCTACGCGCTCAAGGCGGCAGGCATGCTGCTCGACCGCGGCCAGGCCGCCCAGGCGGTGCTCGCCCTCGACGACGTGGTGCGCCAGGCGGGCAGCGGTCCCGAGGCCTCGCAGGCCCACGCGCTGCTGCCCCGCGCCCTGCTCGCCGCCGGCCAGGAGGCGCTGCAGGCGCACGACCAGGCCCAGGCGCTCACCGACCTGCAGCGCCTGGTCACCGACTTCGGCGACACCAGCCAGGCGCGCACCGCCCGCTCCCTGCTGCGTGCCCCGCAGTCGGTCACCGGCACGGTGGTGCGCGGCAGCACCCCGGTGGCCCACCTCGACGTGCGCCTGGGCAGCCACTTCCACCAGGTGGGCAGCGCCTACCAGACCAGCGGCCCCTACTACTACGCCACCACCGACAGCCGCGGCGACTTCACCATCGGCGACGTGCCCGTCGGCGGCCCTTACGTGGTCGAGCTCTACGAGCAGGGCAGTTGGACCACCACCGTCGGCCAGGACGGCCCCGCCTACCAGTTCACTGTGCAGCCGCTCACCCCCGTGGACCTCGCCTTCGTCGTCCTGCCGAGCTGAGCCGGCCGGCGCCGGGGTCGTTCGGGCGCCCGCTACACTCCTCGGTTCCCATGAGTCTCGAGGACGACGCGCTCGCCTACCACGCCGCCCGCAAGGGCAAGATCGCCGTCTCCCCCAAGGTGGCGCTGCACGACACGCGCGACCTCAGCCTCGCCTACACCCCCCACGTCGCCGCCCCTTGCCGGGCCATCGCCGACGACCCGTCACTGGTCGACGTCTACACCGCGCGCAACAACCTGGTTGCCGTGGTCAGCGACGGCAGCGCGGTGCTCGGCCTCGGCAACATCGGCGCGCGGGCCGCGATGCCGGTGATGGAGGGCAAGGCGCTGCTCTTCAAGACCTTCGCCGGCATCGACGCCTTCCCCATCTGCATCGAGTCGCAGGACGTCGAGACCATCGCCACCATCGTGCGCAACCTGGTGCCCACCTTCGGCGGCGTCAACCTCGAGGACATCGCCGCCCCCAAGTGCTTCGCCCTGGAGGAGCGGCTGCAGGCCGAGTGCGACATCCCCATCTTCCACGACGACCAGCACGGCACCGCGGTGGTCGTCCTCGCCGCGCTGGAGAACGCGGCGCGCGCGCTGGGGCGCGACATCCTCAGCCTGCGCGTGGTCATCAACGGCGCCGGGGCGGCGGGCATCGCCTGCGCCAAGATCCTGCTCGACCGCGGCGTCGAGGACATCGTGCTGGTCGACTCGCGCGGCTGCATCAGCCTCTCGCGCGGCGAGCTGCCGCCGCACAAGCAGGAGATGGCGGAGCGCACCAACCCGCGGGAGATCGCCGGCGGGCTCGACGACGCCATCTACGACGCCGACGTCTTCATCGGGCTGAGCGGCGCCGGGCTGGTCACCGCGGGAATGGTCAGCACCATGCACCAGGACTGCGTGGTCTTCGCCATGGCCAACCCCAACCCCGAGATCCTCCCCGACGACGCCCGCGCCGGCGGCGCCGCGATCGTCGCCACCGGCCGCAGCGACTACCCCAACCAGATCAACAACGTGCTCGCCTTCCCCGGCATCTTCCGCGGCGCCCTCGACGTGCGGGCACGGCGCATCAGCGAGGGCATGAAGCGCGCCGCGGCGCGGGCCATCGCCGAGTGCATCGACGTCGCCGACCTCAGCCGCGGCATCGTCGTCCCCTCGCCGCTGGCTCCCGGCGTCGCCGGCGCCGTCGCCCTGGCCGTCGCCGACGCCGCCATGGCCGAGGGACTGGCCCGCTCCCCGCGCGACCTGGGCGAGCTGCGCACCGAGCTGCAGCGCCTCAGCGCCTCGCCGCTGGTGGCCTGAGCCGGCGGCCGTTGCCCGGCAGTCACACGAACGCGGGGAGTCCGACAAGGCCAGCGAGCGACAATGGTCGCGGTCGGGGTGAGCAGAGCGTCGCAACGAGGTGCACACGCGTGGTCCAGCAGCAGTCGTCCGTCGCCGAGATGATCCGCGGCGGCATCGAGCAGATGCCCTACAACGCGATGCTCGGCGTGCGCATCACGGCGATGGACGGGGGACGCGCCACCGGCGCGCTGGAGTCGCGGCCGGAGGTGGGCAACCACGTCGGCACCATGCACGCCGGCGCCCAGTTCAGCCTGGTCGAGGCGGTCAGCGGTGCGGCAGTGAGCAGCGCCTTCCTCGACCTGCTCGGTCGCGCCACGCCCCTGGCCCAGGGCGCCCAGCTCGCCTACAAGCGCCCCGTCCGCGGCGACGCCACGGCGGTGGCGGTGGTCACCCCGGAGGAGGTGGAGCGGGTGCGCGCCGAGCTGGAGACCCAGGGTCGCGCCCGCTTCGACGTCCAGGTCACCCTGCACGACGCCGAGGGCGCGCTGGCCACCGAAGCGACGATGCGCTGGTACATCCGGCTCAACCCCGCTTCACCGGCCTGAACACACCTCTGATCTCGGCGCGACGCGGCCTTTAAGCCCGGCCTGCGATGATGCCGGGCAGGTGCGCTACATCGGACACGCCGGTCTCGCGGGAGACCGGCCCGGCGGGTCCCCCACCCGCCAGACGCTCGCCCTCGGTGAGCGGCTGCACGTCGACTGCATCGAGATCGACGTGTGCCGCGAGGCCGGAGGGACCCTCCTCCTGAGGCACGATCGGACCCTCCCCTCCGGCCGCCCCGTGGCCACCGCCGACCTCGACGCGGTCCGCCGCGAGGACCCCGAGGTGCTCACCCTCGACGAGGCCGCCGAGGTGCTCCAAACCGGCACCGTCCCGGTGCTGGTCGACCTCAAGCACGCCGCCGACGCCGGCGCCCTGGGCGACTGGCTGGGCCAGCGCCACGACCCCGACCGCTGGTGGGTCTGCAGCGACGACCGCGACGCGCTCACCACGCTGCGCGCCCGAGCGCCGCGCGCGCCGCGCTGGCGCAGCCTGCCCCACGTGGCGCCGGGCCGCGGCGAGGGCGCCCGCCGCATCGCCGCCTGCGCCCTGCGCTCGCTGCTCCCCGCCCGGCTCGACCGCCTCGCCGCCGCGGTGGGCGCCGCCGGCTTCACCGTCGACCGCTGGGCGGTGACCCCTGCGCTGGTTGCCGCCGCCCGCCGGCTCGACCTGCCGGTGGCCGCCTGGACGGTCAACTCCGCCTCCGCCGCCCGCCGCATGTCGGCCTGCGGGGTCGACTGGCTGACCACCGACCGGGTGGTCGAGATGCGCGCCGCGCTGGGCTCGCAAGACAGTGTTGTGACGGGACGTTGCGATGGGTGACAACCGCGCCGCGTCCCGGCCAATCGCCGATCCATCGGCATCTCCAGGAAGTGGAATGCAGGACGTGACAGCCAAGCTTCGCCGGATGACCCGGGCCGGTCTCCGTTCTCCCCTGGTCCGCCTCGGCGGCACCGTCGCGGGAGTGGCCATCCTCCTGCACAGCATCGACGTCCAGAAGGCCGCCCGCGGCCTCGCCGACGCCAACGTGGGATGGGCCTCGCTGGGACTGGCGCTGACCGCGCTGGCCCTGATGTCGTCGGTGCTGGAGTGGGGCGTGCTGCTGCGCGGCACCGGCCACCGCCTGGCCTGGTCGTCGCTCTCCTCCTGGTACCTCCAGGGCCTCTTCGTCGGCCAGGTGCTCCCCGCCGGCGTCGGCGGTGACGCGCTGCGCGCCGTCGAGGTGGGCAAGGTCACCGGCCACGGCCACGCCCTGGCCTCGCTGGCCGGCAGCCGCATGGCCGGCACCCTGGGCATGGCCGCCTGGGGCGTGGCCGGCGCGGTCCTGCTGCGCGCCTGGCTGGGCCCGGCCGGGGTGGCCGGCGCCTGCGTCTTCGCTGTCGCCATGGTGGTCGCCTGGGTGCTGGCACTGGGCGCCGACCGCGTCGTCCGCCGCATGCGCGGCCACGACTCCCGCTACCGCAAGCGCATCGCCAACGGCCTGCACCCCTTCACCGGCGCCTTCCGCGCCTACCGCCGGGTGCCCCGCGTGCTCGTCCAGTCGATGCTCATCGGCGCCGCCGGCTGGGGCATCAACCTCTGCGCCCTGGCCATCTTCGCCAAGGCGCTGGGCATCCACGCCGACTGGAGCCTGTTCGCGGTGGCCATCCCGGTCACCCTGCTGGCCACCCTGGCGCCCTTCTCGATGAACGGCCTCGGCCTGCGCGAGGGCGTGCTGGTCGGGCTGCTCGCCCACGCCGGCGTCAACTCCGCCCACGCCGGTGCGCTGGCGGTGCTGATCGACTTGCAGATGGTGCCCTTCGCCCTCTTCGGCGCCGTCCTCTGGATGCGCCGCCGCAAGGCGGTCAAGCTCGACAGCGGCCCCGCCGCCGGTCCGGTGGTTGCTCCTAAGCTGGCCGCGGAGCCGCTCGCCGCCTGACCGCGACCAGCGCGTCGACGATGCGGTCGCCGCGCGGGGTGCCCAGCCCGGTGCAGGCGTCCCACCCCTGGCGAGCCTGGTAGGCGCCATTGCTGCCGGTCGACACGTCGCGCAGGGCGGTGGCGGCCACCTCGGGTGAGTAGAGCAGCGGGGTGACCCAGCCCAGCGGCCGGCCGTGGCGCTGGTTGGCCCGAGCGATCAGCGCCGCCCAGAGCGGGGCGACGGCGCTGGTGCCGCCGAGCACCGTGTCGACACCGTCGACGCGCACGCAGTAGCCGGTGTCGGGGTCGGCGGCGGCGCTGACGTCGGGGACGCCGCGGCCGCTGCCGTGCGGCGGGTTGGCGCAGGGCGGCGGGTCGGCAGCCCGCTGCCAAGGCGGCACGGCGGCGAAGACCTCGCTGATGCCGCCCCCGGTGGCGCCGTGGTGGGGGCCGTCGTTCCATGCCGCCTCGGCGGCGAGGGCGCCGTCGCGGTGGAGGTGCAGGGTGGTGCCGCCGCAGGCGAGCACGTAGGGGCTCGACGCCGGGAAGTCGACGTGGGCGCGGCCGTCGTGGACCCCGTCGTGCGAGCCGTTGTCGCCGGAGGCGGCGAGCACGGTGACGCCGACCGCGGCGGCGGCGTGGCAGAGGCCGTCGAGGGCGTGGATCGCCTGGCGCGTCCAGGTCCCCTCGGCGGAGCCCCAGCTGATGCTGAGCACCGACGGCGCCAGGGTGGTGTCGTGCACCACCGCGGTGAGCGCATCGATGAAGCCGCGCTCGGTGTTGGGCGCCCAGTACACGGCCAGTCGCGCCCCCGGCGCCGCGCCGCCGGCCACCTCCATGTCGAGCAGCACCTCGCTGTCGTCGGAGTCGGGGTCGCCGGCGGGCGTGTTGGCCGCGCCGTCGACGGACACCTCGACGATGCGCGGGGTGGGCAGGCGCAGCTGGGCGAAGTAGGCGTCGAGGTCGTCGCGGCGGTAGCCGCCGCTGACCTCGAGCAGGGCCAGGGTCTCGCCGCTACCGTCGAGGTGGTGGGGGAAGCCGTAGAGGCGGGCGACCTGCGGCGGGGTGAAGCCGCCCTTTGCCTCATGCTTGCGGACCGGGTGTGTGGCGCGGCGGCGGAAGTGCGGCTGCGCCTGGGGGCGGTCGTCGAGGCCGAACACGCCCTCGACGGCGCCGGCCAGCGCAGGTGGGAGGTGCAGGGGGCCGACGCGTCCGCGGTAGCTGCCGCCGGCGTGCTCCCAGCGCTCCAGCCGCACCCCGAAGGCGCGCGACAGCGCGGCGGTGCTCCCGCCCAGCACCACGGCGCGCTGGGCGGGACGGGCGGCGACGACGTCGAGGGAGTGCTCGCGGGCGAAGGCCTCGACCCGGCCGACGTCGGCCACCTCGGCGCCGTGGCGCTCGCCGAGCTGCTGGCGGGTGAGCGGGGCGTCGCTGGTGCCCACGTCGGTCATGTCGGGCAGCGGCGCGCGCGGGCGCAGGCGCAGGGTGACCTCGAGGCGCTGCTCGGCGGCGGCTGGTCCCACCGCCACCGCGCCCGCCAGGGGCAGCCGCTCGCTGCCGGCGAGCGGGACGCGGCGCGGTGCCGCCCTCAGCTTGCTGCCATCTCCGGCCAGAACTCGCCGCCCCCCGCCCGCCATGTCAGCGGCGCACCGCGCCCAGCGCGTCGAGGGCGGTGCGGTTCTCCAGCGAGGAGAGGTCGCCGGGGTCGTTGCCCAGGTAGACGGCGCGCACCACCCGGCGCAGCACCTTGGCGTTGCGCGTCTTGGGCAGCTCGGCGACCACCTCCACCGCCTTGGGCGCCAGCGCCTTGCCCAGCTCGGCGGTGATGCAGGCGCCCAGTTCGCTGCGCAGCTCCGGCGTATCTGCCACCTGTGGCCGCAACACGACGAACGCCACCAGCGCCTCGCCCTTGAGCGGGTCGGGCACCCCGATGGCGGCCGCCTCGGCCACCGCGGCGTGCGCCACCAGCGCCGACTCCACCTCGGCGGGGCCGAGCCGCTTGCCGGCCACCTTGATGGTGTCGTCGGAGCGTCCCCGGATGTACCAGAGGCCGCCCTCGTCGACCTCCGCCCAGTCGCCGTGCACCCAGGTGTCGGGCCAGCGCGACCAGTAGGTGTCGAGGTAGCGCTGCGGGTCGCGCCAGAAGCCGCGGGTCATGCCCGGCCAGGGGCGGCGCACCACCAGCTCGCCGACGGCGCCGCGCACCGGGTTGCCGTTCTCGTCGTACACCTCCGCGTCCATGCCTGGGCAGGGTCCGCTGAAGCTGCACGGCCGCATCGGCCCCAGCACGTTGCCGCAGAGGATGCCGCCGCTGACCTCGGTGCCGCCGCTGTAGTTGATGATCGGGCAGCGGCCGCCGCCCACCTCGTCGAGGAACCACCGCCAGGGGTCGGGGTTCCAGGGCTCGCCGCTGGAGCCGAGGATGCGCAGCGCGGAGAGGTCGTGCGCATGCACCGGGTCGTTGCCGTGGCGCATCAGCGCGCGCACCACCGTGGGTGCGACGCCGAGCACGGTGACCCCGTGGCGCGATGCCACCGACCAGAGCCGGTCGGGCCCGGGGTGGTCGGGCGTGCCCTCGTAGATCACCAGCGTGGCGCCGATGGTCAGCGTGCCGATGATCGCCCAGGGGCCCATCATCCAGCCGATGTCGGTGACCCAGAGCAGGCGATCCGACGGCCGCACATCGAAGCAGTGGGCCATGTCGTGCGTCGCCTTGATCGGAAAGCCGCCCTGCACGTGCACCGTTCCCTTGGGACGGCCCGTGGTGCCGCTGGTGTAGATCAGCATGAAGGGGTCGTCGGCGGCGGTGTCGTGCGCGTCGAGGTGGTCGGCCTGCTGCGCGCAGAGCTCGTCGTACCAGGCGTCCCGGCCCGGCTGCATCGCGACCGTCGCGCGGTCGCCGAGGCGGCGCACCACCAGGATGTGCCGCAGCGTGGGGATCGACTCCGCCGCCTCGTCGGCGACCTGCTTGAGCAGCACCGGCTGGCCGCGGCGCAGGAAGCCGTCGCTGACGCAGAGCACCTTGGCGTCGCAGTCGGCCATGCGGCTGCTGATCGCGCCGGCGCCGTAGCCGCTGAACAGCGGCGCCACCACCGCGCCCAGCTTGGCGCAGGCGAGGAACAGCGCCACCGTCTCGGGGATCATCGGCATGCAGAGCCCGACGGCGTCGCCGGGGCCGACGCCCAGCGCGCGCAGCGCCCCCGCGGCGCGCGACGTTTCTGCCGCAAGCTGCGCGAACGTCAGGGTGCGCACCTCGCCGTCGTCGCCCTCCCAGATCACCGCCGGCTTGCCGGGCGTCGCCGCGGCGTGCCGGTCAGCCGCGTTGGCGGCGAGGTTGAGCCGGCCACCGATCCACCAGCGCGTCCAGGCGATGCCCTCGGAAGCGTCGTGGACGCGGTCGAAGCGGCGCGACCAGCCGATGCCGATGTCGTCGACCACCGCCTCCCAGAACCCGTCGACGTCGTCGCGGGCGCGCGCCTGCAAGGCGGCGAGGTCGGCGCAGCCCAGCTTGTCGAGGAAGCCACGCAGCCGGCTCTGGGCCACCTGCTCCGGCGTCGGTGTCCAGGCGAACGGCTCGCTCACGATCTCTGCTCCTTCCAACTGGCGGGGATTGGCGCGCTGCGACTGGGGATCGTACGAGGTCAGCCGGCCAGACGGTCGGCCGGCTGGGGACGGCCGAACAGCCACCCCTGGGCCAGGTCGATGCGCGTGTCGGCGCAGAGGGCGCGGTCGGCGTCATCCTCGACCCCCTCGGCCACCACCGCCGCGCCGGTGTCGTGGGCGAAGCCGACCATGGCGCTCACCCCCGACCGCGCCGTGGTGTCCACCCGCGCCGCCTGCACCAGCGGCTGGGCCAGCTTGACGAACTCGGGGCGCACCGCCAGCAGCAGCTCCAGCGTGGTCTGCCCCTGCCCGACGTCGTCGACGGCGACCCGGAAGCCGGCGTCGCGGTAGCCGGCCAGGACGCGGCGCAGGCGGTCGAGGTCGGGGACGGCGTCGCGCTCGCTCAGCTCCAGCACCACGCTGCTCGGGTTGCGCTTGGCCCAATCGCAGAGCAGCAGCATCTGGTCGACGTCGTGCACCGGGTCGGCCAGGGCGCCGAGGTTGACGTTGACGTAGAGGTCGCCGGGCAGGCGCGACGCCTCGGAGAGCGCGTTGCGGCGGCAGCGCCAGTCGAGGTCGCGGCCGCGACCCATGCGGTGGGCGGTGAGGAACATCCCCTCGACACCGGCGTCGGCGGGCCAGTCGAGCGGCCGGCTCAGCGCCTCCCAGCCGGTGGGGCATCCGTCCTCGACGCGCACGATCGCCTGGTAGACGGGGTAGACGCCCCGGTCGGAGCCGAGCACCGACTCCACCGCCGAGCGCCAGCGCCGCCGCCCGGCGCCGCTCGCCTCGCCCTGGGTGACCACGAGATCGCCGCCGCGCGCCTTGGCGGCGAAGAGCGCGTCGTCGGCGCGCGCCAGCACGGCATCGACGCCGTCGTCGCCGGCGCTCCAGGCCACCCCGGCGCAGATCCGCACGTCGCCGGCCGACACGGCCACCCCCTGCACCGCCAGGCGCAGCTTCTCGGCCAGCGCCTCGGCCCGCGCCTTGCCGGCGCCTGGCAGCAGGAGCACGAACTCGTCCTCGCCGAGGCGCACGGCGAGGTCGCCGGGGCGGCACAGCGCCAGCAGCACCCGGGCGATGGCCAGCAGCATCTCGTCGCCCGCCTGGTGCCCGTAGACCACGTTGGTGGAACGCATGCCGTCGACGTCGACCAGCAGCAGACCGTACGGCGCCGCGCCCAGGGCCTCGACCGCCTCGCGCAGGGCGAGGTCGTTGGCCAGCCCGGTGAGGTGGTCGGTGCGGGCGTGCCGGGCCAGCGCCGCCGACTGGTCGACGAGCTGCCCGCCCTGCTCGCGCAGCACTGCCGAGGCGACCGCGGCGAAGGCCGCCGACACCGCCACGGCGGCCGCCTGGTGGACCAGGCTGCTGCCGCCGTCGAGACCGACCAGGTGGTGCCGCTGCACCAGCCCCACCCCGAGCAGGCCGCCCACGGCGAGGCCCAGCGACCCCGCCGCGCCCTGCCAGCCCCAGAGCAGCGCGCACTCGGAGCTCAGCGCGATGGCGCCGATCACCGGGGTGAGGCCGGGCTGGGTGGTGTTGACCACCACGGCCGCGGCGGCGATCCACAGGCAGTCGGCCGCCACGGTGGCCGCCGCCATCGCGCCGGGGGTCAGGCGGGGCAGGCGGGTGTGCAGGGTGACTGCGCCGTTGAGTGCAGTCGCCAGCACGACGCCGGCCACCAGCCAGACCGGTGAGGTGCCGGGCGCCCGGCCGAACACGGCATACGATGCGGCCAGCGCGAGGGCCGCCCAGCGCACCCGTGCGATGCGCGCGAGCAGGCCCCACGCATTGTCTTTCGAGCCTCCCATTGCTTTGCAGTCTTGCGCGAGTCCGGCGAACCCCGCTCCGACAGTGCGTCATCTGCCCTGTGACATGGCGCTGTTTTCTGCCAGGCGCCAAACGGACAGGAACCCTCTCGCGCAAACCGGGACTGGCGTGTAGCGTAATCGGCGCGGATGACAGGGAGCAGCGTGCCGCCGGAGAACGGGGCCGGGCCGCGGCCGGAACAGCGCGCTGCGCTGCGCACCGAGCTGCTCGCCGGCGCCTCCCTGGTGCACCACCAGGCGCTGCAGTCGCTCGACATTGCCGCCGCTGTCATCACCCTGCCCGAGGCTCGGATCGTCGCCGCCAACCAGGCGGCGGCGGAGCTGGCCGGCCTCGCCCTCGACGCCGTGACCGGCCGCCTCTGGTGGGAGCTGATCGGCTTCGAGGACCAGGCAGCGGTGCGGCACTCGCTGGAGGCACTGAGCGCCGGCAACGTCGACGCCTACCGCGCCAGGCGGCGCCTCATCGATGCCCGGGGGAAGGTGCACGAGGTGCTCAACTGGACCCGCGCCGTCGACCTCGACGGCATGCGCTCGGCGGTCGTGCTGCTGGTGCCCGCCGACGAGAGGGGCCGCCGCTTGGGACCGCTGGTGTGGGTGGAGCCCCTGGTGGTCGGCACCGCCGACGCGCAGTGGCGGATCGTCTCGGTGAGCTCGGAGATGCCCACCCTCCTGGGCGGCACCCAGGAGGACTACATCGGTCTCCCCCTGATCGCCCTGGCCCACCCCGACGACGCCGGCGGCCTGCTCAGGGCGGCGGCCGAGGCCGCCGTGGGCGAGATCGTCTGCCGCAAGGTGCGGCTGCGCCACGAGAGCGGCACCTGGGTGCCCCTCGTCATCGCCCTGGTGCCGCTCACCGCCGACGACCCGCCGCCGGTGGGCTTCGTGCTGCTGCCCCACCAGGCAGAGGAGTCGCTGCCCGCCGCCGCCCGGCTCAGCGACCTGGAGACGCGGCTGCAGCACATCGTGGCCGAGCTGCGCGGCGCGGGGTTCATCGAGGGGATCGAGCGGCTGCCCTCGGCCAGCGAGCACCCCGAGCTCAACCGCCTCTCCAGCCGCCAGTGGCAGATCCTCATCCGGCTGCTCGCCGGCGACCGCGTCCCCACCATCGCCCAGGACCTCTTCCTCAGCGCGGGGACGGTGCGCAACCACCTCGCCGCCATCTACAGCCTGTTCGACGTGCACTCCCAGGCCGAGCTGCTGGCGCTGCTGCGGGGCCGCTGAGCGGCGCTCGCGCCGCGAGCCGGCCCGGCGGGCACGCAACCCACCGGGCCGGCGCGGCGATCACTCGGGCGGGCCTTCCTTCTCGAAGCCGCGGCGAACCATGTCGCGCTCGTGCTCGGCGACACCCTCGGACGCCCGCTCGGGGGCGGCGCTGTCCGACCTCAGGTCCTGGTCCTCCTTGGCCTCGCTCTCGCTGGCGGACTTCTCCAGCTCGGGCCGGAGCCGGCGCGCCTTCTCCTCGGCGCTCTCGCCGGGATCCAGCTCAGTGGCGGCCCGCTCCAGGGCGTCGCCCTCGCGATCGGTCATGAGCTACACCTCCAATGTAGGCACTCATGATAGCAATGGGCACAGGTTCGAGCCGGGAGGCCGGGGGTGCCTTCGGGGGCTACTCCCGTGGCACGGCGGTGCCGCCGGGGATGTCGAAGGTCTCGCGCCGCCGCCGCCGCCGCTGCGAGAGCCGGGTGCGCAGGTTCTGGGCGCCGCCGGTGCGCAGCAGCCCGTAGGTCGACATCACCACCCCCGCCGCCCCGGCGACGAGGAAGGCGAGCCGGGTCCCGCCGGTGTCGGCCAGCCAGCCGGCGAGCAGGCCGCCCAGCGGGGCGGTGCCGAAGAAGACGTAGGCGTAGAGGGCCATCACCCGGCCGCGGAGCTGGTCGGGCACGGCCAGCTGCAGCGTGGAGTTGCTGTTGGCGGTGTAGAGCGTGAAGCAGACCCCGACCAGGGCCAGGGCGATGATCGCCCCCGGCGTGGTGGTCTGGAAGGCGAGCAGCATCTCGAAGAGCCCGAAGCCGCCGGCGGCGAGGATCAGCACCCGTATCGGCGCCCGTGACATCGACGCCGCCACCAGCGCGCCGGCCAGCGCCCCGCCGCCGAAGCTGGCGCTGAGCAGGCCGAACACCTCGGCGCCGCTGTGCAGGGTGACGCGGGCCAGCACCGGCAGCATGACGTTGAAGTTCACGCCGATGGTGGCAACAACCAGCATCATCAGGAGGATGAGGCGGACGCGCGGCGTGTTGCGCGCGTAGCCCAGGCCCTGCTTCATGCCGGCCAGCATCGAGGTGCTGCGGTCGGCACGCTGCACCGGGTGGAACTCCGAGGGGTGCATCATCATCAGCCCGGCGATCACCGCGATGAAGCTCACCGCGTTGATCAGGAAGCAGACGCCGACGCCGGCGGTGGCGATGATCAGCCCGCCCAGGCCGGGGCCCATGATGCGTGAGGCGTTGAACAGCGAGGAGTTGAGCGCCACCGCGTTGGGCAGCTCCCTGCGCCCCACCATCTGGATGGTGAACGACTGCCGCGCCGGGGTGTCGAGCACCAGCACCAGGCCGTTGCCGGCGGCGATGGCGTCGACCATCCACACCTGGGCCACGCCGGTCAACGAGAGCACGCCGAGCACCGCGGCGGTGGCCATCATCGCGCTCTGGGTGAAGAGCAGCGTCCTGCGGTAGTCGAGGCGATCGACGGCGACGCCGCCGAGCAGGCCGAGCAGGGCGTAGGGTCCGAACTGGCAGGCGGCGAGGACGCCGACGGCGAGCGGGGAGGAGTGGCTCAGCACCACCACCAGCCAGGCCTGGGCGACGTTCTGCACCCAGGTGCCGGTCACCGAGACCACCTGGCCGCCGAAGTAGAGCCGGTAGTTGCGGTGCTTGCGCAGGCTGTCGAAGGTGCGCGCGTGCGTCAGCACCTGCATGGCGCTCACGGCTGCACCTCCATGAGCCGTGCCAGGGACTCGATGGCGGCGTCGACGCGGGCCAGGTCGGCGGGATCGAGGATCTCCAGGCGGCGCGACAGCCAGGCGGTGCGGCGGCGGCGCACGTCGTCGAGGGCGCGCACGCCCGCCTTGGTGATGGTCAGGCCGACCCGGCGGCGGTCACCCGTCTCGGCGCGCAGCCGCTCGACGAAGCCGCCCGACTCGAGCCGGTCGACGTGTCCCGACATGCTCGGCGCCGACATCCCCTCCCGCGCGGCCAGCTCGTTGACGCCGATGCCCGGCGAGGTGCGGATGTGGCTGAGCACGGTGACCTGGCCGCTGGTCAGGCCCAGCGCGTGGGTCTCACGGCGGAGGTGGCGGTTGAGCTGGAGCAGCACGGGGCGCAGCCGGTTGGCGACGTCGTGCGCGTCGACGCCGAGCGTGGCGCTGCCGCCACCGGCTGCGTTCCTGCTCCGGACCGGGCTGCGGGGTGTCTCTGAGGTTCCCATAGTGATTAGCTATGCTAACTATACGCCACCTCCCGGTCCGGCCGCAACCCCCGGCGATGTGGTTCCATTCGCCGCCTGCCGACATGAGCGACGCCGACCTCGACCCCAACCGCTTCGCGGTGCACCACGCCGACCTCTCCACCGGCGTGCGCATCGGCTACCTGCGCGAGGGCGCCGGCGGGCGCCCGCTGCTGCTGCTGCACGGCTATCCCGAGACGATGCGCATCTGGTGGCGCAATGTCGCTCCGCTGGCCGCCGCCGGCTTCGAGGTGATCGTCCCCGACCTGCGCGGCTTCGGCGCCTCGGGCCTCGCCCCCGACGGCCGCTACGACCCCGCCGCCTACGGCCGCGACATGCACGCGCTGCTCACCGAGGTGCTCGGCCACACCCGCTGCGACGTGTCCGGCGGCGACCTCGGCGGCGTGGTGGCCATCGACCTCGCGCTGCGCTTCAGCCCGCTGGTGGAGCGCATGGTGCTCTTCAACACCGTGCCGCCCAGCCTCGACGACGCCTACCGCGCCGCCGGCATCCCCGACGACCCGCCCCGCGAGATGCGGCCCGCCGCCGACTACTTCGTCCGCCAGGGCAGCGACGCCGACGCGCTCATCGCCGAGCTCCACACCCCTGAGAAGCGGCGCCGCTACGTCGCCGAGTTCTACGGCCACCGCTTCTGGGCCGCGCCCGGCTCGTTCACCCCCGCCGCCGTCGACTTCATGGTCGAGCCGTTCCTCGACGCCGAGAAGCTGCGCCACTCCTGGGGCATCTACGAGTTCGTCTGCGGCCGCCGCCCGGTGGTGGAGATCCCGCGCATGTTCGAACCGGTGCATGTCCCCACCGTGGTGCTCTACGGGCCCGAGGACCACGTGGTGCCGCGGCAGTTCCCCGAGCGCATGGCGGTGGCGTTTCCCGGCTGCGTCGGTCCCTTCGTCGTTCCCGGCGCCGGGCATTTCCTGCAGTGGGAGCGCGCCGACCTGCTCAACCGCACGCTGACCGCGTTTCTGCTCCCGCGCGCGTGAGGTTCCCGCGCGTGGCAGGGGAGTAGGAGGGGCGCCGCAAGGGTCCAGGTCGCGACGCCCCTCGGCACCCGGCTCGGTCTAGGCAGGCGTGACCTTGATGGTCCCGCTGGTGCTGTCGGTGCGGCCGAACGAGTCGGTCACCGTCAGCGTCCAGACGAAGAGGGACCTGCCGGGCGTGGCTTGCGTGTAGGTGTGCGACACCACCCTGCCACTCGCCGTGGTGCCGTCGCCGAAGCTCCAGCTCCAGCTGGCGATGGTGGTGTCGGGACTGCTCGATCCGCTGCCGTCGAAGGTGAGCGACGCCCCGTACTTGCCGTTGCCGGGGACCGACGCGGACGCCAGCGGCGGGTCGTCGGCGAGGACCGACGCCGACACGGTCGCGGAGGCGACGCCGAGGTTGTCGACGACGCTCACCGCCGGCGTCCAGCGGCCGGTCGTGTAGGTGTGCGTCACGACCGGCGTGGTGCTGACGTAGTCGACGGTGCCGTTGCCGTCGAAGTCCCAGCGGTACTGGGTGACGTTGCCGTCGGGATCGTACGAAGCCGAAGCGTCGAGGGTGACGGTGAGCGGCGAGCCGCCGACCGACGGCGTGGCCGAGAGCACCGCGACGGGCGGCTGGTCGGCCACCTGGCGCGCCCTCTGCACCGCGGCCATGGCGTTGACGTAGCCCGCGCCGCAGGCGGTGGCCGGGCAGCCCGCCATCGGCGTCGCGGTGGCGACGAGGATCTGCTTGACCTGGTCCGGCGTCAGCGACGGCGCCGCCTGCAGCATCAGGGCGACGACACCGCTGACGTGCGGGGTCGCCATCGAGGTGCCCAGCGCCACCGTGTAGTACGCGTCCCACTGGGTCGGCACGGTGCGCGGGTTGTTGGGGTCGGTGAGATCGAAGGGCGTCGAGTTGGCGTCTGTGACCACGCCGGTGATGGCGCGCGCCGAGGCGATGTACGAGCCGGGCGCGATCAGCGTGGGGTTGTGCACGCCGTCGCCGGTCGACGAGTAGGGCGCGT